>VMSP01000011.1 GCA_013792135.1 Desulfocapsa sp. | reverse complement strand
GCGCTTGTCAGGGAAAAATGACAGGCCAATGATGACATTTGTCGTTGCCATCTGTCATCATTGGCTTCAAGGACAGAAATTTAGTTAGTCGGTTGTGGTTTTCTGATAGGATTTTGGGCTAATGAGAAATGCGGGCTAGGATGAAAGTTGATTAGATTTTCATATCAGGTAAGTCCTCGTGATATTGTAGTGTGAATGCATAGCAAGACAGTCACTATTATTTTGAAACAACTAAATCTCGTCCGAAAGAATCGGCTCTGGCTGAGGTTTCTTCCTGGGAGAGAATATCCTCTTTTGCCCGTGTTCCAGTTGCCTGGATTCTACCTGTCAAAGTAAAGCCAAGAAATGAATAAAGTTTTTCTTGGTAATCAAAGTAGGGTTTAAACATATCACCATCTGGGTTGCCCTGAGTATAGGCAAAGGCTATTCTTTTTTGCCCGTTCAGGCGGCTTTTGTATTCCGGGGTGAGTAGTCGGCATAGTCGATCCATGAATACTTTAGTGGTGCCGCTTACCTGCCATGCATAAATTGGTGACCCCAGAACGATAACATCACTCTGTTGGATTGAATCGACAACAAGATCCATATCATCCTTCATCACACACTTACCGCTCGCCCTGCAGGTTCCACACCCTTGGCAGTAATTGATAGTAAGATCTGCAAGTTTCAAGAATTCAGTCTGACCTCCTGCATCTTGAGCACCGGCAAGTACCATTTTCACCAATTTCTCGGTATTGCCATCTTTTCTCGGGCTTCCATCAATTCCAATGATTTTCATGATCAATCTGCTCCTTTTATGTTACCTATTCTCTGAAACCAAATGCAATTTTTACTGGCTGACATTCTGGGTAGATTTCTAATGTCCCAATTTTTTCTGATTCATCAAAATTTTTGGGAGCATCCTCTAAGCTGGTTATATCGCCATGGAGCATACCGATGATTTGCAATATGGGCTGTTCCATTCAGTTAATCTCGATAGGAGATATATGGACTTTTGATAACGTAGAAGTCACCGGCGGGAATGGAGCACAGTGGAACTAACGCCCGGTACAGCGGCTTCGTCTAACGAACAAGGCGGCAATTCAGTGCACAAACTACTCGTCATCGCGCCTCACCGCGGCATCAGCGCGAACACACCCCAGCCCAGGTATTCACGCGTGTAAGTGGCGTAGCGCTCGGGTTCCGAGGTCAGGTTGGCTCGAACATCTTTGGCGAACTCGTCGTCGGGATTGGCTTCAAGCCATCGGCGCATGGTGAGCCATTTGGCCGCCTCGTATCTGTCCCAGCCGTCTTGGTCAGCTATAACCATTTCAACGACGTCGTAGCCAAGGTGGCCGAAAGACGCGAGAAGTTCTGGGAGCATGAAAAAGTCGGAGATTGAGTTGGCAAGACACCCTTTGGCAACATCTTCCGTCTGCGGCAACTGCCGCCAGTAGGGCTCGCCGATGAGGATGATCCCTCTGGTGCGCAGGCTCCGCGCCAGAAGCTCGATAGTGCCAGCGACTCCCCCGGCGATCCAAGTGGCACCGACACAGGCTGCCACACTGACCTTATCGTCAGAGACATAGCCAGCAGCATCGCCATGGATGAACTTGACTTGATGAGCGACGCCGAGTTCTTCAGCGCGGAGTTTCGCTTGCTCGGTGAACAACTGGCTCATGTCGATGCCGGTGCCGATGACGCCGTGATCGCGTGCCCAGGTGCATAGCATCTCCCCCGAACCGCTGCCGAGGTCGAGCACTCGGGCTCCCGATTCCAGACGCAGCGCCGCACCGAGAGTGGCAAGCTTTTCGGGTGTGATCGGGTTGTGGATGCGGTGAGCACTTTCAGTGATGTTGAATATTCGTGGGATGTCCACTGTGAAAATTCTCCCTGCGGGTGTGAATATATTTTGTTAGCAAAAATATAATTTATTAGGTTCCGAATTCTTGAAGACCTACTTCAGCACCTACGAGATACATCTTTTGTTCTTGAGTTCCATACATATGTATATTCTCAACTTTCAAATTGACTGGTTGACCAAAGTTCCATTTAATGATTCCTGCCAAAACAGAATTACCCCAATCCTGTGGCAGGTTGGATAGATTCAATATGACTGAAACCTCTGTGTTTGACTTTATGACCTCAAGCTCAATATCTAAATTTTTCTCAACCATCGTACTAATTGCATCAAAGCTACTTGGGTTATAATCTCCATAAATCGAAACAGTTGGGATCTCAAGATTTTCTTCGAAGGTGTGCACCTCGGCTCTAATCGTGATTCCTTCGAGTTTTTTGCCACACAACTCCATGTTGTGAGCCTGGGTCGTCCAAAATATTGAGCACGGGTAGTTGATGTCTTTTTGCTTATTTAGTTCGTATTTAATAGTGTTGAAAAGAGAATCGATGAATTCTGATTTTGAATGTAAGTCTTCAGCAATTTCTTTTAAATTTAAATCGCTATGATTTTTAAAAAGCAAGCGTATTCCAATATTTAAGAAGCCATAAAAGGTTAGTGTTACTTTTGACTTCCTCCCCCATGCTTTTATTTCTTCGTCGTTGAGCTCACTTAAATTTCTTAAAACTATTTCATATCGCTGTGCCTTTTTAACTGCACCTTGTGTAAAGCCAGAGTCAGATACAGCGATAATGAAGTCAGCACCAAGGCTTATTTTTCTTCCAATTAATTCTTCTATCCATTTAACATCTTGAGGTTTATTGTGTGTGCGACATTCAACATGTGCAACAACACCTTCTCTCTTGATTAGAACATCTATTTGTCTTTGTTGACTTTCGTTATCTGGATCTGGAATAGTTTCATTCCAAGTCACTTCAGCCTTATCTCCAGATATTAATTTATATATTCTCGAGATAAGTTTTTCGAATTCTTGGGATTTACTCATGAAGTATTTTTGTTAATTGCTAACGTGGAATTCACCGAGAGCCGCGCTTTTTGCGGCTTCCGGTGCAATGACTTGTTGGACTATTTTTTTCTCTTTTTAATTGTTTGAATCAGATCATTTACTGAAGGTTGAGGGACGTTTCGATGCAACATTCGATGGCAATTTGAGCATACGGCAGCTAAATCTTTTATACTAGTAATCCCATCTGATTTATATGAAGATACAGGTTTAATATGGTGTGCTTCTATAAAATGCCTACCGATATCTCCATACTGTTTTTCGAAATCGAAATCACAAACAGTACACTTAAAATCTTGCAAAGATTCTTTAAATTTCCTAACAAGTTTAGATGACCGCTCAACCCTTAAATGATTTACCAATTTTCTTTTACCTTCTATATCAGAAAAATCAGTCTCTACCGGATCAATGAATAGATCACTCCCTCCTTCAGCAAGAAATTCTATTACTTTTTCTTTAAAGGATGTTTCATCCTTAGCGTACCACAAATTTCTAAAGTTTTTTTCAATTCTAAATGTCCGCTGAGACTCCTCTAATAAAACACAATCTTTGGAATGAGCAACAAACAAGTAGCTAAATTTTAAAGGTTTTGGACGGTCTTTCAGGTTGGAGAACATTGTCGCATTTTCATACCAACCGACTATTTTTGATCCACCATTTGGGTCACGAGCTACCCAGATCACAGTAACCCCTTCAATAGATTCTGTTTCTGAACCTGCTTCTAGGTTTTTCAAATCAGCAGTCCAACTGCTTGAAGGTTTGACCCAACCATAGCATTTACCTCTAACTGCTTTAAAGTTTAACCATTCAGCAAATTCTGCATCAGGTTTCTCAGTCCAGTAGGCTGCTGTATATGGTAATGGGTATTTTCCATCATAGCGAGGGTGCCAAGCGATACGTGCGAATACAATTTTATCCATTTCTATTCTCTGTAATGATTTTTTGAAGTCCAACAAGTTATTCACCTGACCTGCATATTTCCCCGGATGGGAATGTTATACAGAAAGATGACATCATTTTAGAGAACCTTGGTCAAGGTCCTTCCAGGGTCCAGATATTTCCAAAAGATCAGTACTCAGTATACTCACTTCTCTCTATTTTAGTCTATCTAACCTTCATCTCTGCAAGCAGGGGTGAAGATTAGATGATGGAGAACAACCAGGACAAAACGTCTATCAAGAGTCATTTTGTCAATCGGCACCCCAACTCCACTGAAAGGGAAAAATCACAGGGCATCGCCGCATCCTCTTTCGAAAGGTTGCGATCCAGAGACGGCGTACAGCCAAGATCCTCTTGAAGGCCTTGTTTGCCATCGGCTGAGCAAAGAAGAAGAATCGCATGTCTATCCTGGGAACGAACACGAATCTTGTACCCATGAAAGGTGTCAAGAAAGCCGGGATCATTTTTGGTCGCCAACCTGAGCAACTCCTCGTCTGTAGCGTCTGCAGGCGGATTCTGATAACGGACGAGAGATTCCATCTCTGAACTTAATTTGGTCAGGGCCGAACCGAGTGGTCGCAAGGACTTACTCTCATCAGTACGAAAGAACATGCATCCGGACACGGTGAGCGACACCAGCAAAATACCTACCATCGAAAATGTGATTTTCATCGTTTAGCTCCAAAATACAAGTTTGTCATCTTGGCCGTTCTTGCCTGTGTCCAAATTCCACTCACCTATCTGGCTAAGGTAACGGGTGTCACCCGAGAAAGTGCCGGCGGCAACCGCCGCCCAGATATCGCGAACATTATCCACCGCCATATCGAAAATTTCATCGTAGGAACGAAACCCTATTGACGTAGGGTTTTGTGGGATTTGTAATTTATCAATATACTTTCCCCGATCAATTGACTTGGCGGCTGGATAGGTCAGCCCACAATCAACCGCCACATGCCTGGAAAGAGGAAGAAGTTTATTCCCGTCTTCGACTTTGTCGACAACCTGCATAAAGCGATGATGCCATTTTTGGATGTCAGGCCTGTTGCTTGAATACTTTTCAGGGTGGTTCTTTTGGAGTATCTGGTCCCAGAGGGTAACTATGGCGGTATCGAGATTGTGGCTTTCACCCGATTCTCCGCAACGCATTATCCCTGAATCAAGGTGCTCAGACAGGCCAACCTGACCCAGATTAAGCCGTTGAAAGATATACGCATCCTGATGCATTTCACATACCCGGTGCGCCATCTTATTCTCCATGTATGGCCCAACCTTTAATGCAACAATCGGGTGGATGGTCACATCCATTGTTACATGGGCGGCATAGCCGAAAAGCCACGCTAACCCCTTTCGTTTTTCCTCCCCTTCCATGCCCTCCAAAATCTCAGCCCCTGCCTGGATCATTGCTCCCGTATGAGTGTAGTGCATGGCATCGGCCCATTGTGCTGCATTGCTATCCCCTATAGCAAGATAGGGATAGTCGGGGCTGACCGCACCAAGTTCCGTAAACCGGAAATACTCTAATAGGGCTGAGATGGCCTCATCGGTAAAACCAGGAGTCGCCTCCAAGCGGGTCGGATCCCGCAAAATGTTGACCAACGTCATATGTGCATAAGCTCCAGGCATGATTCCCTCCTATTTGTCTTTTTAAGCGGCCATAGCCAATTCTAAAAATCGGAGGTTCTGGGAACCGGAACTTCCACTATGTTTGCTCAACGCAATGCTTGTTTATATACCAATTCGGATTGCTGATCATGCATAGCGATAAGTAATTTTCGCTTGGTAACCTCACCGGCTTTGCTGGAGGTTGTTTAACTTGATGCTTTTATACAATTTTCAAACCGGACATTACTGTTTTTTTACATAAAAACAGAGAAAAATGAAAATAATTCCTCAAAAACCGTTGCATGGCCGGAAAGAGATAATAGGAGGAAAAAATAACATCCGGAAATATGCAGACCCATTACAACGAAATCATCAATTCTTTTGTCGATAAATACGGTTTAAGCCGAGGTCAGGTTGTGGCCGAAATAGAGAAGACCTTTTCGGCTATGCTGTCTCGCTGGTATGGGACCGGTACTGTTGTCCTGTTTGGTGACGACTACCTGCAAGCACTGCACTATGCCAAGCAATCCGGTATTCCTTTGCAAAATCAGCTTGAGCTTGTCTCCATGCGGGGCTGGAACACTATCCGTAGAATCCTTGACCAGAATCTTACCCAGGCCGCTTGTCTACATGAAGTGACTCATTATAAACGATTAGAGCATGAGCTGCGCTGGGGTGAAATTATCCGTAAAAATGATGATGGCTTCCTGGTGGAAATTGAGCTTGAAAAGGACCAGGTAATCATAGCCGAGTGCCCATTGAATCGTATTGGCGTGCATGAACGGAATACGTTGGTCGTTGGCCAAAGACGAGCATTTCATCTGCGACGAGTTGACTCTGTAAAACTGCACGGGATCACACGGGTCAAGGTGGTGGTTGATCGCGTTTCAAAAAATCTGGTGACCACCTTGCTAAAAGAGCAGCTTGGCACTACCGCCCAGGTTCATCTGTATTGCGCAAAGCGGTATGTCGGCCATAAGAGTTTTGTTGAGGCCAGCGGGTTTTTACCAAAGCAGATCATCTTGACTGCATCCAGAGAATTGCATGAACATATCCAGGTCACGGTCGGAGAAAAATCTTGATCTGGAGAAAAAAGCAGCACAAAGAGCCCTATACCCAATTAGGCGACGGCTTTCATCTGGACCATCCAGACAAGATAATATCGCTTGGATTTCCTGATAGTGACCGCAAAGGGCATTTCTGGTGTTTCGGGACAACCAGGGTGGGTAAAACCCGCACTATGGAAGGAATCATCGAACAGGATATTCGCAAGGGGTATTCGGTGGTAGCCATCGACCCCAAGGGTGACAACGAACTATTCTCAAAAATAGTACAGGTGGCTTTTGATACTGGCCGGCAAGAGGATTTAATGCTGATCACCCCTGTCTTTCCCCAATACAGTGCAGTTTTCAACCCCCTTTCTCATTACTATATGATCGAGGAAATGGTGGCCCATATTACCGCAGGCGTTGCCGTAGGAAGGGAGCCTTATTTCTTCTCTGTTGCCTACGAGATCAGTCTGGTAGTGGTGCAGGCCCTTATTATGCTGGCTGAAGCCAATAATAAAAAGCCGGATTTCAATCTCAACGATGTCAAAAACAATATCAGCCATTCTGACCTGGAGAAGCTCAAAGACAAGATCGCAGGGATCAACACACCACAGGCCGAGCAGCTTACCATGGACTTACAACGGATAATCGCTTCTCAAGCCGATTACCATTCCAAGGTTGCAAGCTCGCTCCGCGTGGCACTGACGGAACTGACCAGTGGCAATGTGGGCCAGATTCTTGGCCAGGCCAATGAGAACCGTTTCATTGCTCGCCTGGAGCAAAACAAGGGGGTTATCTTAATCGTCCAGCTTGGCTCTTTGCTCACCAAACGGGCCGCCTATACCGCTGGAAAGGTCATTACTTCAAATATTCAGGCTTTTGTCGGTCGCAGGTATTCCAGTGACAAAAAGATTTTTCCGTCTCTGGCCCTGCATATCGATGAGGCCCAATCTGTTTTATATGAAGGGATAGAAGAGCTTTTTGCCAAGGCTGGCGGTGCTGGAGTCTATATCCATGGCTATTGCCAGTCAGTGAGTCAACTCTATGCCGAGATTGGCCAAGATCGAGCCAATACTATCCTGGATAACTGCAATACCAAGTTGTTTATGCGGGTGCCGGATGCCAAAACCGCAACCTACATCTCTGATCATCTTGGAGAAAAACGGGTTTTCAGTCCGGTTATTTCTTTAGGTGGAGGGCTGGCCATCAGAGAGACCGAGGATGTGCGGGTCAAACACACCGAAGTGCTCAACTTGGCTCCCCGTCAATTCTTCATGACCACCTATTCTGGAATTTATCGGGGAATCACGGCGGATGTTTCTGCTGCCAGCCTCAAAGTGATCTTTCCTGAAATCAGGCCACAATGGGAAGATTATCAGGAAGATCCGGCAGATGAAGAAGAGAGGAAGGACGGATGACTGTTACGCAGATCAATATCATCCTTGGCCTTGGGATTTTGTTATTTGCAGGAACTATATGGCTGGTTCTCATAAGGACGGAGAAAAAAACTGCTATATCCAAAGCGGAAGTGTTGTTACAGAACCTATCTCAGATGTGGATTAAAAACGGGAAAGTCAATATAGCCGATCTGGCTCCACTCTGGCGGGATGAGCAGGTGCCAGAGATAGTTGAAGAAGTGTCCATCGAATTTCAGAATGTACGGATCCAGCAATTTTATAACAAACATATTCGACCATTACGCCATGCCAGCCAACAGCAAGTAGTCTGCCGAGACCTTTTATCTTTGCTGGATACGGAAGGCCAATGTCCATCGGTCGTCAATGTTAGTCGTGATATAGAAGCCTCCTGGGATTCCAACACCTACACCCTGCTTGGCCAAACAAATCTGATTGACCATTCCCTGAATGTGGCTGAACAGGTAATCCGCCTGCTGCAGGAATCTGAAACCGGCTATCTTATGCCGGATACCATCATTGCGGCCTTGTCCCATGATCTGGGGAAGTTGCCATCTATCCGTGGTCATTTGTACAGTCTGGGCGAACATCCGTTAGCCGCTGGCCGGATTCTGGTCGGCCTTCAATCGTTCAAATATCTCCCCCTAAAAGAGGAAATCTTGCAGGCTGTAAAATTTCACCACAAACAGCCTCAAGAGTTACTGGGTAAGACTTTGAAACGGGCAGATCAACTTGCACGGCAACAAGAATTAGAGCAGGCACAAGAGCGACTCCAACCATTAGAGAAGCCTCCCAAATGGCACAACGAAGCAAAGGCGCAAGACGGCATATTTGATGAAAAGCCGGAGGCGAAGAAGAAGGTGACAGTCCCAAAGCTCATCAACCTGCCATGGCTTGACACCCATGCCTTACTCAAAGATATGCGGCCCTATATCAATAAATTAGAGGGGCGAAGGTTTACGGCATTTTCCATGCCGAATGGCTTTGTCTATTTTATGCCAAAGATACTGGAAGTGATTGCCAAGAAACAAGCGGAACAAGCGGGAGTGTTGGATGTGGTCTCTATGGAAAAGGAAGAAATGCGGGAGGTCTTGTTGTCCATCGTTCATCGACTACGGCAGGAAGATGTCATTGCCAATGGCCTTCTGCAAAACAATTATTTTGGAGCATATTTCACCGTAACCATGAAATCAGGAACAACCATGAATGGCTATTACACGCCTTGTCATGCCGAGGCGTTTGACTCTATTGCCGTTATGGAAGATGCCAAATCCGGTATCCTCCTAGACGTGGTATCTGTTGAATCAGTCCACGAAGAAAAACAGGCATGAGCAACAGCATTAACAGCAGTGGTTTTAGTGGCTATAAGGGCGGTAATTCCGGCAGTAGCAATAGCGGCAGTAGCAGTGGTGGTAAAGGCGGCTCATATAACCCCAATGCGGCAATTATCAATACAAACTCCGGCCAGGTTGAAAGACCAAAGAATATCCTCAGTGTAATCTCGGAGATTCAGCAGTTTTATATGATTGAAAAAATGGGTCAGGAACTACCCGCAGAGTTTCTGACCCTGGAAGGTTCTCTGGGATTTTTCAATATCGGCGCTAAGAGTGGTCTGACAGAGGGACTCTTTCTGCTCCTGCTCCTGCCAGCAGTGGACTTTTATGTGATGCCCTTTGTCCTGAAATCACCTGGCTTGCTCATAAAAATCATGTTCGGCGCTATTCCTTACCTGCCGGTCATCGCCAACACCTTCCTCTGCGCCTTTATCAGTCGATACTTTATTGGTGTCATTACCCGTAAGGCCATCAATTCTTTCTTTACCGGCAGGATGCTCGTACTGGTAGCCAAAAGTTTCATGATCTATGTTTTCTATACCCTGCTCACTGGCTTGAGTACCCCGGAAAGGGTCTGGTCACTCGCTCAACATGCCAATAAAAATGCCGAGGTAATCTATTATGGCTATATGTCCACGCTGCCCCATATCATGCCGGTAGCCACTCGTTGTTCTCTGTTTGTTCTGGGGGCCGCTATCCTGCCTTACGGATCTGTCTTTTTAATGGATATGTGGCGGAGAAGTAAAATTAAACGCAATCATGCCAGGATTACTGGCAAGTCTTAAAAATCTATAAATCTACAGGGAGAGAAAAATGGAGAAAGAAATTAAGGAAACGCCGATTCAAAGGCAGAAACTCACCAAGGAAGAGATTTTGGAGAGAAAAATCTCCATGGTCAAGGAACGTGGCTCAAGGGTCATGAAAATTAACTCACCGCTTGGCAGTATCATGTTCAATGTTCTGCGGCAATTCGACCAGGCGTATGCTCATTTCAAGGGGCAATTGGGAGAACCAGGGGGAATCTCTCACGAAGAAGGAGCTGCGCTCATGGATGAAGCACGAGAGATC
The DNA here is from genome assembly GCA_013792135.1 of Desulfocapsa sp. Taxonomy (GTDB): domain Bacteria; phylum Desulfobacterota; class Desulfobulbia; order Desulfobulbales; family Desulfocapsaceae; genus UBA2270. The sequence continues at coordinate 20,451 of VMSP01000011.1, read as the reverse complement.
ACCATGGCCTTCTCTGAGTACACTGGCCAGTTGAGCAAAAAGGTCAAATTCAAGTATTTTATGCCGCAGGAGTTACAGGAGATGCGGCAGGTTGCTACCAAAGGGAAGAAGATGTCATCTGCTGATTGAGTATCATGGGGCTTGCAAGAAATGAGTATATTGTCATACTCCCTTGATATTAGGACATTCCGTGCTTGCCCCTCAACTTTTTTCCGCTTCGTTCTGCTTCAGTTTCTTCCGCTACCGACACAATAAAAGTAGTTATTTAATATGGTTGTCAAGTACTCTCAGAAAAGGCTTTTTTCCATCTTGTTTTGGGGTTTTCAAATTTTACGCTTTCCTTATCAAATTTCTCGGAATCATATTTCCCATACCATCCACTTAACCATTCGACCATACTTTCATATTCTTCATGCTCAGGATCGTGCAAGATCTGAAGAAGATTTTCATATCCACCGATACCGCCACAATCCTCCGGAGGACAGGCCCTCTCTCCTGACAAGCATAGAGGGTATTTGATATTTTTTTCTTTAATCAAAATCCCCTCAAATAAAACTTCATGGCACCAATTGTCGCCATAATCGTACTCATACTCTGCGATTTTTCCAGGTTCAGAAAAATAATCAGCAATGTATTCATTCCACCCCTGCAAAATTTTAATATCATCAAAATCATCTGTTGGAATTCCTATTTCGACAATGTTCCGTCCATGGGTCTTTTTCAGACGAAACGCATGGAGATGGTAATCAAGCCAACCCATTGAATCCTGTATAGCGACATGTAAATCCCAGAAAGAATATTTTGATGGCACTTGTATTCTACGCCAGATGGAGGGATGAATATCTTTCAAGGTTACTTTGAACTGGAAAATAATATTTGGTTTATTCATACCTTGTTTTCGAGATATAAAAGATTCAACTGATAGGACTGGAAGTTTAAGCAAATGGAAAAAAGGTGTTTTGCCTCAGTCGGAAATGGACTTTCAGACCGCCTGCTGTAAGGGTGTATCTTGTTCCTTTGGACGCATGATGCGGTAAAAACCGAAATCGAGATCCGGCTGGTCGAGTTGGAACAGCTCGGAAAGCTTCTTCAAAAGGCGGCTGCGAAGTTGTTCGGCAGATGGCATTACATGTTCTCCTCTTGTATTATTTTCAAACTCTCGCGCCCCTTGCCGGTCAGGCGATATTTTTGCGTCGGGCTCTTGGGGGAATCAGGCTGGGTCATTTCGATCAAGCCAAGATCCAGTGCAGGCTCCAGATATTTTTTGAGAAAATTATCCCGGCCCTTCAACTCCAGCGCATTCATCAACTCAGACCTGTTCATTTCATTCAGGCATATTTTCAGTAATGCCACAACTTGCAGGCTCACTTGTCCTGCTACTTGTCCTGCTACTTGACCTGCTACTTGACCTGCTACTTGACCTGCTACTTGTCCTGCTCCTTGTTCGGTCGGGATAATATTGGTGGTTTTGGCCGGATTCTCGCCAAATTCAGGAACGCTGATGATCATGCGGAAGCTGTCGCCCTCGATCAGCTGGGGGTCGGTTCCTCCGTATTTTTTCCCGTAGAGCATCATTTTTCGCATGCCGGAACCGAGTTCATCGGCCCGGTCGATTTCCCTGAAAAAGGCACTGAGAATGGGGTTCTTCTGGTAAGGGACCATGGTTTCCGGTGTAAGCAAACCGAACCCGTGCGGTCGGCTGGGATTATCGGTGACGACCCGTCCGTATTCGATGATCAAGCGCGAGGTGGCGCCACTGGCGTACTCCCGGTGAATAAGCATATTGGATGCGACTTCGCGGAAAATATGGTCACGGAGGCTGCGGCGCTCAATACCTTCCAGATAAAAGGGATCCGGGAGGTGTTTCTGAACAAAAGCCAGAATTCGATCGTAACTATCAATCAGATTGGTGCGAACCAGGTCGCGATCGTCATAACGGTCCACATCCACCTTGCGTAGCAGCAAGTCCGTGCGATGAGCGGGGCAGACCTGCAAAATCTGGTTGTCGTGGCCGAAGAGCATCACACCGGCAAGGGTGACCCCGGATTTTCCGGAGTCTGGATCGGTCTGCACCAGTTGGGCGCTTTGAAGCAGAGAGGCATCATCCATGTCCACCCACGGATGATTCTTTCGATTGATTCTGACATGACGACGGCAACGATCGATCAGATCCGCACGAAGATCGATCGGTTGAATCCATGGATAAACCCGGTTCTCGCTATAGGTGGCCTGCTTGCGCTGGTAAAGCTGAGCCACCTGAACCGTGTGATCCGTGATATCCAGGTCGCCATCCTCGTTGCGGTCGTAAATGCGCCCGTTACAGCGATGGACTTGGGAGCTTTCCGGCACATAGATATGGAGCAGCTTTTTGCCTACCAGTTCTGTTTCGTCGATGGAAAGATAGGTTGGCGGTGTCAGTTTCTGGGGATTGTTAATGGCAGTGACGAAATCCTTACGAACCTGTCCGAGCGCATCCGGTGCGATTCCCTGGATTGTTCCATCGTCCTGGACACCAAGCAGTAATGTTCCGCCGTGCCGGTTCAAGAAGGCGCAAACTGTCTCATAGAGTGATTTTGGCAATTGGTCGCGACAGGCTTTGAACTCGATATCGAGTCCTTCGCCTTTGGCAATCAATGCCCGTAATTGGTATTCATTCGTGTTCATTCGTGATTCCTAAATGACCGACCACCGGATGGTGAACACCGGCGTGACCGTTGTTTTCTGTTGCAACCGTTTTTCGAGCGATTCCACGAGGCGGTCACGCTTTTCAGCAATCTCGTCCTCGATGTCGAAGATCCGCTCGCGTAAAGTGCGTTTTGGAAAGAGCTCCGCTATTTCTGAGAGAAATTACTCAATCAAAGTAAACATATACTTCCAAACTACTATGAATGCCCGACCTGCGTTGAGTTACTATAAGTGAATTGAGAAGAGGATCGCTTGATTTCGGAATAGTTAAGAGACTGTGTACTTTCTTAACTATTTTAAAATCATGTAATTGCCAGAAATGACTCAAATATCAACTATGGGCGTACCATCCAGGATATCCAGCCCCGATACCTCTAAATAATTACCCTGGATTGCCAGTACTTTCAGTTCTGAGATTGCAATAGGGTTTGGCCTTACCGGACTGCGGGTGGCAAAGACACCACGAAGTCCTTTTGATTTCTCTCCCCGTGGATAAACCTTAAGAATGTCCCGGCTTGCCTCGTGAAGCCAGAAAAGCACACCGATGATTTGTAATTCAGGTCGTTCCATTCAGTTAGTCTCATCATTAAAGGAATAAGGCTATACCTGTTATTTCTTCTTTGCCTTGCCGGTCTTGCATCCACAGCCACAAGCAACCTTCGCTTTGACACAGACAGATTCTTTCAGGTTCTTGCCAACATTGAATTTCACAACCTTCTTCTCGGCAATTTTGATCTCTTTACCGGTCTGAGGGTTACGCCCGGTACGGGCTGCCCGCGTGGTCACGGAGAAAGAGCCAAACCCGATAAGGGTCACGGTCTCATCATTCGCCAGTGCCTTAGCAATGGTCTCTAACACTGATTTTAGCGCTTTCTCTGCTGCTACCTTGGTGAGGCCTGCTGATTCGGCAACTTTGCTGACGAGTTCTGACTTGTTCATGATATCTCTCCTGTTGATTTTATAGTGATGTGGGACGGATGACCCTTTAATGACAAAATAATGGCACGAAAGCAAGCAGGAAGAGAGGCAAAGTGGCCCCCTGAGTCAAAACAATAATTCACTAAGTTTAATTCACTTGCCAATGGCTGCCTCTTGCTGGCCCAATTCGTTTCAACTGGTTATCTTGCTGTAATTTGGCAAGCTGTTTTTCAACGGCCCTGGTGTTTAATCTGAGTTCCTTCACCAGTTGCGGGATAGTCATATTCGGGCTATCGGCAAGCAGTTTCAATATTTTCCCCGAACTTTTCACCGAACTTTTCACCGAACTTTTCACCGAACTTTCTTGCTGCAAAGCTATTTCCCTATGGGAGACAGCAACTTTCCCCGAACTTTTATCGGTGATTCGTTGAATTATTGCGGTAAAAAGACATCCTTCACGATCATCAATAAATTCGATTTTGTGCCAATCGTCTAATGCCCTTCTGATTCCTGAACCTATTCCTTTATAGGGAAGCAATCCTTTAGCAATATAGGAAACCAGGATCGGATTACGGATGTTGGAGTTGCCGGCCAGAATTTTTTCCACTGCCAGGTTGTTTGGCAGGTGACCGGGACTGATAATCTCAATCCGATTATCAAAGATAAACAAACGGATCGGGGCACCAATCAGGTAATCCCGGTGAACCAGAGCATTAACCTGAAGTTCTTCAAAAACAGACTCCGGAATCCTCTGTCTGGATTAGAAGATGGAGAAAAACACAGTAGTCAAATCCTCTCTTTCACAGCAGCCTTATCACAAACAGTACATAGGATATTAGGATCAGCACTCCGATCAATCAGCTTCCAGTTACCAGTCAAAATGGCTTCAATTTCCCCTTTTTTACAGGTCTCACATACCCAAATTTCCTGATTATCTTTGTTTGTTATTTTGTATTTGTACTTGTTCATAATTCTTTATTTTATATCACGGGCGCCGAGTTCCAACACAAACTGTGCAAATATCAGGATTCATACAAACCCAATCTTTAGTGTATTTACCACATCTAGAACAGGTTACAAATTCAGGCATAATAAAGATATCCTCCCTTTTTGGACTAACCTGATAAGCTTTTTGAGATGCTGCTCTTTCTTTTGCTCTTGCTTGGGCCTGATAATCAAGGCGAGCGTCCTGCCTCTTTTTCTGTTCCTCTTCTAACTGGACCTGCTGGAGCCTTCCCTCAATCTTCTCAATTTGATTCTGGTTGAGTATTTTATATAAAAGTTCTCGATCATTGGCAGATGCTCTAACAATCGCTTCAATAGAGTAGTAGTCCCTGGCCAAAACTTTTATTTGTGAAAGATCAATGACATTAGAATAATCGTTTAGCAATTTTAAAAAATCTAATGCCAAGTGAGGATATATGGCTTTTCTGTCTCTGTAATGTGTTCCAACTTCACATATTACCGCTTTGCCATCCTCATCATCGACTTTTTTCCATAAAGACCTGAGAGTATTTAGGAAGAATTCTCTTTTTTTATCAGATAATTTTCTATTAAGGAATTTCTTTTTCCCTTCAATGTCTTGTATTACAATTCCTTCGTCATTCCTTATCAGAATATCAAATTTGTGAATACAAGATGAACCCACCCAAATTTGAGTTTTGTTTTTTGTATTCTCAATTTGAAAATGATGTCGTAAATTTTCACCTTCGCACAACTCGCATGTGTTATTTGAGTTGCCATGGTCGATTATATTTCCATTAAACTCCCATTCTTTGGCTGAAATCAAATAGTCATGCCTTTCCTGGCTTAGCTTGAGCAAATTTAAACAAGCTTTTTCTTTCCATTTAACCATTACAGCCTCATACAAATGCAGACAAGGTGACACATGGCTAACCGTTAAAAAACAGTCAATTCTCTTCCATTGATTAACGAAAGTTTCACCTGTTGTTGTCCAATACGATCGTAAGTTTTTGCCTCTCTCTTGAAATCCTCAACGACTGATCTTCTTCTTGATATCGACTATGGGCGTACCATCCAGAATATCCAGCCCCGACACCTCTAAATGATTCCCATGGATTGCCAGTACTTTCAGTTCTGAGATTGCAATGGGGTTTAGCCTTGCCGGACTGCGGGTGGCAAAGACACCACGAAGCCCCTTTGATTTATCGCCACGGGGATAAACCTTAAGAATGTCCCGGCTTGACTTATGAAGCCAGAAAAGCACAACGATGGTCTGACCGGGAGCAATACCTTCAAGACCCTCCTGATATTCAGGATAGATTTCCAGTGTTCCTACTCTTTCCGATTCGTCGAAATTTCTGGGAGCATCCTCACGGCTGATAATATCGCCATGAAGCACGCCGATGATTTGCAATATGGGTTGTTCCATTCAGTTAATCCCGATCAGGAGAAATCATATTAAACAGACTTTTCATATCGTTGTTCAACTGGCCCTAAAGCCATGCGCCACATCGTATCAAAAAATGCCCGCTGGAACGAATCGTCTTTGGCGTAGAGCTTATACAAATCCAGCTCTTTGCGTCGCTGAGTCGTCATAACGTCATCAAGAATTTTATGGAAAGCGAGTTCACTGTTTTGCGTATCTTTATTGTCGGCTACCTTGGATTTGAAGTCAGGGTGAGCGAGAATATGTTTATGCAAAGAGAGAAAACGAATCTTCTGCTCTTCCGGTGTTTCGTCCCACCCTTGAAACCAGCGTTCATTGAATGAATTGATAATATCATCAAGCGGGTCTTTTTCTGGATCGCCGTAAGCACCTCGTGGATTTGGATTCGCCGGATCGACTTCGGTTTCTGAATCCTCAAGCTCTATAGAGTGGTTGAGCCTGGTTCGTTCAAGTCCGTAGGTAGAAAGGTCAACCGATTCGAGGAGTTCGTCAATAAGCTCATCTTCCTTGCTCTTTACTACCAGCTTTGGAATCAGAAATTTGAGGAACCAGAACAGTTTTTCCCATATCACAATTTCGAAGGGCATAATAGCTGCCATCTGCCCGTATATTTTCACAAACTGTTTTGCCTTAATCTTAAAATCCGCTTTGCTGTCGTCTTCCAGTTCCAGTTCGCTATTGAAGCGATGAGCCGCCACATCAATAATGGGGCTTAACTCCTGAGCATCCCTGCCTGCAAAATATTTCTCGTTGAACAGCTCCACCTCCGACCACTCATACACACCAGCTTCATCAAGAACGGCTTTTAGTTCGTGGAGGACATTGACATCAGTAGCGCTGCTCAGAGAGGTTGCGGTATAAAAAGGGTCAAACGCCTTTTTTATGACATCCACATCGTTAAAGAAGTCCAGAATAAACAGGTCTTCAGTCTTTTTTCCAAGGCTGTTTGCCGATCGATTGAGCCGCGAAAGCGCCTGCACAGCAAGAACTCCCTGAAGCTTTTTATCAACATACATTGTACAGAGTTTCGGCTGGTCAAATCCGGTAAGATACTTATTTGCCACTACCAAAAGTCGATACCCGTCTTCGTTGAATTTGTCCCGAGTATCGCTTTCGGCAAAACCATTCATTGTTGCTTCGCTGTATTCAATTCCGTCAACCGTTTTATCTCCAGAAAAGGCGATGGCTATTTTAAAAGGATTCCCTTTTTCATCTAAAATTTTTCGGATTGCTTGATAATAACGAATCGCTGAGACGATACTCTGTGTTGCCACCATTCCCTTGGCTTTACCCCTGAGCTTTTTGGTATTGGCCACCTTGGCTGTAAAATGCTCCATCATAACTTCGGCTTTGGTAGCAATGGTTCGCTTATCCTGTTCTACATAGGATTTCAGCTTTTTCTGGGCTTTTTTTGTGTCAAAAAGAGGATTCTCTGCAATCGACTTTTCAATTTCGTAGTAGCTTTTGTAAGTGGTATAGTTTGCCAGGACATCAAGAATAAACCCCTCCTCAATCGCCTGTTTCATTGAATAGAGGTGAAAGGGCTTAAAGGTCCCGTCACTCTGCTTGGTGCCGAATTTTTCCAGGGTGCTGTTTTTGGGCGTTGCAGTGAAGGCAAAGTATGAGGCATTCCCTTTCATTTTCCGAGACTGCATCGCTTTGAGGATTATATCCTGCGGATCTTCCTCTTCTCCATCCTCATTCACCGTTGTGCCCATAGACTGATTCATCTTGTCGGCCCCAGTTCCGCTTTGTGAGCTGTGGGCCTCATCGATAATAACCGCAAAGCGTTTGTTGCTCAGATCGGCAATACCATCAACGATAAACGGGAACTTCTGAATGGTCGTTATAATGATTCGCTTTCCGTGCTCCAGACTCTCTTTGAGTTCTTTGGAAGAACCTGCCTTGGCCACGATGTTTTTTACTTCCGAAAAATCCGATATATTATCGCCGAGCTGTTTATCGAGAAGTCTTCGGTCGGTCACTACAATAACCGAATCAAAGAGCGGGCTTTGCATCCCTTTTGCACCGGCTACAGCTTCGTTTTCAGGATAAGTTTCTATGAGTTGATAGGCACACCAGGTAATAGAATTTGATTTTCCCGAACCGGCTGAGTGCTGAATCAGATAAGAGTGTCCAACGCCGTTGCTGCTTGTATGGGCAATTAACCGCCGAACCACATCAAGCTGATGATAGCGAGGGAAAAAGAGCGTTTTACCGGTAAGGGGATCTTTGGCTTTACCATCCAGAAGAACGAAATGCTGAATGATATTGGCAAGGCTTTGGCTGGTAAAAATCTCTTCCCAAATATAAGCGGTTTTATGTCCGGTCTTGTTTGGCGGATTCCCCTTGCCAAAATTGTCGCCTTTATTGAAAGGGAGAAAGAACGAATCTTTTCCTGCCAGACGGGTGGTCATGTGCACTTCGTCTGTATCAACGGCAAAGTGAACCAGGCAGCGGCCAAAAGTCAGTAATGGTTGTTTTATGTCACGGTCATATTTGTACTGACGAATCCCCTGAACCGCTGCTGTTTGTCCTGTCCAGGCGTTTTTAAGTTCCAGTGTCGCCAAGGGAATACCGTTGCAAAAGAGAACCATATCGATCTCTTCACCAGTTCTGTCGAGGTTGTACTGTATCTGCCGTGTTTCACTGAACTGATTGCTGTTGAACTTATCCAGGACGGTTTTGCTGCTGCTTGCCAAAGGGAGCTGATAGAACAGGGTGAACACCGCATCGTCAACTTCCAGCCCCTTGCGAAGCAGGTGCAACACCCCGTGTTTTTTTGCCATGCGGTCGAATCGTTCAAGGATTTTCAGTTGCCAATCAGAAGAGCGTTGGAGTTTTACCAACTCCTCTTTTTGGGTGGTTTCAAGAAAATTCCAGAAGCGAGTTTCGTCAAGGGCGTATTTGGCGTTAAAATCAGCCGGGTTTCCCAGATAAAAGCCATTGCCTGAACGATAAGGAATCAACCCTTCGGCGACCGTATCAGGAATAACAGTGGCGAGTTCTTCTCGCGTTGTTCCAGTGAGAGCTTTTTCAATGGTGGCTTCAAGTGCCTGTTCGTTTGTTTTACTGACGGTCACGCAGCACCTCATTTTTCAGTTTTTGCCCTTTTGCGGTGAGGCGGTATTTTTGTTTTTTACTTGTTGGGGTCTCTGGAAAAGTCATTTCAATATATTCGTTTGCTAATGCTGGTTCTACATAGTTTTTTGTAAAATGGGCTCGGTTTTTGAGCCCCATTGCAACCATTATTTCAGCTCTACTCATTTCTCCTGATAGAAAAAAGACTAAGCGATGGGATAGCTCATCAATTTCTGACAGTAGCATTCGTTCTTGTGTGGTGTCATGTACGGCATCATGTGTGGTGTTATGTACGGTGACTTGCCCGGTGACTTGGTCGGTAGCTTGGTCGGTTTCTCGCCACAGAATCGCCTTAAAACCATCGGGGAGGGTGAATTGAGGCGTCGTTAGCCCCTGGGCCTCTGAGCGTTTGCACATTTCCAGAGTACCGGTGCCGTAGCGTTCGATGTCTCCTGTTAAAAAAAGGCAGTTGGCCAGAAGCGGATTGTGCGGATAGGAGCCGTGGGGAATAAGCAGATCGGAAAGCGAGAGCTCCTCGGGAAGATCGCCTGGGTTTTGAATCTCCACCCTGTTTTTGAATACCGAAACCTGCACACTCCCCTTACTCTGATAATCACGATGAGCCACCGCATTTATGATCGCTTCGGCAACCACAGCACGGGGAATTTCGTAGGTCGTAGCAACCCGAGTGCTTTCAGATCGTGTACCGGTGGAGAGGCTGATTTTGGAGAGAACGAAATCCAGAGCCTTTTCTGCCATCTCAAAGACTGTTCCGCCGAACTCCTTGTAGTCAGGAATCGGTTTTTCAATGATTACGCCATGAAAATGGGCACACTTGACGGTTGCCGTGGGAAAAAAACTTTGTGGATCTGTGCCAAAAACAAGCAGTGCGCTGTTGGTCAATTGGCCAGACCGCAGAAGATGAAGGTGCTGAAGAACCTGCTCGGGTGGAGTTGTTGTTTTGAATGGGAAATTTCTTTTTTCGCGAGCAGCGGCCACGAACTCGGCAATCTTTTGGACGCCCAGAGATTCCAGCGTGGCATCACTGTTGAGTGAACTGTCAAAATCCCTGTTGGTTATTTTTCCTGTCTGCCGCAGGTGAAGAATACAGGAGCTGTAGATTTCCCGCTTCAGTGCTTCCAGATCGTTCCAGCGTTTACGGGAGACATCTTCACCCACAAGGCGAATGAACGCTTCCTGTTTTGGGTGACGAGGAGTGTCGGTTCCCCCCTTGATGTAGATCCAGCGGGGAATGCCCGCCTTTTTTGCTGCGCTGTACTCCCGCTCTGTCGGAGAAATCCCCTCGGCATCCTCAAAACCGTAGTCGGTTCCTAAAAGGGCGATGTAAATATGCGAGCGTTGCACCTCTTGAGAATAAACAGCCCCAGGGCTTACGGTGGTGGCAGGAACCTCTTCAAAAAGAAATGCTTCAAAGAACGAGCCCAGCAGCGGATCTTCCCGCAGATACCTGGCGATAGCCCGGCGTTCTTTAGAGAACTCTTTTTGGACACTGCTGATGAAGATTTTTTCCATAGCTAACACACCTTGATCTTGCCGGTGACGGCACTGTCGATGAGGGTAGATTTGTACTCCTTGAGCTTGGCGATTTGCTGCTGCTGAAGGGAGATGGAGGTGTCGATTTTGGAGGATTGTTCATCTATAAATTGAGCTATCAGTAATTGCTCTGATAATGATGGAATGAGAACAGGGAGGTTTTTGAGGAGCTCCTGGCTTAACGAAGCTCTAATCACCAAATTCATTTCCTTAACGAAATAAGATCGATGGATTTTACTGCTAAAGTAGTAGCTTGAAAAAGATGGTGAAAGGACATTTTTAGATGGCCTAAAGCGAATCAAAAAACCTGCAAATGTTGAATTCGGAATCGTTTCAAAACAGGTTGAAGAAAAACCGATTTCTTCAATCGTTTCGGAGGTTCTTGTGAATAAAACATCACCTTTTTGTATCGAGTATTGAATTTGGTCTTCTTTCGTAGATTTTGCAAGACCGACTACCGTTTTTGGTAATACTGTATTCTTGTAAACATCACCATAACTAACAAACGGAAAGCCTTCTCCAAAATATTCCGCACCTGCACTTACGCCATTTTGTGTTTTACCAATGTAACGAAGCTTCTTTACCACCCACCCCTCGGGAATCTCGCCAATCCATTCCATGCCGGAATCTTTCATTTTGGCATCGGGGTTGATACCTTTGGTGACGGCATTTTGGATGAGAATCTGCTTCCGCTCTTTGAGGAGGGAAATCATCTGCTCTTTTTGGGCAATAGCCGTGTCGATTTTGGCGGTCTTCTCGTCAAGAAAGGTGGCGATTGCGGTTTGTTCGGGGAGAGGAGGGAGGAAGGTTTTAAAACTGAAAAAGTTATCTTTCGATATAGTATTTCTCAAACCCGTGTAAAGCGGCTTCATACGCTTATCTGCATCGAGGTTGAGGTAAAAGTAGTAGAGAAATTTTTTATCGGTACAGCCATTTGATTGCATTACGGTATATGCACCAGTTATCATACCGTCAAATTCAGAAAGCCCAACCGTCCTTGGCGTTTCCTCAACATCAAATAAGCAAAAAACAAAATCACCCTGTTTGACTTCTTGGTAAGTGTCGAATTCCGCAGGGAACTTACCTTGCGGGTTTATCATGTCTCTTACAATGACGCCATTAAGCGTTAAGGAGAGCAACAAGTAATTACTGGAGTTCTTGCCAACTTGATTTTTCTTGAGCGTGAAGAGATGTTTGTTTGCAAGAACTTCCCACCCCGCCGGAATCTCCCCCAACCACTTAACCCCCGAATCCTTATATGCCGGATATTTTTCAAGCTGAGTCATATCACGCCCCCAGCCCAAGGATATCCATAATCAACCCATCATTCTCTTTTTCCAGGGCCAGAATCTCAGCAGCGACTTCTGCAAGACCGCGCAGCGGCTTATGCTGATAGAAGTATTTGTTGAAGCTGATTTCATAGCCGATCTTGGTCTTCTCTAAGTCAATCCACGCTTCAGAGACATGAGGTTTTACTTCCCGCAAAAAATAGTCGTAAACATTTTCCTTGAGCGGGATATTTTCGGTGTCCCGCAGATCGGACGCCGAATCATAGATGATGAATTCACCCTTTTTACCGGAAGGGATATAGCCATAATCGGAAATTTGAGATTCTGTACAACTCAGCCGTTCACACAATGATTCGAGCTTGTCGCCACTGATTTTAACGATCTTGCTGATAACCTTTTCGGCGGACTCATCGTACCAACTGACAGCCGAGAGAATGCTGTTTCTTTCGGAAGCGGTCAGCTTTGTCTTTGTCTCTTTCAGAACTTCATCAACCTTTGCCGAAAAGAGATTGAAGTCTGCATGTTCACGCGTACTTATGCTGCCCATAAGGGATTCAGCTACCGCCAGCAGCTCCTTTTGTTTCTGCCAGAGCAGGTCAGAGACCAGGGCTTTGCGGTTTTTGGCGTTCAGGTCCAGCCCGTTGTGTTCACACCGGGCAAGAATCTCTTTTTCAAGTGATGGCAGAGCGGTATAGACTTTATCACCGTAGGTTGCCCACGCCCACTGCATCGGCTCTTTCAGAGATTTATCAAAACGTAAACCAGCAATGCGTTCCGCCGAGAATTGAGCCTTCAAACGGTTCGGACGGTCAATAACCACTTTGCGGTAACCAAAATCAGCGTTGGCAAACAGCTTGACGGCAATCCCATCATCACTCTGGCGGTCGATGGCAGCATACTGAAGATAGGCAGACTGAATTTCGGCAATATGCTCGGCGGTCAGTTCACAGTTTTTGGCGCCAAGGTTTTTGCGGAGTTTAGAAAACCGCTGTGACGCATCAATCAGGAGTACTTTTCCTTTGCGTTTGGCTTCCTTGTTGTTGGTCAAGAACCAGATATAGGTGGTAATGCCGGTGTTGTAAAACAGGTTGTTCGGGAGCTGGACAATGGCGTCGAGCATATCGTTTTCGATGATATAGCGGCGAATATTGCTCTCACCTCCACCAGCATCACCAGTAAACAGGCTGGAACCATTATGAACGGACGCAATGCGGGAGCCGTAGGGACTTTGGGAGAGTGATTTCATCTTGCTCACCATCTCCATCAGAAACAGAAGCTGGCCATCGGAGGAGCGAGGGGTGGCATCACATGATTCGGTGACTCCCCAATGGTCTTTGAGGGGAACAATAAAACGAGGGTCGATAATATCCTTGCCGTCTTTGATGTATCTGACTTCCGAGCCCCAAGATTTGCCGTAAGGAGGATTTGAAAGCATAAAGTCAAATTTGGTGCCGGAAAATTCATCGGTGGAAAGCGTTGAGCCAACACGGATGTTTTCGGGGTTGTTGCCCTTGATCATCATATCCGACTTGCAAATGCCGTAGGTCTCATCGTTGATTTCTTTGCCGTAGAGATACACATCACCATCCGCACGTATGGAACCTTCAGGATCTTTGATAAAGTTCTGCGATTCGGTAAGCATACCACCAGAACCACAAGCTGGATCATAGATGGTCATCACCGGCGGCAGGTTGTTTTGGATCGGCTCAAAAACGACATGGGTCATCAGGTTGATAACTTCACGCGGGGTGAAATGCTCACCAGCCTCTTCATTGTTTTCCTCGTTGAATTTGCGAATCAGCTCTTCAAAAACATAGCCCATCCCGAGGTTGGTGAGAGGTGGAAGTTTACGCCCTTCAGGGTCGTCCTTTTCAAAGGGAGTCAGATTGATATAAGGAGAGGTAAACTTTTCGAGGACATTCAGAAGCACATCTTTTGCCGCCATATGTTGGGCTTGTGATCTGAGTTTGAACTTTTCAATAATCTCTTTCACATTGGCAGAAAAGCCACCCAGATAATCTTCAAAGTTGGCAAGCAGAATTTGCTGACTGTTAGTAGCGGTGTCGTAGATTTTCTGAAGCGTCCACGGGCTGGTATTGTAGAACACAAACCCGCTCGCATCACAAAGCCCAGACTCCTCCCATTCGGCAAAACCGGCCTCATCTCGCTGAAACGCAAGTTCTTCCAAAACAGCGTTTTTAGTCGGCTCAAGAAGAGCATCAAGGCGACGGAGCACCACCATAGGGAGAATGACATCACGGTATTTACCACGAACATAGACATCACGAAGGGAGTCATCGGCGATTGACCAGATAAACGAGACCAATCTATTGTGTACGGCAGTATCCATTATGTTTTACCTTGAAAATCTGATTCTATATTCTTGGATTGGTTATTGTCTGTTGAGTTGAGCATCGAGAACGTCTTGACACATGAATTGAATCGACCCCAAAAAAGATCTTTCTAAAGTTCTGGACTGATCGATAGGAGGTATATGGACTTTGGTAACGTTAAAATCTACGGCTTGACCGCAGTATTTATTTGTTGGAATAAAGTATCATGTCCTCGGAACTCTAGTTCGGAATTCGTACAGGACGTTAATTAATTGGTTATCGTTTGAGCGTCCTATTGCACCCCAGGTTTCCATAACTTTATTTCTGAACCATAAATCTCAGTAGACTGTAAAAGCTTATCAACATCGCTACGCAATTTCTTTGTGTTAATAGACAAAATGATATTTTGATCCATATGATCAATTGCTTTAAGACAAGCACTTAACATCATGTGCCCAAAATCTTTTTTATTCAAATCTGTAGGGAATGTGTCAATTATTTGAAAAAGGATTTTTTCCTTAACATCAAAAGTAACGGTATTGTCGGATAATACTTTAATGAAAAATCCAAATACAACTCGAAAGGCTATATTAGAAGGGACTCCATAATCTACTGATAAAGTTAAAGGAAAATTAAACTGAAGAATATTTTTAACATTAATAACATTTATTTGCTTATCACCAAAAACGGCCTTTTCGATATCAACGCAATTTAGGTACAAAAACCTACAACGATATGAAGATAAGTAACCAAAAAACTTCAGATACTCATCAAAGCTGAGCTTATTTTGTTCATAAAGAATCCTTATTAAAGCCAAAGAACTAAAATACTCCGGGGCTGCTTGTTTTGTTTGCAACTCTACCATTTTTAAATAAAGAGGATCGTCCGTTAGTACAGGTGTATTGTCTCTTTGCGCTAATGAACAAGCGTCGCATAATGCAGTGGGAATTTTCATTTCAGGGAAGCAATCAATTTTATTTGCCTCAGAAATCACGCAAACATTGTCTGGGTTTGATTCGAGGATCTCAATGCCCTTAAGAAAATTAGACCGGATTAAATCACTTTTGTCTTTTTCGAGTGTTGAAATAGATATTTTGCCTTGAACATAACCTATGCTCTCCGTCTGCCCTTCTGTATATCTAAACTTCTCAGAAATGTCGGCTAACAAATTTATCACGGTTTGGGGAACTTTTAACCCTGGCAAATGAGAAATTATTTTGGGCAGTAACCCTATCTCGCACAGAAACAAAGCGGAAGTTGCATCAATGTGAAATGATGCTTTGCTTTCTATAACTTTTGTGGCAGCTTTTTTCTGGTTTTCAAAATCCTCTGCGCTACCGTTGCTAAAATTAATATATCCTTTTTGTTCTCTCTGGATTTTCCCAATAGCACTTGCAAGTCCTCCTTCACTTACAGCTAGCATGGCTAACGGGATATTGTTATCCTTACAATACAGTTTAAAAAACGGCTCTGTTCTGGAATGCAAATCATCTAAAAATTTTAGTAAATATTGCGGATCAACGGTCTCATCTTGCTCGGGCATTTTTACCATCTGAACACCCGCTAAGTCGCCGTCTTGAGACAATTTGTTGAAATTATGAATTGTTTTCCATAAAATGTATATTTCTATAGGAAATATTTTTTCAATAACCTCAGTCCGTTCTTCATCTCCAAAGCTATATTTATCTTCAAGAACAATTTGTTCTCCAACTTTCTTGTTTAAAAAAAGCTGATATTTATTATTAGCACTAGTAATAAGTATTGCATCTAGCTCATCACTCTCGCCAATAAAATACCAATTGTCCTTACCTTGTAATTTGACAAATGAATTAGTGATAACCTCCGACAGAGATTCAAGTTCCAACTTAATTTTGTCACAAATCCTAATGCATAATAAAAAATACAATTTTGCATATTCGGTTGAAGAGAGAACTCTTTTTATTCTTACCCCATCAATTAAAGATTCAAGTGCTTTTGCTGGGTGATTATTATGAAGATATGCTTCAGCCTCTATGCCGACTTTAAACTCAAATGTTGGATTATCTATTTGATATTTTATGAGTATTTCTTTTGCTCTTTCAAATGCCTCCTGGTCGACCTTTCCCCTTTCAAAACAAGCAAGAATTGTATTGCTAAGGATATATTCATTATTTAAGGGCCCTAATTCTCCTCGACTGAAATATTCTTCGAGTATTTTTTCCCCTATATCAATTACCTCTCGATATTTTCGCAAACGCAACAATGCATTGAATAATTCAAGCTTAAGATTGATTATTTGATTTGGATCAGACTCTTTTTCTAAAAGTTTCTCTAAAATAATGATCTCAAAATCCCACGCTTGCTTTTTCTTAACTATTTGCAGAATTGGCACACATTCATAATAATTAAGACTAGATAAATCGAGAGTTTTTAAAATTTTAAATGCTTCATCAAAATCTTTCTCATCGAAATTTAAGAGAAGCAACAATTTTTCTTTTTGCGCGTTGCCGTCATCTGGCAAATTTTCAATTATACTTTTTCTTAATTTGGGAAAAGATTTTAAAGTGCTCGCCATAATAAAGGCTAAATGCATATTATTTTTCAGAAAACTTAAGGCTTCGTCATCTTTTCCATCCTCTATATCGAGAATAAACTGATAATATTCTTGGCTACTACCTTTATCTTCAAAAAATTTCTTTCCGATAGTAAATAAATTATCATGAATATTGAATTGGAAGATAAGTACCTTGGATAGGTCTTCAGATAACTTGCACTTAGAACTCCTTAGAAATTCAAGGAGTCGATTTAGGTCGTTCTCTGGTAATGAAACAACCCGTAAGAACGCGGCAAGTATTTGTTGAATTTGTTTATCTAAGTGGCATTTTAACGATAATTCGAATGTTTCTTGCGCGACCCTTTCATACTCTTGAATGCTTTCAAGAAAAAGAAAAGCATGCAATCTCATTGCATTCAAAACAGCTTTATTTCTCGGCCCTATATCTCCATGCTCAGAAAATTTAACTTCTATCTCATCTATCTCCTGCAGTAATTTTTGAGAATCTTCTGATCGTTGAGAAGTGTCTTTGTTTGAAAAAATTATATTTATAGCCAGCGAGAACTTAGATGTATAATTGACAAATCTCTCTGGATTAAAATGAATAGCTTTCTCGATAAAACTCTCTGCTCGGGCTCGATCTCCCGAATTTTCTAAAAAAGAAGAGCATATTCGATAATAGCTTGATTTTTCACGAGGACTGTCTGGAAATGCATTTTCATCAATGCTTGAAACATCAAGTTCTTCATCTAAATCATTTTTTCTAACTAACTCCTCTAGCTTTACCAGCCAGAAATCACTATCAATTTCTCTAGCCTTTTCTAATAGTTCTTTGTTCTTATCAAGCTCATATTCAGTTAAATAAATTTCTGATAAATATAATAATGCCCGCGGATCATTTGGGTACATCTTTGCTATATTGCTATATTCATCTATTGCCTCATCTATCCTTTCCAATTTTTGTAAACAGCGACATTCCAAAATTTTATATTCTAGAAGCAATCCATCATCATTTAATGTTGAAATTATATTTTCAACATCTTCTAATCTATGTTGGGCATATTTTGCATGTTCCCTATCGAGTTCAATCTCTACCTTTTTTAGGTATTCAAGGCCGTTTGAAATAGCGACTCTTTGGTCAATATTGAAGCCTATGCATAATATTTTTGCTTCGTCTAATTGGAAAAAAATATCTTCTAAATTCTCAGCTAAAAATAATTCAAACTTAATATTTGGATTATCCTTCCTTAATTCAGCAATTACCTTTTCAGGCTCTTTTGCACCAGCATACTTATCATTGTAAACAAAATAATATTCCTTAATTTCTGCGATATGATCCCAGTTTTCTTTTAATTTAAAAAAGTCTTTCTTAAGCTTGACTGCTGCATCTGAATCCTTAGTGGCTGGTACATTAGGAGAGTAAACTTGATAATATCTCCCTAGCTTCCTGATCCATCCATCATTACCACCGTCACCACCTCCTGAAGGGATTTTCCTAAAATCATCAAAAGTCTCTCCCATAATATTTTCAAAAAAACTCTGAAACTCGGTTCCATTTTTTGAGTGTATTTTGAGCTTAAACTGAATAGATAGGTAATGTTTATCTAGTGTTTTCATAAATCCCGAAAAAGAGGAAAACTTTGATAAGTAATATCAAGGGAAAGACGGAGATTTCTCTTCGCCTTCTAGTTTAGTCTGCGGACGTTTACTTTGCCTCCGCCATCATCTCAAGCTTTTTTATACTTTCTATATGTCCGCGCTGGTCACGCGACCCGGCATCTATATTGCTCTTCCCTTTCCGCGTTAAGTGCAGATGGGTAACAAGTTATCCTGTAGTTCTGTATATCACCACGGAGTTAATGTTATATCGAAAGACGATACGGTTTCGAAGACTTTGATCTGGGCCTTCGTTGGTCAAGATCTTCCAAAAAATCTTGACTGTACCGACTGAATAAATAGTTAATAAAATATGCAGTCTCTTAACTATATCGTTGCATCATCACCCCAAGCTGCCACACCATAATTATTGCAGCTTCATCAACTGAGATAAATCGTCAATAGTGGATACCAAAGCAGTCATGCTGCTTTTTACATTTTAAAAATTAAGGCAGGTTGTAAAAAATGGATACCGTTTTCATCCATGAAAAACGTTAAAGTAAGAGACTTTTCCTTTACTGGAAAATCCTGGCAAAGCGCTCATTAACAACCTGCAGGTATTTCTCCTTCATTTTGTCCGATAAAAAGCTGACATCGAGTAAGGCCTCCCATTGTGGGCGAATATTTGCAAAGTCGGTTGTTATCTTATCAATGATCCGCTCGGTCAATCCCAGGCGATCTCTAGCAAAATACTCCAGGAAATCCTCCCGCCGCAGTTTATTCTTCCTTGCGTTCAATGGTAAGGCCAGCTCTTCTTCAGGTTGAGGAAGGATAATAGTGGTGTTCAGCAGGTCATAGGCCGGGGTCAGAGAAATAATATCCTGATTGCGAATGATGGAAAAGTTTTTCAGGTGCATATCTTCGTTGCCAACCAGGAAGCTGAACAGAGTCAGGCGCAGGAGTTTTACCTTCTCTACGGCCGGAAAGGTGCAAAATGTCTCAATCAATTTGGCAACTTGCTCCATACTTGAGCGATACTTTGTCTCCCGGTTCCGACCACCAAGCTGAGCAAAATCCTCAACATGTCGTTTCCCTTTATGGCCGACTCGGTCAAAGCGCTTGATAAAGTATGTCATCTCCCCGTCCTGCCCATGCAATAGGCCATGCAGTGGCACCTCAATGCCTGCAAGGGAGGCGAGCCTCATAGTGAGATCCTCATTCTCGGGTACCTGGACATAATCAGCGATTTGCGGTTTGAGAATGTACTGTCCATTCTTATCAACGAGGATAAATTGCTGTTTCTTTATTTGCAACCTGGCCGAAAGTTTCGGCTGCACCCCTTGAATTGACATCTTCTGGGATCGAGCCGCGGCCTCCTGTCTTAACTCCAATGAGGTAAAGGAGAGGGGTTGCAGGTTCGTGAGCTGACGGGAAAGGCGCTTTAAACCACTTTGTGAGTATAGGCCCTCGCATGGTTCATAGGTGAGAGGGCAACGGTTCATAGCGCCTCTTTGATGGTGACGGCACCGACCGTATCCGCACCAACGATCAGGAGTTGACCAAACTTGTCATCGCGATCGAGCTTCTTCTGGCGCAACAGGGCCTCAAGCTGAAAGCCTTCAGGAAGCAGGCCATCAAAAAACGGAGGAAACTCGTTAAAGCGGTACGGCTCTTCCTGAACCGGCATGGTCAGAGAGATGGGTGGCCCATTATACCCTTGTTCATATTGAAAGGAATAGTCGCGGCCATTTTCTGCCTCAATGAGCTGACCGGTAAAATCATTTTCAAAAAAAACTCTAGCGCTTCGCATCGGAATGCTCCCTCAAAAAGGCCTCCCACAGGGGGCTGTGAAAATCCAGTTCAATGTTCATTACCTGCAAAACCTTGAGAAGGTTATCCAATCTTACGCTCATTTTACCGTTTTCAAGCTCATAGATCATGTTCTTGCCGACCCCGGCCAGTTCAGCCAGCTCCTGCTGAGTCAAGCCGCTTCGTTTACGATGAAATAAAATAATATCTGCGAGACTATTCTGCATAAATCTCCCTTTATTG
>VMSP01000028.1 GCA_013792135.1 Desulfocapsa sp. | reverse complement strand
TATGGGACGGTGTGCGTTCCCCCGGTTCCACCCGGAGGCACCGAATTTCGTCCTCTACCCGCGCCCGATTGCGCCTGCGACATCACTTGCCGTCCATCCTTGCCGGAGCCTGCTGTCCCGGATCATGAGCGCTGGGGATGAATCCAGCCTCACCAATCCGACAGGTGGGTGATTGCAGTTGACACCGCAACCCTTCCGTCCATCCTGGGCAAGATCATTGTTCCTGATCGTCCCGCCTTGTAGTTGGATTTATTTCAAAACCTGTAAATTTGTAAACGGCAATGCCGCCTTTGTCAATATTTTTTCTTCACCTGCCGGAAGAGGTCTGGGACTTGAGAGAATTATTCCTTCACTGGGGGCAAACGGGTAGCGGCGGCAGATTCGGGCTGGTGCAGGCCGTTTCTGACTTCGTCGAGCAGGAGGGTGAACGCTTCAAGGCGGGCTGGTTTCAACCGTTCAGCGGTGACGGTGGTAAGGGTTTTCCAGGAGAAACCGGGCGATTTCAGCCGGATGGAGAAAACGCATTTGTCGTCTTCGGTCACAAACGATTCCTTGAGCTCTGCTTCCAGGCCCCAGTATTTGCGCAATTTCACCAAGGCTTGCAGGCGAAGGTTGCCGTGGCTGCGCGCCTTGTCGTTGTTGGCTTTTGGATAGAGGCCGATGTAAAAATGGAGGAAGACTTCGTGGGTGGCGATGTGGATCAGATTCTGCTCGGACGCGCATCGCAGGCTGTCAAGAAATATGCACCAAGCCGTGTATGCCGCCTGTTCCGGCTTCCTGGCCGGTGGCGTGGTGAAATGATTCATCAGGCCAATGCGCTGGGCCAGATCAAGGAGGTAGGTTCCCCGAGCGATAAGGATATCCCATAATTCGAGTTGGCGAGCCGCGTCGATGATGCCTATCTGGCCAATAAACTCGAAAAACTCCTGAACAAGGAGCGCCTCGCCTCGCCGTTTACAGATTTCCAGGGGCGGAGGAAGCTCCATGTCGCCACCTTCTCCAGGGAGCTTGAAGCCGCGTTGCACTTTCAGATAAGCGCTCAGGGGTGAGACGATGGTTTTGAGTTTTCGGGACAAAGGGCAACTCCTTATATCTTGCCCTTTTGGAGCAAGGATGCTAAAAAATACCGCATTGAGCGGGTGTAGTGTAATGGCAGCACGCAGGCCTTCAGAGCCTGAACGGGGCGCCACCCCGGCCGTGCGGGTTCGAATCCCGTCGCCCGCTCCATGGTGGTATTTTCCTGCGCCGTATATTTTGTTATGGACGATTTTTGCGAGAAGTATGCCTTAGCCTTCACGACCTGTCAAATGGATTCCTTTTTATCCGGGTACTGATGGATGAAATATACCGGGTCACTTCTCTTGCCATTCGGTATTTGAATCATTAGCTACTGGTCTGATTACTAAATACCCTTGATTTCTAACTTTTGATTAGTCGAAACACCCCTGACTTTTTATCTTTTCTGATAAATGAGAACCGGTTCGAAATTTCACGATGGTTTTCCCTCGGGCTTTTTTAGACTCTCCACTATTAATATCCCGATACATTCTGGTCTTGGTTTTGACAGTTTGAAGTGACCCGAAACCCATTAAGGTCACCTTCTCGCCCTTGGAGAGTGCCGTGGTAATCGAGGCCATGAAACTCCGGATGATCTTTTCAGCTTGAGCCCCAGTGATGCCAGGTGTTTCTGCAACGGCATTGACAAGTTCTTTTTTGTTCATATTTCTATCACCATAGAAAGGGTTTTGATTTTGTTATTGATTCGTGATAACAGATTTTATGAGAGACGTTTCTACTTTTCAAAAATTGTAAGGAGAACAAGTCATGGGTCTTTTAGATGCGATTGATAAGTTGCTTGAGCCTATTACCAAGAGGATATTTGCCACTTCTTTGGGGAAGAGCATTAAACCTCTGAGTGAGGATGAGCTTTTTGCTAATGAACCAGATATTGCTGGTAGTCTTTTGTATGCTGATACGCCTGGAAATATTTTCCATCAATCATGGATTGATGAGCATGAAAGTAATTATCATCCATGATGATAATTGACAAAACTTTACGGACCACAGAATACATTCTCTCTATCTGCTCAATCTCCTTCTAAGGGAGGCTTACCTGCGGCTGTTCTTGCTGCGTCTCTATCCTTGCTCATTTGATCTGCATTTTTGATTTCCGCAGGTATATTGAACCCTGTTAAATTATCGACTAATGCACCATTTGGCCCCATCAACTTGGCGTCTTGGTGCTCATGGAGTCTGTGATCTGCTGTAGCATTTACATGGCCTGTAACCTCTCCTGGCCCGATCAATGGGGGATGATTGGCACCAGGATTGCCGCTGAAATCACCAAGGGTAATCCTGGATGTATGACTTGCTGATTCTCCTACTGCTGGCCCTATCTGTCCCTGGATGTTTGAGGCTTGACTTCCAACCTGCCCACCGGCAGCGCTGATGGCAGCACCGACTTGAGCTTTTCCATCACCCCAACTGTAATCACCATTTTTAAGAAACGAATTGATATGCTGATTCAATTGGTCAACACCAGCGGAACCACCTGTTGCCATATGGTTAAGAGCATCCGTTGCCTTGCGGACATTCTCAGGACTTTCTGAACCGTAGCGTTGTTTCGCATAGTGGCCAACGAAGGCGGTACTCAGATCAGCGCCCGTTGTTTCTGTTGACCGCTGCATATCCCTGGCATCATTCATAAGCGTTGATGCTTTAGTTGCGCCAATATTGTGCGCCATGTTGTTTGCAAAAGCAAGGCCACTGCTACTTCCCATGCTTTCCTGTAATGCCTCAGATCGTGCCTTGGTTATTTCATTACCAATAGCCTCTGATGTTTTCTGGTCCACATCAAAACTCACTGTTTTACCATCTTTACCTGTAGCTTGTACATCATACCTGCCACCACCTTTAGCACCTGTCCCCAAAATTTGTAATCCACCACTTATTTCAGCAAAAGATGATAGCCTGGCTGCTGTATCTTCACCAACACTATCCTTAAAGCTGGAGCCACTGGAAACAGCCTTGTTCAGTTTCGCAGATACTGAATTATTAAGGTTTTCGCCATAAGTACGGGCCTCGCTTCTGGTCAGGGCGGCATTCTTTATGTAACTCTGTCCATTGGCCCAATTCTCATTGGTAGCAAGACTATCTCCAGCCCCTTTGGTCTTTATGTATGCGGCCTGATGTGCCATTGCAATCGGACTCAGCCCGTTGACGCTGGCCTTCGTCAATGTTGAGCCACCATGACCGTCTGTAGCATGGGTGGCTTGACCTGATGCCATGTTATCCGTTTGCACGCCAACCCCACCAGCCCCGTTGGTAGTGGTCATACTGGTTGAGCCGTCTGCATTGACGGACTTGGTTTGTCCCTGGGTCGCTTGCCCATTTGGGCCAAGAGAAACCGATGATTGACCTGCTGCTGTTCCCGCCTGTTGGTTGAAGTTCTTTTGCATCTCGGCGTAGGCGGCATCTGAAGTGTCTTTTGGAATTTGCCCTGATTTTTCCAATGCGGCCCTGGCGTTCATGGAAGAATTATAATTACCAACCGGACTGTGGACATTATTGAAGGCACCAGCCGCCATTTGATTGGCAAACCGATGTTGGGGCATACCTTCAAGCAAACTCGCTGATTTTACCTGCTGATTCATGGCCGCTGCTGTCCCTTCCGGGGTCAACAAGGCTCCGGCCTGGGCTCCTGCATTGCTTACCGCACCGCTCAAGCTCCCCGCCATCATTGCCAGGGCATGACCACCAAATTTAATTAGCATCATGGTGAAGACACTTGCCAGCATAATACCTGAAGAGCGGATAATGCCGAACATCGCCAGCATCTTTTCCGATAATGAGGGGAAGGCTGCCATCGAATAAACGCCCAAAGATGACTGCCGTACCTCCTCAAACGAGTAGGTTGCATAATCCATAGCCGCAGTATGAATCACCGCATCAGTTATGCCCCAGATGGTCAGGAAACAGAAAAAACCGAACATAGCTGAAAGGGCCTTGCCGACTACAGGTGTGGGCAGGAACAGGGCAAGGAATGGAATCATGCCAATGGCAATAGCGGTCATGATCGCCTTGATGATCGGAATCCATTCATTCATGGTCAGACCGATACCCATACCCGACGAGGTGATCTTTCGGTTGGCCTCCATGAGCATCGCTATCTCTGCATCATCCTGAAAGTAGAAAGTATAAAGGATTTCCGAAATTTGTCGTTGCTGTACGAGCTTGCTTGGTACGACAAGATTACCCGTCGTGGCGCTGAGGGTATTGGTTATAAGGTCTTTACAGGCCGTAAATTCATTCGCATTATTAGGGTTAAAGGATGACTTGCCACATATCTTCTTGAGTGGTTCATCGTAATTACTTGGACTCTGGTAAATGGGATGGAGAAGGTTCCATGCTTCCGTACAGGTTTTCGTTACACCTGCAGGATTGGCTGTATCATAATAAACCGTATAGATTGCTGGATTTACAGCTTTTGCAAGTTCCGGCAGGAAATCAGTAGTATTGTTGCGCAGAGTATCTAAGGACAAGTCTGTGCCTGGCCTCATCAGTTCAAAAGTCACGCAATCTTTGGTGAAGCGGATGGTGCTTGTTCTGAGATTATTGTCTTTAATGTACGAGCCTCTGGTTGATTCCAGTGTCTTGAAACCCAGTCCACCAGCCCCACCTTTGTATAAAGAATCTGGTGCGGCCGAGGTATCAATAATTTCAACCAGCCCTCTTTCAACTGTACTCAATACGCCAGCGGTGAAGACAACAGCATCAGGGATACCGCCAATAGTCTGGAATCTGTTGAGCGTTGGGTCGTAAACCGTGATATTCCCCTTGGGAACAAACAGGCCCAGGTAGATTACAACTCCGAAGATCACAGGGACGGCCCAGATTAAAGGGGTGGCTTTTCCGCCATTGGACACCTGGACAAACCAAGAGATACTCCCAGCAAGAAAGCCTAATACCGTAACCACTGAAAATAATCCTATATACCCCGCATCGCTGAAGATCAGGGCCAGCCGTGTAAATGCTTGCGTAATCGGGCCAAAGCCGCCATAGGTGTAGTATTCCATATCCAGAGCATAGGCAGGGGTGGCCTGAAATATGACCGCAACCAGGAACGCCAGAAACAGAATGGCTGGGAATGTGACAGCGGTCTTTTTCATGTTATACAGATATAAGAATTAATGTTTTTGAATTGGCAGCCTTGAAATAGCATGACATCCATGCTATTATGTCTTCATGATTCATAACTTTCTTACGGTGGGGACAGAGGATATTTTTAATGGTAACAACACAAAACTTGCCAGAAAGACTCTGCCGTCCTCTCTCTGGAGTGTAGCTGCCAGAAAGCTTGATCAGTTGGATTCTATACAAAGTCTTGAAGAGTTGAAGGTTCCTCCCGGTAATAGATTGGAATTGCTTTTTGGGGATCGTAGCGGGCAGTGGAGTATCCGCATCAATGATCAGTTCAGAATCTGTTTCAGGTGGGAAGAACAAAGACCGAACGATGTTGTTATTATCGACTATCATTAGTCTGTATATTGGAAAAAAAGGTGTTATTATGGTACGCATACCGAGTAATAGAGTTCCCACCCATCCGGGAGAAATGTTGCTGGAAGAATTTCTTAGGCCCATGAAGATCAGTCAGCGTGAGCTTTCCCAAGCACTTCATGTACCATACCAGCGAATCAATGAGGTGATTAACCAACGACGTGGCATCACCCCAGGAACTGCTCTGCGCCTGGCAAAATACTTTGGTGTTTCTGAAGATTTTTGGTTGAACCTCCAGTTGCGCTGGGACATCTTTCATGCCCGTAGCAAGGAAGTTCATGCCTTGGAGCATATCCAGCCTTATCCTCACAGAGACATGGAGCATAACCATTTGTAGATAATTATTTTCATGCTACACCGAGGCAGTAGCATAGGTGGCAGCATCTTGTTCCTGTTGGATGAAATAAGCGGCTATACCTTGCACGTTGTTTTTCCATTCCTTCTTGGTTCTATCTGAGTCACGAATCACATCATCGGAAATAAATTGCATAAAAAGCGAGGTGGTAATTTTTGCCTTTCTGTCAGGCGACAAATCCATCCCATAATCAAAGGAAAACTTATTCAATATTCTGAACATTTCTTTTGTCGTCTGTTCCAATAAATGTATTTCCTTGGCATCCAAGAAGGTTTCTTCCATTGTAAGAACTCCTGAATTTTGCAGTATTATTTAATAATAAAAAACATTATTTATTATGCGTTGTTCTCATTTTTTGTCTTGTCAGCGAGCTGCTTCTATTTGGGCATCAATTTCTGCTTGAGCATTTGTATTTTTGTAATTACGGCTATAGTAATTCCTGACATCTTCCTCATTGTTAATCTTTTGTCCTCTTTCATCTTCCATATTTCTTTCACCAACAATATTAACCTTCTCTTTTAATGTCTGATTTCCATCAAAAATATACGCCTTGTCGAGTTCGGCGGTATTGTCATGAAAAGTTGGTTGCTGGCCCACAACAGGCCTTGTCCCTGCTTGGTTTTGTCTGTAGTCATTATATGCTGCGGCTTGCTCGTACATCTGGGTTTGCATGTCTGACACCGTTTGCTGACATGCCTGTAGCTCCTCTGGAGATTGGGATTGTGCGCATTCCTGAGATTTTTGATCTATAGCGGTTTGCAGACTTGCCTGAGTTTGTTGTTGCTCCTGATCTTCTCGAATTTTATTATTGTCCCATGCTTGTTGATCTCTAGTCGCCTGATTATATGTCGCTAAGTCAGCAAGATATTGATTGTATTCAGCCTTTCGACCATTAAAATAATGCCGCATCTGTGGGACTGTCGTTTGCCCTTCCTGAAAATTTGGATTTTCCGCAAAACTATTAAGGACGGGAACTGTGGATGCTAAAGTTAAAAAAAGACAAATTTTTCGATACATAATTCCATTCTCCTTTGATTACATTTTTTAGCTTCTATTGAAGCCTTGCGACCACATCTTTACCGTACCTGCGGGTAAGTTCAGAGTTCATTTGGCTTTCAATGTTCTGCATGTGTTCCAGATAAC
Source organism: Desulfocapsa sp. (assembly GCA_013792135.1). Taxonomy (GTDB): domain Bacteria; phylum Desulfobacterota; class Desulfobulbia; order Desulfobulbales; family Desulfocapsaceae; genus UBA2270. Next base: position 8,671 of record VMSP01000028.1, on the reverse strand, counting down.
CCAAAATAGCATTCATTTCGCTTGTGGAAGCGACATAACTGGCCTTGGCCCCTGCTTTCAGTTCCTGGATTTTATTCAACATCAGTTGAATATCTTGACTGGCGTGTTCCGCAAAAATAACAGAGGCGCAACTTTCCGGGCCACCGGTCACACCAGTTGCGGATGACTGTTTTTCCAGCATCTCATTGGCTTTTCTCGCAATCATTTCCGCCCGAATATACAGATCTGAAATCATTTGCAGGCTGTAAGCACTGGCGGTGATGTCGGCCAGACCGCTTATGGTTGCAACGTCAGTATTCGAGCCAACCGCACTTTTAAGAATAGGCAATGGAGAAAGCGGATTAGTGTCCATAAAAGCCTGTTCTGTCGTTGTGAATGGAGTTTTAGTCCGTATCTTAGCGGCGATGCTAGTCAACATTAGTCGAATATATGCCCCCATATCCCTATTGCCATCGGTAACCTGCTGGCATGTACCGGTAGAGCTTTTGGTGTAAATATCACCATTGGCAATAGATTTGATTGAATCAGTATTATTTTCAGAGCATGGTGGCATATAGGAGACCTTGTAACCGTTCTCCGCTGTTGATAGCTTGAGATCGCCAACCAGACCACGAATGAGATCAATATGAGGCGTTGGTATGCTCATCTTATTGCCGACATTATCGAGCATCGAGCTGCCGGAAAGGAAGACGGCTTTTATGTCTGCATTGCATCCATTCGTGACCATATTGACATCGCCGGATTGAATTTGACCATCATTTGCTTTTTCTTCTGTGGTGAGCTTGTCCCACATTTCCGAAGCACCGTTGAGCAACTTATTTTCTTTGATTGCCGTTCCGAGTTTTTCCTGCATGACTTCACTGGAATGGACACCATTTTCATCCATCACCACACCAACCATCTCTTTGGCCGCTCCACATTCGTCAATCTGCATGGAGTTGAGTTTATCAGACAGGGCTTCAAAATTTTTAATTGTGTTGGAGCATTGCTCACAGAGGGTTTTGAGTCCCAGGTCAAAGGCCACTCCTGCAGCATTTGATAGGATGGCCTGGAGCTTACTCGTTAAATAATCAGAATCCATAAACGAAAAGCCGCCCATGAATACATCAATACCGCCGCAGCCGCTTTTGATGCGTGGCGGTTCGAGTGTTACCGGATAGTCTGCGGTACTTTTCCAACGACCGGAAAAACTGCCGGCGTTTAAATATCCTCGCTGTTGCCCCTGAAAATAGCCTGTTTGAGTGGAGTTACTCTGTTGCAACCAATCATCTACCCAGCCAGCCTGAGCCGGAATTGGACATAGTAAACTCACGGATAAAGCGAAGATCATCTTTTTCATTATCTTTCCCTCCACGGTTGGTCCTCATTCTCTAAAATTGCACCAGGGTCAAGAGCACCGCCTTTCTGATAATCATACGTTTGGAAGGTCTCTATATTCGTTTCTCCACCAAGATAGCGGATGGCCTGATACAGTTTTCGTTCAAGTTCTGATTGAGCAACCACCCCGACTGATACCGGCATAGATTGTTCAGTTCCGTTTTTGATCAAAACCAGGGTTGGAGTGGTCGTGACATTAAACCGCGATGCCAAAGTGGTGTGCTGGCCAATATCAATGGGTTTGATCTGCCAACCGTATTTTTCCACGAAGTAAGCAAGAATAGCCGCCTGCTTGTCACAGAAGCCGCAACCCTGGCCGACAAAAAACAGCAAGGCATGATCTTCACGAGCAGTCAGAATGGTACTGGAAATTTCTTTTTGCTGTTCCTGTACCTTGGCTGATACACCCGGCGCAGTTGTTGGATAAACCTGGCTGATATTGAATTTATCGCTGTATTTTTGAGTGACGAATTTTGTGGCGTTGGCATAAGCCAGAGCCTTTCGCCGCGCAACATCCTGCATGGTCAGATATTCGAGGATGTTTTTTTCAGTTGGACTTTGGACGGCTTTTTTCTGCACTCCATTCAACAACCCTTGAAATTCGTCCGGATGTAAATTCCAGATATCATTGATGGTGTACTTGTCCATCGACGGGTTTTTAGTCTCGAATACCTTGGGCCCGGCCTCTCGCGTTATGGTTGATTTTTCCAGGGCATTTGCTTCCTTCGGCATTTCAGGATGCGGATCATGATACCAGAACCAGCCTTCTTTGGCGGTTTCATAGAAAGCCGGCTTCGGTGCAGGAACGTTATCGGCCAGGGCCTTTGTCGTCATAATCGGCATGGTTATTATGGTGACGACCAGAAGCCAGCTACACAGCCAATTATCAAGCCGATTGTTATGGCCAGCTACCATAGCGGTAAAGCCTTGTGAAGAATCTTGTCTGCATCAACAAATCCAAAATATTTGCTGTCGTAACTACGGGGGTTCGTGCCGATCATGAAAAAGTTTTTTTCCGGAACAATCCCTGAAAACTGAAATTGAGGCAAAGGACGCTTGAGGCTGTCAGCTTCTAAAGCCTGGCCGATCAAAATACCCTGGCAGAAGAATTGCCTCTGGTCATCACGGGTAAGCATTTCTCCAGGAGCGCAGCCAACTTTTTTTATCAGCCGGTCGAGGTCTTTGTTCAGCATGTGCTTGGCATGTTTCTCCACTTCCTCTTTGTTCCCACGGAAAACGAGATAGTCGCCATTTTTGATTGTATCCTGATTGATTGCTGTCAGAAAAAACAGCCGATGATCGAGTGAATCGCTGATTGCGACAATGAGCCGTCCAGGGAGAAATGATCCCAGCAGCAAGGCTGCGAGAAAAACCATTGCCACGGTCTTTTCCCAGCGAGTCAGTTGAAATAAACAGCTATTTGGGGGAAATTTCATCGCCATTTCGTACCACTACATCTTTCAACAGTATGACATGATTGCTTTTTTCTGCATTGAGAAGAGCTTCTACCCGGTCCAGATTTGATTTGAACTGCTCATCCGTCATTTCACCTGCTTTTATCAAAGCCGTTTGTTGCCGAAGATAGCCTTTCAGGTCAAAGGTCAATACCTTCTGGGCAAGAAAATGGTCGTAGCCCCAGATCGCACCAAGAACGATGAAAATCGTGATAAAGATTATTTCCAGATAGCCAGGAGTTGTTTTTTTGGTTTCTGCTGGATTACTGTCCGACATGCTCGTCACATATTCTCATTTTTGCTCACCAGTTTTTTGGTCATTGATGATAAAACGCGCGTGCGTGTGCGTGCAGGTGCGCATTTTTTAATTTTTTATATTTTATAAATATAGTTTAGGTGCCTGTGAGTCACCTATTGACCCTGAATACGTGCCTGTCAGTCACCTGTTAATCCAAATACGTGACCGTGAGTCACCTGTTGCGATACGTGACTGTGAGTCACTTGTTAAGCCAATATGTGACTGTGAGTCACCTATTAAGCAAAATACTTGCTTCTCAGGCCGATATTAATATTACACCTGCCTGTGTGGCCGAAGATGCACTGCTGCTATTGCTCATCTGTTAAAGATTCTTCCATGCGTTTCCGTAAAAATTCTCTCGTTTTCGGATCCCTTATTTTCTCAAGATCAGAGTCAATATTATATTGTTTGTTTTCACCTCCCTGATTGATCTGGATGTTAAAATTTACGGTATTGATATGGACAATCTGGTCTTTGGATCTGCCGGTCAGAAGAAAGTTTTTCAGCTCAGCCCTGGCCGCATTGATACTATTGGGAATATAATCCCATGTTGCTATTCCGACCGGTCTGCCGGCATTGTCGATCATCTCAATTTTCTCCCGCAAAATATAAATATTGTTCCGCCCGATCTTTTGTTTGGTGATGTATCCATATTCCTCAAGAATTTCTAAAGATCGAATAACCTGTCGCCTGGAGATGCCGCTTTTTTCGCTGATATGTTCCAGTGAGGGAAATGCTTGCCCGGTATTGAAGTCCGTATGTCCCTTTATCACGATATAGACGGATAGTGAGCAAGGGCCCATTTTTGCAATATCGCCATTACCGATCATGGCCTTGAACATATGGAACCAGGTTGTCTCTGCCTTAAAAATTTCTTGGTTTTCGCTCATTGTTTCCCGCTGATCTTGGCTATAAGTCTTGTTACGCTTGAGCTTCTGGCTTCCTGATTAACTTTTTCCAGGAGGGTAACGATGCCCACATCGCCCTGGATTTGAAAGATTTCATCACCTCTCGTATAGATCAAGGCAGGAACTTCGGTTATCTCGTATTGGTTGAAGATGGCAGGTTTAATCGTAATGGGAATTTTAAACTTTTCGCATCGAGCCTCAGATCGTGCTTCCGGCTCCTTGCAGGTGGTGTCTTTTTTAAGAACCTTGCTCCACCATTTTACTCTCTTTTTTTTGTTCTCTTTACTGAGACCGCCTACAATTCCCTTCATGACCGGTACGATTTCAGGAACTCCATCGAGATAGGCCATGTACCCCTGAAAAGATGCCTCCGGTATTGAACTGGACAGGAAAAGGTAAATCTTTTCAGAATCAGCGAGGATACCTTTTGCTTCCTGCTCTTTATTAGCTCTCTTGGCCTTGACTCCTGGCACAAGGTCTTCCCAATTTTCGTACCCATTCACCTTGTCCTGGAATGCCTTGGAACGGTAAACTGCATTGGTTTCTTCTGCGGCTTTTTTCCCTGCTGCACTATGCTTGTTTTCAGGGATGGTTATGGTCTTGGCCAGTTCTCGTGCTGTTTCCATAGCTTTTTGTGTCGCTTCGCTGTCAATTACTCCCTGCGCTCCGGCCTGTTCTTTGGCTTTTTCCACGAGAGACTTGGTTTCATCAGAGGCAATGGTGTCAGGGCAAGATTCAGCACCTTGCACCGATGAACCGGTAAGAGCGACCAACCCAGCCAGCATAATTATAGAAATTTGTCTTCGCATATCATTCACAACAGGTGCAACAAAGTACCTTCCTGAATACTACCCAGAGGAATTCATCATTTGACCCCTTTACTCCCGTGTAGGGAGGATTGAGACCGGAATCATAAAACTTGGCTGCTTTGCCAATGGGATAGGTGGCCCGGAGATCGGGTCTGGCCGTGTGCATCTTGTAATGACTTTTCGTCCAGACAGGAGTGTATTCGCAGCCACAAATGGGGGCCGGGTCGCAGAGCATGAACAATCGGTTCAGTTTGAAGATCAACCGTGACGCGGCTGTATTGCTGGCCTGAACAATATTGTCGTTGTCCACATGGCCGCTTACGGGATAGGTTGACCCGCTACTCCCTATACACCAAGGCATGGCATCAATCGGAAATCCGACATTTACAGCCAACGCATCAGTCATACAAAGCAACTGCATTTCTTTGTTGGCGAATAATCCAACTTCGGGAGTAATAGTGGCTGCAAGCTCATCGCTCTGCCACATAGAGTCATATTCAGTCCACCAAGCTCCCATATCGTCATTCTTACACAAATCCATATCTGTCATGAGTGAATAAATAAACGCATGTGCCTGAAAAAAGGTGGATTCATCGGCAATAGATACCGCATCCGAACTCTTATTCTTTCCACCCAAAATATCGTCGATTCCTCCGGTGTTTTCTTCTCCTCCTGACCCTGTAAATGCGGAATAATTAGCCATTGAAACCGTATCTATGAATATAGACGGATCCCAATATTCGTAAATTTCGCCCTCCTCATAAAAGACAGGCGGTGGTCTGGGGCAGATGCAAATCCCTAAAAACTTAAATTCAATATCACCCCAATTAACATCTGATGCTTCATTGAATGAATCACCTGACTTAAACAGCGCAAATGCCGGAGTTGACGCAAATAAAAGCACCAAGGCCAGCAGGTATTTATTCATCAATCTTCACCTCCTGCACCATCATCTTTTTTCCATTCTGAGTAATCACGCAGGGGGTAGCGGTGAGTTGCAGACGATCAGCTATGGTTCTGGTCAGATAAAAGACTGGCCGTTGTAATTGCTTTATCAAGGGTGCGGCAAATCCGGCGGAAGTCAGTAATTTGATTTTTAGATTCTTGTAATAGGGTGACTTCTTAAACCATTCCACTTGCTTTGCGTCCTCGCCATTGATGACCACTAATTCGGGTGGAGAGACATAATCCAAAGGGTTCCAGGTAAGCCCGCGCTTGTACATGATCTTCCCATTTTCGCCTGGGATGTCGTGATCTAAGGTGTAGGTCATATCGACAAAAAAGGTCCGATCTCTCTTGGCGGTAGGCAGGGCATAGATGTCTTTTGCTTTGTAGCTGTGCCTGTGCTCTTCCATGATTTTTGCCATTTTGACCTTGTCAATTCTGGCCTTGACCTCTTCCACCAAGTCCGGCTCTACTACGGGATAGGTAGTCCCGATAGTGCCAAGATTTTTTGCATAGGATGCCGAGACCAGAAGCAACCGGCCAAGAATGATGATGATGACAAGAAGTCTACAGTTCGCCATTTCGCCGCAACTCAACCATTTCTAAGATTGCCTCATGATAGGTCATGCCGGATTTAACACGCTCTTCAATCATGGCGATTTCAGAAGCCTTGGAGGTGTAGATAAAATAGGCATAATCGTTAACTATCAGCCGGGCCGGGCCGATTCCAAAGGGTGTATCGAAGAAAATCTCTGAATAGTGCGGGGGGTTGGATTTGATGCTTTTCAGGAGCTTCATGGAAAACTCGTCATAATCAATCAATTTCAGGTCTTTTGCCTGTTCAAAAGCAGAAGATTCTAAAAAGATTTTAAAGGCCGAGTTGTCTTTGATTACACCACCAACTTCACCGAATAAATTAAGATCAAGAATGGATTGGGTGATAACCATGAAGCTGCCGGAGTATTTTCTGGCTCGGCGGTATCCTTCGGTTACTACCGGAGCAAGCATGGAGGACTTATCCAGAAACTGCCATGCTTCATCGAAAATAATCAGCCGATGCCGGGAACGATCTGAGAGATAGAGGTCTTGGGTAACGGCATTGATAACGAGCATGGTGACAACCTTGTATAAATCAGGTTTCACTTTCAAGTTCTCCAATTCCAAAACAACAAACTCGTCATTGCGAATATCAAAGGTACTGGGGCCGCAAAAAAACTTGCCGTAAAAACCATGTGAGGTGAAATTCATCAAGAGAAAGCCGAGCTTCCTGGCTTTCGCAGTCAAGTCTTTGTTGTCCTCATATTCTTTGAACATTTCCATGCCAGGGCCGCTGGGGAATAATTTCATAAATTCCCAGACTGTATCAGCATCCGCAGCTTGACCTTTTTGGTCCCATGCCCAACGAACCGCACTGTCAAACATGCTCCTTTCTTCAACGTCCTCGCATCCTGTGCTTGAATTGGCATAGGCCATTTGTGCGAACACTGCGGCAACTGCTTTTAGCTCTTCCTCCGGCTCCAGAATATTTGTGAATGGATTGAGGCAGATTTGAATATCAGGGCTGAAATCCAGATACCGTGCGCCCAACATATCGGCGATCTTCTTGTAAGAACCACCAATATCAATGATGCGGATTATGGAACCGCAAGCGAAATAGTTAAACGCGATGAAGTTGACCAGAAAGGACTTGCCCGAACCGGATGTGGCACAGCAGAAGGCATTAAAATTGGTTGCCCCTTTTGCGAAAAAATCTAACGAAACCAACTGTCCTTTCCGGCCAGTAAAGATCAGATTCGGGATGCCGCCTGAACCAATAAAATCACCCTGAACAGGTAGCAACGGGGTGATTGACGGTACTGGTGCGGTAAAATCCCGCTCCAGGTTTTCTATATTCTTGCCGTCAGCGTAAAGACAAAGAGGAAAAGACGAGATAAACAGGATTTTCAGAACCATGTTATCCCGTTGCATCACATAGCCGTTATTCTCCCACAAGCGCCTTACTCTGGTACATGAATCCCTGGCCTTTTCAAGATCATCCGACCATACCCAAAAAACAGGGATGATCTTGAGGAATTTGACCCCATGCTCCAGGTCATCAGTGGCCTCCATGTGTTCCGCTTGTTTACGGTGAAGCAGGGTAGATAACGAACCAACCGCTTTCTGGTTGAGCATCAGATTGGTTTTTGCATGGATTGTTACATCCAGCCCCTTTTGAAAGACGATATTGAAGGAATAGAGAAAATCAGTCTTGATCTGGTCAGCATCAGAGATAATGCCCCATATCCCGCCGAACAGGGAATTGGTTTGCAGAGGGTCAACTTCACGGGGGAAGTTCTTAGGCGTGGTGCAACAGAAGAAATTATCTCCAGCCTGGATATGATCAGCGCCTTCCTTGATAACCGTATCCGCATTGATGATCTGTTTCAGGATTGGAATATGAGGGCTGTATGAATTGAAATTATGCTCTGGATACCCATCTGGGTAGCTATTGAGTAATCGCCGCAGCCATTCCATCAGATTGCCCGGTGGCAGATTCATGGGATAAAGATGAGCCGCTTTCAAAGTCTCGTTGATCTGCCGTTTGATGTCGAGTAGCGGGGCAACTTTATCCTTATTGCCAAGTTCCTCCGGCTTGGGCATACCAGGTGCATCTCCTGGGACTTTAACAGCTACAAACAGCCGGAAATTCCTGACTGGAATGTTACTGCATGCCTCCAACCCCTTTTTTCCCTTGATTAAATAAAGTGGACCCCTGAGTCAAGACAATTATGCACTGAGTTTAAGCTACACATTCAATTTCAAACACAGCTGGTCGGCGCTGCCCCGGTTTAGCCTCTGCTGGTACTTCTGATATTGACTCCACGGTTGATGGGACCCCTG
>VMSP01000120.1 GCA_013792135.1 Desulfocapsa sp. | reverse complement strand
TCGATAAATCTTGTCGTACAGAAGATAGAACCGGAACTTGGGTTCTTCCTTCGCTTTGGTGTGTAACGCCGTCCGTAGTCTCTGGATGCTTTCCGAAGTTTGCAGGTTTCCCAATCTTCACTCCTTTCCTACTTGTTGCGTCGATCTTGAACTAAGGCCTTTTCCCTCCATCGGCATTACCCGATTTCCTCAGTACTACGGGCCTCTCCGCCACCCTGGTGCGCCCATCCTGTCCCTCACGGGAGTCCGGTTGATCGCACGAACAATAACGCATCAGGGCTTCCCGTGTTGCGTCTGTCTTCCTTCTTCCATACATGCCGTCACTAATACCCCGACGGAATCACTGGCTGCTCTTTTCGTTCGCTTCACCTGTGACTGCGGTCTTCCCCGTATTATCGGCGGGTCGGCTTCCGTATCATTCTTTTCGAGGCCTACACGGTGTTCACATTACATTACGGCCTGCATGTTCGCAAAGTCCCTTAAAGGACCCTCTACACCAGAGGCTTCAGACGCTTCGTTACCTCCACGCCTGCTCCAGTTGCTACCGGCTGGAACGAAAGTTGCCGGACGGGATTCGCACCCGCTGAAAAACAGCGCCTTGCACGGCGCACGACAAAGTAGAATTAGGAGTCAGAAAATTAATCGTTTGAGATCTTAAATTTACAAATGTAGTGCCACTCGGTTTTTTTTGATGTCGTAATTTACTGATTTGGTTATTGTTTTTTTTGACGTTGTTAAACTCGGGTTAACGAGAAACCCACTCCTCCAGTTACAAAATCGGGTTCTTGCTCAGGCGCTCAACAGGATATTGACTCTCCTTGTTGTTCCACAAGAGAGGACGCATTGTCAGTGTTAGGTGATTCTGCAACAGACTCTGGGCGCAGTCACAAGGGTAAACTCATTATTGATGCGACGGTGGCTGCACAGGCCGTACGCTATCCGACTGATCTGGGTTTGTTGAACGAGTCGCGCGAGATAATCGAAAAGCTGATCGATGAACTGGCAAAAAAGAGCGGCGCTAAAAAAACGCGAACCTATCGGGAACAGGCCAGGAAACTGTATCTGAGCCTGGCCAAGAACAAGAAGCTAGGGAAACGGTTGCTCAGGCAAGGAATCAGGCAACAATTACAGTATGTCAGGAGAAACTTGTCATTACTATACCTGGAGCATTTGCTGAATATGTTTGATGTTTTTCCTTTGTCTCCGAGGAAGCAGAAGCTGTATTGGGTCATCCAGCATGTCTATTCCCAGCAGTTGGCCATGCACAAGAACCGTGAGAATCGTTGTGATGACCGCATTGTCAGTATTCATCAACCCCATGTCCGGCCGATCGTTCGCGGCAAGGCGGGCTGCAAGGTAGAGTTTGGCGCCAAGATCAGTGTGAGCCTTGTTGATGGCATTGCCCTGGTAGATCATCTGGGCTGGGATGCGTTCAATGAAGGCCATGACCTGCAAAGCCATGTTGAACGATATAAAACACGATACGGCTCTTATCCTGAGACGGTTCTCGCCGACGGGGTTTACGGTACCAGAGAGAATAGGAAGTACCTGAAAGCCAATGGCATCAGGTACGGCGGCAAAGCGTTGGGCCGCCCAGTGAAGCAAACGGAACTGAATGCTGAGCAGATCAAACTGGCAAAAGCACAGCGCAAGCAAGATGCCCGTGAACGTATTCCCATCGAAGGGAAATTTGGCCAGGGTAAAAATGGCTACCGACTCAATTACATCCGTGCCAAGACAGCAAAGACCTCTGAGACATGGATAGAAAGCCATCTTCCTGGTGATGAACCTGCTGGTTCTGCTCAGGAATTTGTGTGTCCAGAGAACGGGTGTCATAAAATCCGGCTTCTCACGATATTTGGCAGATCAATTTTCGTGGATGCGGCTTGAACTGGAATGCTTTGGC
>VMSP01000047.1:0-40000 GCA_013792135.1 Desulfocapsa sp. | reverse complement strand
GGTCAAGTGCTTACGCTAACATATTGTAAATAAATTTGATTGTGTGAATTAATTAATAAGGTGAGAGAGGTGATTGGCTTAGGCAATTTCTTGATGAAATTTTGGAAGGGATTAATGTTGATGCTTTTGGATAATTATAAAATTGGATTTTGTATGAGACGGGATAGAAGTGTTGAGGTGATAATTTATGCCAAATGATTCAATGGTATTCTTGTCCCGATTCTGGTGGCAAAATCGGACTTGGACATTGCCTTTAATTTGGTGGGGTCTATCTCCGTAAATCTTTGGCGGAAACAGGTTCAATATTTGTCAGGAAAATATGGAAAGTTGAGGTGTGTGGAATTGAATGTAGCTGGTAATGCTTCGTCCGAATTATCTCGGAGCAGGTGAGCTATGATGTGGCAGATGGTTTCAGTTGAAGGACTTTGATAACAAAGGGTGACAAATGAATTAAGATAGACCATCAAAGTGGTCGGGAAGAGAGGATTCGAACCTCCGACTTCAGCGTCCCGAACGCTGCGCTCTACCAGACTGAGCCACTCCCCGACGTATGATGTGATGATGACTTTAGTTGAATATATCTTGTTTATCCTTTTGCTTCAATGTGGAAAAGATAAAAAACGTCGTCCTTAAAACCTTTTTTCAAAATAAGGGGCAAGGACTTCTGGAATCCGTACTGAGCCATCTTCTTGCTGATAGTTTTCCAGGATGGCCAAAAGGGTGCGGCCCACTGCTAGTCCAGAGCCATTAAGGGTATGGACCAATCGGCTCTTCTTTTGACCGTTGGGGCGGTAGCGAATACCACCGCGACGGGCCTGGAAATCGAGAAAGTTGGAGCAGGAGGATATCTCTCGATACGTTTCTTGACCCGGTAACCATACCTCGATGTCGTAGGTTTGGGTGGCGGAGAAGCCAAGGTCTCCACTGCAGAGTTTGACGACTCGATAGTGCAGATTAAGGAGTTGCAGTACCTCCTCGGCATCAGCCAGCAGTGATTCAAGCTCCTGGGCGGATTCTTCCGGTCTAGTAAATTTGACTAGCTCAACCTTGTCAAATTGATGCTGCCTGATTAGCCCTCGGGTGTCGCGGCCATGGGAGCCGGCCTCGGAGCGGAAGCAAGGGGTGTAGGCGGTAAATTTAATAGGAAGTTTGTTCTCTTCCAGGGTTTCATCACGAAAAATGTTGGTGACCGGAACTTCGGCAGTTGGGATCAGATAAAGATCCCAACCCTTGATGCGGAAAAGATCCTCCTCAAATTTTGGCAACTGGCCTGTGGCTGTCATGGAGGCTGAATTTACCAGGAAGGGTGGAAGAATTTCTTCATAGCCGTGTCGCTGAGTGTGAAGATCGAGCATGAAATTGATAAGGGCACGTTCAAGTCTTGAAGCCAGTCCGCTGAGCAGAGCGAATCGTGCACCGGTTATTTTAGCTGCCCGTTCAAAGTCGAGTATCTGCAAGGCCTCGCCAACTTCCCAGTGTGGTTTGGGCTGAAAGGAGAATACCGGTTTCGCTCCCCATTGTCTAATTTCGAGATTGTCACTGTCGTCCTGGCCAATGGGCACTGAATCGTCGCACAGGTTGGGGATGGCCATGACAATTTCTTGAAGACGGGCCTGGATCTCTGTCAGTCGGTTGTCAAGCTCCTTGATCCGTTCTGAGTTTTTTCGCATCTCAAGGACCATGGGTTCAGCCTTGGCGATGTCTTCGGGGCTACCATTTTTCAGTGCGGCAATATCTTTTGATACCGTATTCCGTTTATTCTTCAGCGCTTCGACTTCAGCGAGAAGGGTGAGTCTTTCCTGATCAATGGTTGAAAAATCAATCAGTTTGTCTAGGCTCAGGCCTCGCTTTGCAGTCTTCTCCTTCACAAGTTCCAAGTTCTCTCGGATAAATCGTAATTCAAGCATAATAAATTCAAAGGAAGTTTAAGCTTATAGTTAGCGGTTGGATTGAGGATAAAATCCGTTGAGTTGCGGTCAATCTACCAAAAAAAAGGCCAGCTACGGAATGAACCCATAACTGGCCTAAGATGTTGTAATGGTGGAGCTACGCGGGATCGAACCGCGGACCTCTTGCATGCCATGCAAGCGCTCTCCCAGCTGAGCTACAGCCCCAATTAATATTTTCATATTTAAAAAACAAAATTTTATTACCAGTATTTCCAGAGAGTGTCAACTCTTTTGCTTTATTACTTGTTTTTTATTGAGAAACTATTACGGAATAAGCTCCGATTGTCAGGATCATTTGTAAGGGGTTCCTGTGCTGTTTATGCCATTCAGACGATGACCTTTTTTTTCAGGACGGGTTGTTGATGGCCGGGTATATCTCTTGCGTATAGTAGGGGATTTTGGTAATATTAAAAAATTTTCTGAGGGGAATGGTTAGAGGGTATGCCTCCTAAAACTATTGAGTAAAGCACGGAGCGTTCCTCTTAGATGAAGGTTTTTTATGTCTGGTATGGTGTCGAATCATTCCAAAAGATTGTTTAGTTTATTGTCGTTGTTGAAGTTTTGTTGGACGTGTCTGTACGTTTATATATAAAAGGAATGATTCATGTACTCACCATTTAATTTTTTGTTTGGTTGGCTGTCGAATGATCTGGCAATTGATCTGGGGACAGCAAACACAGTTGTTTATGTAAAGGGTAAAGGTATTGTTTTGCGGGAACCGTCTGTGGTGGCGGTGCGGCAGGATGCCCGAGGGAGCAAGGTTCTTGCCGTTGGCCAGGAGGCAAAGCAGATGCTTGGCAAGACACCTGGAAACATCATGGCCATCCGTCCCATCCGGGATGGGGTTATTGCTGACTTTGAGGTGACTGAGGCCATGCTTCGTTATTTTATCAATAAGGTGCATAATCGGCGAACCCTTGTTCATCCTCGTATTATCGTTTCTGTGCCTTCCGGCTGTACTCAGGTGGAAAAGCGGGCGGTTCGTGAGTCTGCCGAATCTGCCGGGGCGCGGGAGGTCTATCTGATAGAAGAACCCATGGCGGCGGCAATTGGTGCCAATCTTCCCGTTACCGAGCCTACTGCCAATATGATTGTTGATATTGGTGGTGGCACCACTGAGGTGGCGGTGATCTCTCTGTCAGGTATTGTCTATGCCAAATCGGTGCGGGTCGCTGGTGATAAGATGGATGATGCGATCCTCCAATATATCAAGCGCAAGCATAATCTTGCCATCGGGGAGCGGACCGCGGAGCTGATCAAGATGACAATCGGCAACGTACAACCCGAGTTACCTTATGAAACCATGGAGATAAAGGGGCGGGATCTGGTTGAAGGTGTTCCTAAAATTATCATCATTGGCGCCGATGAGATTCAGCTTGCGATATCCGAACAGGTAGATGTAATTATTGATGCGGTGAAAGAGGCCCTTGAGGTAACGCCGCCGGAACTGGCAGCGGATATCGTTGATCAGGGTATTATGCTGACCGGTGGAGGAGCCCTCTTGAAAAATCTTGACAAGCGCTTGCGTGAGGAGACAGGTCTGCCCATTATTGTGGCCGATGATCCGCTTTCCTCGGTTGTTCTTGGCTCGGGTAAGGCCCTTGATAATTTGCACATTCTGCGAGAAGTTACTGTACAATGAAAGTGTTCAGCGATTCCTTGTGGATACCTCGGAAGTTTGTCTTTTTCTTACGAGCGAAAGCTGTTTTTAAGGCGTCTCCCTTGTGAGTTTGATATTGAAAAATGTGCCATCAGAAATGTGCCACCAATTGCTGGTGAGCATCATTGAATAAAAACGAGTTTTGAAAAAAACATCTAACGTTAAAAAAACTCAGCCTCGTTTTGTAACGACGAGATTACTCTTTCTTTGTGGAGCATTGCTGCTTTCTGGCCTTTTCTTGTTTGGCTCTACAGTGGGTGGCCAATATGGGGTGGTTCAACAAATGATCATGCAGGGTCTTGGACCAGTTCAGGGCGGCGTTTCTCGAGTGATCAGATCTCTTCAGGTGGTGACTGATGATTATCTGGTTTTGTGGAGTATCAGAGATGATAATAAGCGCTTGCGGTTACTGATTGCTGATTATCAGCAACAACTGGATCAATATCGTGAAGCCTATGCCAAGAACCGTTATCTGGAAAATGAACTTAAATTTAAAAAAGAAGAGAACTTTCCTTCCCTTACGGCGCGTGTAGTTGGCAAAGATCCTTCCTTCTGGTTCCAAACCTTGATTGTGGACAGGGGAAAAAGTGACGGGGTGATTGAAGGTATGGTTGCTCGTACCTCTTTAGGTGTGGTCGGACAGGTTATTCAGGTTTCTGACAATTACTCAAAAATTCTTCTCTCTAATGCACCGAGTAGTGCCATCGATGCCATGATTCAAAAAAATCGGGTGCGTGGAATTCTAAAAGGGGCAGCCGATAAAGGATATGTCCTTTACTATGTCCTCAAAAATGCCGATGTTGCAGTCGGTGATCGTGTTGTCACTGCCGGTATAGGTGGTGTTTTTCCGTCAGGAATTCCGCTGGGTACTGTGTCTGCCTTACGCTCAAAACGTAGAGGAATGTTTCAGGAAATTGAGGTCGCTCCAATTGTTGATTTCGGACAATTAGAGATGGTCTTTATTGATCTTTCCGCAAGGCAGGAAATAGCTGAAGAGATGGGACTCTCGGTTGAGCCTGTTGTCGAGTAGATAGTATGCTGATATTCAGTTTTTTGCTGGTTGGAATAACTCTGGTTGTAGCTCAGACTTCAATCTTTCAGTTTTTCCCCTCCTGGTTGGGAAACCCCGATCTTCTCTATATATTGATTGCCTTCATTGCATATCGTTTTGACTGGTTGCGTGGGCTACTTCTTGTTATTCTTCTCAGCTGGATAATGGATGTCGTTTCCGGCCTTTATCTGGGGACGTATCCTCTGCTTTATTTCTTTCTATTTCTTTCTCTTAAGATTTTTAAAGAGAATAGTCCGGTTAAAGAGGCTGTCTATCAGATTCCATTGGTTGGGTTTGTCTTTATAGTTGAATATTCCTGTTTTTATTCTTTTTATTCGTTGGTTTTGCCGGGTATTTTGCCTGAGTGGTCATGGATGCAAATTTTTCAGGAAACATTCATTCTGATTGTAGCAACAATTCCTTGTTTTCTTCTTTATAACAGCTTGTTTGAACATATGTCCAAACGTCGTTTCCGTTTTGTTCCGCCTCGCATTTTGCGCAAGCGATCGGGGAATTACTTTCGTTGATAGGGTTACTTGTGTGGGCTTAAGAAAATGATTAAATGGACCTTTCTGAAAGAACTTGGGGAGATTTCCGAGTACGATCAGGCTGCCTTGGATGCACTGAGAAAGCGAATCCTGGGTACTGGGTTGGTGATTGTTTTTTTTGCCGCAATGATTCTCCTGCGTCTTTGGTTTCTGCAGATTCATAAAGGAGAGGAGTATAAAAATAGGGCTGAGAATAATCGGGTACGGATTCGAGAAATAGCTGCTCCACGCGGGGATATCATTGACCGGAACGGGAAAGAACTGGTGACGAATCGGCCTTCGTTTAATGTTGTGCTTGTCCGTGAGGATTCTAATGATATTGATGGCCTTCTGAAACGATTGTCCGTAGTGCTCAAGGAAGATGTCTCTGTTCTCTGGGAAAGGATCAGAGATGCGGAGAGTAAGCAGAAACATATTCCCATTCGCCTAAAGGAGAATCTGACTTGGGATACCCTGGCCTATCTGGAAACGCATAATAATGAATTTCCAGGGATTCGTATTGAGGTCTTTCCCAGTCGGGAATATCATTATGGGGATATGGCCGCTCACATTATTGGCTATCTGGGTGAAATCAATAAAATGGAGCTGGAGAAGTCAGATACTGATTTTTACCG
Source organism: Desulfocapsa sp. (assembly GCA_013792135.1). GTDB lineage: Bacteria > Desulfobacterota > Desulfobulbia > Desulfobulbales > Desulfocapsaceae > UBA2270. The sequence continues at coordinate 34,178 of VMSP01000047.1, read as the reverse complement.
GGGTGGAGATCTGGTTGGTAAGATGGGTCTTGAAAAACTCAGAGAAAAAGAATTGCGCGGGGAAAAGGGAAGTGATTCTTCAGAAGTGAATGCCCGTGGTTTTGAACAGCAGTTATTGACCCACGTGGAACCTGTCCCAGGACAAGAGGTGCGTTTAACCCTTGATATAGATCTGCAGCAGGTGGCGGAAGAGACCATGGACGCAGATGAAAGAGCAGGAGCTGTAGTTGCTATGGAGGTGAAAACTGGACGGCTTCTGGTACTTTCTTCCACGCCGCGGTTGCATCTGGCGGACTTTGAAGGTGGAATCTCGACTAAAAACTGGAATGCGCTTCTGGATAATCCCAAACACCCATTAATTAATAAAACATTGCAGGCCATGTACCCGCCTGGCTCGACTTACAAGATGGTTACTGCACTGGCAGGATTGGCCAAAGGAGTCATAAACAAGGATACAACCTTCTTCTGTCCTGGCTATCTTTCTTTTGGGAATCGGCGTTATAACTGCTGGAAACATGGTGGGCACGGAACTGTGGATTTGAGGCGTGCTATAAGTGAGTCCTGTGATGTCTATTTTTATCAGGTCGGGATGCGGGTAGGGGTTGATGCTCTGGCGGAATATGCTAATAAGCTTGGACTAGGATTGAAGACCCAGGTGGAGCTTGAATATGAAAAGAGTGGCCTTATCCCGACAAAAGAGTGGAAGAAAAAGAAATATGGGGTGAAGTGGCAGGATGGAGAGACCTTGTCGCTGGCTATAGGGCAGGGGTTTAATCTGCTCACTCCGATCCAGCTCTGTCAGATGACAGCAACGCTTGCCAACGGAGGGAAACGTTATCTTCCGCAACTTATTGAAAGTGTCACCGATGCGGATGGAAAAGTTTTGGAGTCGTTTACACCAAAACTGGCAGGTGAGATGCAAGAGGATGAAAAAAAATATCTGGCATTGATTCGGGAGGGGATGGTCGAGGTTATTCAAGGAGCCAGAGGGACAGCTCGTTCGGCACGAATTGAGGGTATCAATATGGGTGGTAAGACAGGAACCGCGCAAGTTGTGCGTCTGGAACAGTACAAGCATCTCAAGGAAGATGATATTCCTTATAAATATCGGGACCATGCCTGGTTTACCTGTTTCGCCCCGGCCGAAGATCCTGAAATAGCCGTAACCGTTCTGGTTGAGCACGGTTTGCATGGAGGTTCGGGAGCAGCACCTGTGGCCAAGGCAGTTATGCAGAAATATTTTGCTGACAGGGTGGCTGTGGAGGTAATCAGGAAGGCCATTATTCAATGAGCTTGCTTGTTTCTTTAACTCCCCAGGAGTTCTCTTAAGGTCCGCTGAGAAATGACAAGTATGGTTTTATCTATTTTGTTACGGTCTCTTGTGCCGTTAATGATATTGAAATGTAGTCAGTAGTTTTGAACGAGGGCTTAATGGAATGGTGAAAAATGTTTCGTGTGGATAGACGTTTTTTAAGGAACTTCGACTGGGTCCTCTTGTCATTGTTGATACTGGTCTGTGGCATGGCCTTTCTTAATCTATACAGTGCTTCTTATCCACCACTTGGGGGAATGCCGCCTTACCAGAAACAGGGGTATCTTTTATTGATGGGCGTGGCTGGGATTATCTTTTTGATCAGCTTTGATTATAAGGAGCTCCATTTGTGGAATTATCCTGTTTATCTTCTGGTCATATTGTTGCTCGCGCTTGTTATCTTTTTTGGTAATAGTGCCGGTGGGGCTCAGCGTTGGATCAATCTTGGTTTTTTTCAGTTGCAACCTTCTGAGCCTGCCAAGTTGATGATGGTAATAACGCTGGCCAGTTATTATTCACGGAAAGAAGTGGTAAACGGTTATTCTATACAGGATCTGATCACGCCTATTATTCTTATGGCTATTCCCTTCATCTTGATTCTGATTCAGCCGGATCTGGGTACGGCATTGATGTTTGTCATCATCTTTATTTCTATGACGGTTTTTGCTAAACTTCGCTGGTCGAGTTATCTGATCTTGGGATTTTCGGGTATCGCCTTGTCAGTGGTGGGCTGGTTTTATGTACTGAAACCTTACCAGAAGCAGAGGGTTGAAACTTTGTTGAATCCAGCGAAGGATTCATTGGGAGAAGGATATCAGATCCTGCAGTCTAAGATTGCCGTGGGCAGTGGTGGCATCTTTGGTAAAGGGTATATGGAGGGGACCCAGGGACATCTTCATTTCCTGCCGGAGAGACACACTGATTTTGCGTTTTCTGTCTGGTGCGAAGAATGGGGATTTTCCGGGAGTCTCTTTTTCTTAGGGGTCTATTTTTTTCTGTTATTCTGGGGTTTGCATGTAGCCATGTCAGCAAGAGATCGCTTTGGTTTGTTTCTTGCCTTTGGTGTTGTGGCGCTCATCTTCTGGCAGGCAGTGATTAATTTGCTGATGATTCTCGGGTTTCTCCCTGTGGTAGGAATCCCCTTGCCATTATTCAGTTATGGTGGTTCTTCTCTGTTGACTACCCTGCTAGGAATTGGGATATTGATGAATGTGAGTATGCGGCGTTTTCAGACAGACTCTAGCCTTGAAGATTGTAATGATATGTGAGGAGTTCAACTGCAGGTAAGGTGTGTGACAATTATTTTTTCTTTATTGCGATAAAATAATTGCGAAGGACTTGCTTATCAGGTTTAGAGGAATATAATGAAAGTGAAGGTAAGTTTTTGTTTCGGGAATTGATCGGAAACTTGCCAGGCAATGTGCCTTAGGGTGCATCATTGATAATGGCGCTGATTTTATCGTCATTAGTGAATAAATGGAGGAACTGTATGGAACTGAAGGTTGAAACCAGGAACGTAGAGTTGCGAAAAGGTTGGCAGGAGCGGATAGAAGAAGAAAAAGAAAAAATTGTTCGCCATTATGCGAACTTTGTGTTGCATCTTCGTGTTTCCATTGAGGCAACGAAACACCATAAAGAGGGAGGATTTGAACTCAAGCTGGTTGCAACGGTACCAAATGATACGGTTGTCGTATCCAGAAAGGGTGAAAGTATGAATGCTCTGTTGGTTGAAGCCTTTGATGTCCTGTCTCTTCAGTTAAAAGAGATCCAGCGAAAAAAACGAAAAGATCAGAAGGGGCTGGAAGCGAGTGTTGAGGTCGGTAGCTTCGGGGTGGTGCGTAAGGTTTCACCTTTTGAATCCTATGGATTTATTGTCACCCCTGATGAGCGGGAAATTTATTTTCACGAAAATGCCTTGAAAGACATCTCGTTGGATAAGTTGTTAGAAGGAGATGAGGTCATGTACGGAGAGACCGTCGGTGATAAAGGGCCTCAGGCGTCGTGGGTGCGCGTCGTTAGATAGTATAAAAAGAGATGAAAAGAATCAGGGCCCTGCATGGAATAGTTCTGTGCAGGGCCTTTTTATTCTGTGCGAGGAATCCCCTCGTTCTTCTTGCCACACAAGACGGGCAGTGGTAGAAATCGTTTTTTATGAATATATTTAATCGTTACAAGTAATTTTGAAGCCTGATTTTTTAAGGCATCCAGTCTAAAAATGATTTTTATGAGGGAGTTTCTTCATGTCTTTGCAACAACCCGATATTGAGGCTGGATATTTTAGTCTGCCTGAGCAGGAGATCTTTTTAAGGATAGAGGAGCGGAAAAAAGAGCTGGCCGGCCGCTTACTCATCCTTTGTCATCATTATCAGCAGGAAAGTCTTTTTCGGTTTGCTGATCTTAAAGGGGATTCGCTGAAACTTGCCCGTGAGGCTGCATCAGTTCATGATCGGGAATTTATCATCTTCTGTGGCGTTCACTTTATGGCAGAGTCCGCAGACATTCTTGCACGACCTCATCAAAAAGTGATGTTGCCCCATCTCCATGCCGGTTGTCCAATGGCTGACATGGCGACCGTGGGGGCGGTGAGCATGGCTTACCGGGATTTGGTGCAGGCAGGGGTTGTTCAGGATGAATTGTCCGTGGTACCTGTTACTTATGTGAATTCCTCGGCAGCAGTCAAGGCCTTTGTAGGAGAGCGCGAAGGCTCTGTGTGTACTTCTTCCAATGCCGAGCGCGTGCTTGCCTGGGCCTTGGCAAAGGGGGATAAGGTTTTTTTCTTTCCTGATGAACACTTGGGCCGAAACTCAGCGCTGGCCCTTGGCATACCAGCAGAGGAGGTTCTTGTCTGGCATCGGGGGGAGCTCCTGGGTGGAAGCAGTGTGGAGCAGTTACGGCGTGCCAGGATCCTGCTCTGGGATGGATATTGTGAAGTCCATATGCGCTTTTTGCCCGATCACGTACGCAGATGGCGCCTTCTTGAGCCCGACATCAAGATTATTGTTCATCCCGAGTGCGCAAGTAATGTTGTTCAGATAGCTGATCGTTATGGATCAACAGAGGCTATTATCGAGGCGGTCAAAAAGTCACCAGCCGGCAGTAAGTGGGCCATTGGTACTGAGATCAATCTGGTCGAGCGTCTGCAGAGACAACATCCGGACAAGGAGATACATCTTCTTGCTCCCTCATCCTGCCATTGTTCAACCATGGCGCGCAACCAGCCAGTGAATCTGCTCTGGCTTCTGGATAATCTGGCCGCAGGAACCGTGGTGAATCAGATACGAGTGGCGCCGGATGTTGCTATTCCGGCCCGCAAATCTCTTGAGCAGATGCTATATATTTGAGCGCGAACCTCTCTTTCATTTCTTCCGGAGCATCTTGTGAACAGTGAAGTGTACCTCATTGATGGCAGCGCCTATATCTACCGGGCCTATCATGCCATTACCCCCTTGACCACGAGTCAGGGGTTGCCCACCCATGCAGTATTTGGATTTTTTAACATCCTACGCCGGATTCTGCGGGAGAAAAATCCGCTCTATCTGGCGGTGGCCTATGACAGCAGGGGGCCGGTGTTTCGTCATGAGATGTATACCGCATATAAGGCTAACAGGTCCGTCATGCCCGAAGATCTGCAGGTTCAGATTCCCTATATTAAAGATCTGGTACGAGCCTTTAATATCTGTTCCTTTGAAATACCCGGGGTTGAGGCAGATGATATCATTGCCTCGGCGGCCCGACAACTGAGCCGGCAGGGACATAAGGTGATTGTCGTTTCTGGTGACAAGGATCTGCTACAGCTGGTGGGTGAGCAGATCACTGTTTGGGAGCCCATGCTGGACAGGGTCATGGACAGTCAGGCGGTGCATGATAAGTATACGGTGGGCCCCGATCAGCTTTTGGACTGTTTCGCCTTGATTGGTGACAGCTCTGATAATATCCCTGGGGTTCCAGGTATAGGTCCCAAGACTGCAGGAATCTTGATCAATCAGTATGGGACACTAGAGGGCATTTATACACATCTCGATGGGATGAAAAAATCAAAGATGAAGGAGCGTCTGGGGGAGAACCGGGAGGCGGTTTTCTTGTCTAGGGATCTGATTCGCCTCAAGGAGGATCTCGATCTTCCCATAAACCTAGAGGCCTATAGATTGCCCTCTCCTGATGATGATCAACTGCAGGACCTCTATAAAAAACTGGAATTCACCAGCCTGATTGAGGAGAAAAAGAAGGGTGAGCGTATTGCCACTGATGGATTCTCTCTCGTTCAGAGTGAAGAACAATTAGTGAAGCTTGTGCAGGACTTGTCAGAGGCATCGCTGCTGGTAATCGATACCGAGACCACCTCGATCTGTACGCGGACGGCAAAACTTGTCGGCATCTCAATCTGTGTGGATCTGGAGAAGGCTTGGTATATCCCGTTGAGTCATCAGGACGGGGAGCGGAAACGCTTATCTGGTCAGCTTGATCTTGCTCTGGTGACCGAGAGGCTGCGCCCCTTTCTGGAGGACATGGATCTGCCGAAGCTTGGGCATAATATCAAGTATGATTATTCGGTGATCCGTCAGAACTTGGGGATACGTCTTGGCGGTCCGCTTATTGACACCATGATTGCAGCCTATCTTGTTGAACCCACCAGGCGTTCCTATAAGCTTGATGATTTGTGTCTGGATATTGGCCTGATGCTTACCTCGTTTACCGAAGTGGTTCAAGGTGACAGCCGGGAAGATGCCTTCGTCTTTGTGGAGATTTCGGCGGCCAAGGATTATAGTTGTGAAGATGTTTACGGGGCGCTTCGACTCTGGCAGACGTGTGAACCTGTTCTTCAGACGTTGGAATTGCACACCCTTTTCTTTGATGTGGAAATCCCCCTGATACCGATCCTGGCCGAAATGGAGCTTGCCGGGATCTGTGTCTCCATGCAAGTATTGGATGAGTTGTCTGTCGAATTCAAGGGTAAATTGTTGCTACTTGAACAGGAAATATATCAGCTTGCCGGCAGAGAGTTTAACATCCAGTCTCCCAAACAACTGGGTGAGATCTTGTTTGACGAGCTGCATCTTCCATCCGGACGCAAAACCAAGACCGGCTATTCAACGGATATGAAGGTTCTGGAAAAATTAGCCGTCAGTCATGAGCTGCCGGCAAGGATTATGAATTATCGGAATCTGGCCAAGCTGCAGTCAACGTATGTGGAGAAGTTGAGAGATCTTATTGATGCGGAAACAGGCCGGGTTCATACCTCTTATAATCAGACGGTAACAGCCACGGGCAGACTGTCTTCCAGTAATCCCAACCTGCAGAATATCCCTATTCGTTCAGAAGAGGGGAACCGTATCCGAGGTGCCTTTGTTCCGGCAGAAGGACTCGTTTTTTTGTCGGCGGATTATTCACAGATTGATCTCCGGGTTCTGGCCCATTACTCACAGGATCCCGTTTTGCTTCAGGCCTTTAAGAGCGGTGGCGATATCCATGCCCGGACAGCGGCCCAGCTTTTTTCCATCTCACCGATGCTGCTTACTCCTGAGATGCGGCGGGTGGCCAAGACCATCAATTTTGGCATTGTCTACGGCATGAGTAGTTTCGGACTTGCCAGTCAGCTCAATATCAGCAGGAAAGAGGCTCAGGCTTTTATTGACCGCTATTTTCAGTTGTATAGCGGGGTCAAGACATTTATGGTGGATATTGTAGAAAAGGCAAGGGCTGATGGCTTTGTGACTACTCTGCTGCATCGGCGACGGATCTTGCCTGAGATTAATGCAAAAAAGAAAGCTGATCGGGAGTTTGCGGAACGTACTGCCATTAATACTCCCATACAGGGAACGGCGGCCGATATTATGAAGCTGGCCATGATTCAAGTGAGCGAGGTCCTGGCGAAGGAACGGCTTGGAGCCCGTCTTCTTCTCCAGATTCATGATGAATTGGTCTTTGAATTACCAGCAGCAGAGATAGAAGAAACAATAAGGATTGTCAGGCCGGCAATGGAAGATGTTTTAGCCCTGGATGTGCCTCTTGTGGTAAATTTTGAGAGGGGAAAAAGCCTGGCTAAACCTTGATGAGTTGTTTTCTGAGGGGCAAGGGTCGTTCTGTTCACAAAGTCTTGAGAGGGGAAAGACCTTGTCGTTTTTAAACTATTTCTACCGGTGGTAACTCGTTTTCTGTCTGGGGCATATCATCTGGCTGGTCGTTTTCTGTATTCTTTTTCCGCTCTTTCTTTTCGTTCTGTTTCTTTAATCGATTTAGTTCCTTAGACCTTTTTTCGCCCTGGTAGTTTGTTCGTTTAGCCAAAATAATCTCCTGTGCAATATCCTGTGAATCTTTTTAGGATGTATTGATAACATAAAAAAAGCCCCGCATGTATGCGGGGCTTTTTTTTTTATCTAAGCGGTCTTACAGCTTGACAACATTCTCAGCTGCCGGGCCTTTGGCACCATCAACCACGTCAAATTTGACGCGTGCGCCCTCGTCAAGGGACTTGAAACCGTCGCCCTGGATTGCGGAGTGATGAACGAAAACATCTTTTCCGCCATCCTGCTCAATAAAACCAAAACCTTTAGAATCGTTAAACCATTTTACTGTACCTTCAGCCATTTTTAATACTCCTTTATATTTTGTTCCATATGGAAACTTATTTCAGGGTGTCTTGATATCAAATAAATGATACTTTTCAAGAGACCTTTTTTACCGGTTCTTACAGTTTAACAACATTCTCAGCTGCTGGACCTTTGGCACCATCGACAACGTCAAATTTGACGCGTGCGCCCTCATCCAGGGATTTAAAGCCGTCTGACTGAATTGCGGAGTGGTGAACGAAAACATCTTTTCCGCCATCCTGCTCAATAAAACCAAAACCTTTAGAATCGTTAAACCATTTTACTGTACCTTCTGCCATTTTTACTACTCCTTTGTACTTGCTTCCATCTGGAAACCTTTTTTTAATAACTCCAAACTATTGATAAATAGCCTGGCGTGCTTGCCTCAAGTAATTCTTGGGTGCTTTTTGTGGGGCCATTACGAAATAATCATTACATTCATATCCATTTCGTTTTGGCTCCGTATGCCGCTTAACGCACATCAATGGTACGGTAACTTTGAAAGACGGCTTATCGTTTTGAAAATATAGAGGTACCAAAGCCCCGCTTATGCTTAGGGGCGCCAGTTGTCGTGCTTGTTTTCTTCTTTTGCCACGATCTTGCTGCTCCGTCTTTGGGAGCGGGGTTCCGGTCCTGGGCGTCAAGTTTGAAGTCAGACACGGACTCCCGGAGAATTCTTTTGCCCAGGGTCTGTTCAATCATCTTGATGATTTTGTCGTCATCGGCAGTTATAAAGGTGAATGCCTCACCGGTACAGGCCGCACGGCCAGTACGACCGGTGCGATGGGTGTAGGCCTCGGCGGTATCGGGAACGTCGTAATTGATGACATGCGAGATTCCGGAGACATCAATGCCGCGGGCTGCGATATCTGTCGCTACCAGGATATTGTAGGTGCCATTTTTGAAGCCATCCAGGGCCTGTTGTCTCTTGCTTTGTGACAAATTTCCCTGCAGGGAGGTTGCACGGTAACCGGAGTTCTCAAGTTGCTGTGCAACATTCTTGGCCTTGTATTTTGTTTTGGTGAAGACCAGGGTGGTCGTCATCCCTTTTTGTTCCAGGATATTCTTCAGCAAATCGGTCTTGCGTTTTTGTTCAACTGGAATTAACGCATGGCTGATGGATGCTGCCGCTTTGGTATGATTGATCTGTACCGTAGCTGGATTAGTGAGAATATCCTCAGCGAGGTGGCGTATCTCTTGGGGCATGGTCGCCGAAAAGACAAGAGATTGTCGTTTTTTAGGTATAGATTTCAATATCCGTCGAATGTCAGGCAGAAAGCCTTTGTCAAACATATGATCGGCCTCGTCGAGGATTAATATCTCAACATTGGCCAGGTTGATTGCCCGGTCGTTCATATGATCCAGCAGTCGTCCGGGGCAGGCAACAATAATCTCTACCCCTGCTCGAATTTTTTTAACCTGGGTCACCTTGCTGACACCACCATAAATTACGGCGCTGCGAAGGTTGGTCATATGGGCCATTTTCTCAATGTAACTGTGGATCTGTTCAGCAAGCTCCCGGGTAGGGGCAACGATCAGGGCCCTGATACTCTTTCTGGGTCCATCGAGAAGACGTTGTAAGGTTGGAAGTATAAAGGCGGCTGTTTTACCGGTTCCGGTTTGGGCCAGGCCAAGAAGGTCGCGACCTTCGAGAACAGGAGGTATTGCCTGCTGTTGAATGGGTGTAGGTATGGTGTAGCCGCATTCCTGAATGGCGGTATTGATGTGAGGGTGAAAATTAAAAACTTTAAAACTCATAAAACTCCTTTTGATTTACTACTGCTCTTGTTGCTTTTCAGGTTCCAGTGTTAACGTACCTGGAACGAAATGAAGCATGTATGGTTTTTTCTGTATCAGAAAAGTGTGTTCTGGTCTTAGGGAAATGAAGAATGTGCCAGAAGGCAGGAAAACTCGATTCTGACCAGGATGTGCTATATGTTGTCAATGGGGTTTTGTTGTTGATCGAATATTGACCAATACAAAGCCGTGTTTTCCCTGCGGCTTTTCCTGGATTCCTATTCTGCTTTTGCGTTGTTGAAGCGAGGGGGATATAATTGCACTCTTAAGCGTTTATAGTTTCGGTTATGCCGAAGAAAGCATGTTGATAAAAAGTATCAACAACTGCTCCTGGTAAGTGATCAGCAAAAACTTTAACGACATTGAGCGATGCGAGAAACACAGCGGAGATGTAACGAGAAAAGAATGTGCTTAAACTTATTTTTAAACTTTTAATACTATACACTGCTTTTTTTCTAATTGCTACAAAATAATGCGATTTTTTATGTAAACGTGTAAGCTGTTTATTTATACTGCGTTTTCTTAGATGTATTCTTTCAGAAAAATTAGATGGTTATGTCAGTTTAGTAGGGTGAAAGAAAAATTAAAATAGAGTTGAAAGTGCTGAGGTGTGAACGGAATGGTAAGAGAGAACACGAATCATAGTCTCTATGAACGAAGGTTGCGGCAATTTGTGGAAGAGGTAACACTTTATCCTGTGAGTTGTGAGAAACTGGCTTTAGGGAGGACGGATCGGGAATGGTTGGATGGGGTTTTGGCTGGTGGTGCCAGAATTGTGCAGCTTAGGGATAAAGAAAGCAATGATTCTGAACTTTTGGCCAAGGCTCGTTATTTTCGTGAAAAAACACAAGAAGCTGGGGCTCTGTTTCTCTTGAATGATCGATTGGATATTGCGCTTCTTGCTGACGCGGACGGGATGCATGTGGGTCAGAATGATCTGCCGCCAGATGAGATCAGAAAACTGGCCCCTGATTTTTTGATCGGTCTTTCCTGTAATACTCAGGAACAGGCTAAAAAATTGGGGAACATTGTGGCAAAGGGATCTTGCCCTGTTGCCTATTTTAATATAGGCCCAGTCTACTCTACGGCAACGAAAAAAGGGCTGCGAGAGTTTGTCGGCCCTCAGGCCGTGGAGCAATTTACGAAAGTGTGTCCCCTTCCTTTTACGGTGATGGGTGGAATTAAATCAAATCATATTAAAGAATTGTGCGCGGTTGGTGTTAAACGGATAGCTGTGGTGACTGCCATTAGTCAGGCTACGAATATTGCCGCTGAGACAGCATGTTGGATCCAAGAAATATACGCATCTTCGCGGGATGCAAGGTGAGATGATGCAGTTATCTGAAAAAGTAGAGAAATTTATCAAGGAAGTAGAGCTCTTCATCCAGTACGGGGTGCAGGAGAGTGAACGACAGGATGCTCTGACGTTTCTGCACCGATATAAAAATGATGCCCTTGCTTTGCAACTTATGAGGACTTTTTATTCCTCTCTTCCCGAGACTCACGAAGAAACTATTGCCAGGATTAGCCTTATCCAGAAAAAAGATGATATCTTCCTGTTGGGACTCAGTACCGCCAGGCATAGTTATCTGTATCTTGCCACTGAGCAGAAGGCGCTTTTTCTTGGTGAGTATGGATATGAGATTGTTGAACCAGAAGCGCTTGCTCTGTTCGGTTACCCTGATACTAAGGAATTTTTTGAGAAATATCCGGCGCTCATAAGTTGTGAAGAATATGAGCCTGTGGGTGTGACAGGTACAATGTTCTGCCCTGTCTGCTCGGCGGCAGTGGGAGAGTGTCATCTTCTGGGCTGTCCGGTGGAGGTCTGTCCCTGGTGTGATGGGCAGCTCAGCCGTTGCGGCTGCCGATTTGAAAAATTAGGGGTTGAGGTACTGGAAGATGATGAAGAGTTGGTAGAGTTGGAGAGGATCCTCAAAGAGAAGGGACGTATTCCCTATACCAGGGAGCAGTGTCCTTCCTATCCGTCAGGTACGGACGAATAAGAAGGACCACTTGCTGATGGGGGGTGAGGATTTACCTCTTCCCATCGATACTTTTAAGATATTGAAAGATATCGGAATTTGAAGAAAGTACAAGGGAGGTCTTGTCGCCGATTATTTCCTGATAACTTTCCAGGGTCTTGGTAAATGAATAAAATTCCGGATCCTGATTATAGGCCTTGCCAAATATCTTTGTTGCCTCGGCATCGGCCTTGCCTCGTATGCCGATGGAGTCACGTTTGGCCGTGGAGGTGATCACCTTTAACTCACGGTCAACTGTGCCGAGAATCACGGCCTTTTTGCCTTCGCCGGTGGAGCGTTTTTCGGCGGCGATACGTTTTCTCTCTGATATCATGCGGTCATAAACCTTGACGCGCACAGACTCAATGTAGTTGACCCGCTTAAACATAACATCAATGAGTTCGATTCCGTATTGCGGGGTAGCCTTGGCTGCTGTCTCAATGATATAATTAGTGATCACGTCGCGGCCACGTTTGGGGGCAGCCCCAGGGTCTTTATCGATGGCGATCATTGTCTCAGCGGTCCAGTCAGAGCTGCGAATAATTTCAATAAGATCATTCTTGTTCACCATATCCCGAACCGTGCCGTCAATGATATCGTCGAGCATGGATTGAGCCCGGGCTTCGGTCTTGACTGCCTGCATATATTTCAGGGCGTCCGTGATCCGCCAGCGGGCTGTGACGTCAAGATAGACATAGGTCTTGTCTCCAGTAGGGATCTGATTTGCTTCGCCATCCCAGATCTGGATCTTTTTGTCAAACAGATTGACATGCTGGATAAAGGGAACCTTCAGGTGTAGGCCGGCTGTAGTCTTTGGGGTGCCGACCGGTGCACCGAACTGGGTTAATACTGCCTGCGTTCCCTCTTCAAGGATAAAGAAACCATCATAGATGACCACAATACCCAGCAGGACGAGACCTGCCAGGAAAAATTGAGCTATTTGTTTCATGTTAGTTTCCTTGTTGGTTTGATTTTGGGCTTGTTATCCCTTGAGTGGCAGAGAGATTGAGCAGGGGTAACGGTGACTTCTGGTCTTCATCAATAACATAGACAGATGCCACTCCAGGCATAATTGCCTGCATGGCTTCCAGGTACATCCGTCTGCGAGTGACCTCCGGGGCGTTTTTGTATTCTTTGAGGATATCCAGAAAACGTCCGGTTTCGCCCTCGGCCTCATTGATTCGTGCTGCAGCGTAACCATGGGCCACTTCAACCATTTTTTTTGCATCGCCACGGGCCTTGGGGATGACCTGGTTGTAGGTTTCTTCTGCCTCATTAACCAGCCGTTTCATGTCCTGATCTGCCTCGTTGACCTCGTTGAATGCTGGCTTGACAGGCTCAGGCGGATTGATATCCTGAAACTGGACGGTGCCGATGGCGATTCCTGCCTCCAACTTATCCAGTTGCGCCTGCAGTTCTTTTTTTGCATCTGCAGCCAGGAGGTCCCGATTACCGAGGACATAGTCAAAGTCCATATTACCAACCACTCTTCTGGTGATACTCTCTGAAATATCACGCACCGCCTGGCGTACGTCTTTGACCTTAAAAAGAAAGTTAAGGGGGTCGCTGACCCGGTATTGAACGATCCAGGCGACATTGATCACATTGGTGTCAGCGGTGAGCATCAGTGATTCCATTTCAAAACCGCTTCGATCAAAGGTGCTTTGCTGTCCAGGGGTGCGGCTGCGAAAACCAAACTCTTCTTTTCGGATCTCTTCCACATCAACCTTGTACAAGGTGTCGATCAAGGGGAATTTAAAATGGAGTCCTGATTGGGTGGTGCGGGAGTATTGTCCCAGACGGAGCACAACCCCCACTTCACTCGGAGAAATCTTGTAAAAAGAGGCATAGATGCCCTGAAGAATCAGGATGGCAAAGATGAAAGTCAGTAATTTGCCGATCCCGGCGATGGGGTTACCGGGCTGAGAGGGGGTAGCCTGCCCTGAACCGCTCATCTTTGTTTTTTTTGCATCCGAAAAGTAGTCTTGTAGCTTTTTAATGAAGAGGGCCACCCACTCTTCAGGGGTTTGTGGTTTTTTTTTCTGACCCCATGGAGGTTGTTGATCCTGGTTGGACATAAAGTTGTTCTCCTGTTTTGGCTGTAGAGTGGGAGTGATGTCTATTCTATTATAATTTGGAAAAATATTTGTAAAGACTAAGTCTTTCCTAAAGGATTACAAATCAAAATGACAAATCTCTTGGTAAGCTGTTGTTTAAAAAATACGGAACAATTAAGATCTCTAAAAGAGGTGAAGAGTTGTGACAAAATGACCAGAGTCCTTAAGATACAAGGATAATTCATATTGTCAAGGAAACTTGGTTGTATGGTTATGGGTGGAGGGCCAGCATCCAGCTGCCAAGCAGCAGGGCTAGAAAAAGGAGGAAAAATATACATTGGACCACAAGAGAGTGACGCATGCTGTGAAGCGGTTCGCTTCCCAGGAGGTGCCCGAAAATCAGCCCGCAGAGCAGTCCGAAGAGATGGGCGCCAAGGTCTGTGTGCTCACCGGAACTGCCAAGTATGGCCAGAAGCGCGGTCCCTGCCATGACGGGGATGAGAAAATGATAACCAGTGATTTTTTTTCGGGCCCGGTGTGTGAGGACGGCCAGCATGCCAATGACAGCGAATACTGCCGTTGAAAAACCGACAAAGGTATGATCTGGGCCATGAACAAGGACGTTGATCAGGTTGCCGCAACCGGAGGTGAAAAGTACGAAGAAGAGTCCAAGCCCCGTGCCGGTAATGCGGCAGAAAAAATGAATGAGCCACCCACCAATGAAACAGTTACTCAGGAGGTGGACAGTATTGGCATGCAAGGTAAGGGCGGTTATCAGACGCCACCATTCTCCCACCTGAAGTATACGTTGACCGTTTCCTTCACCTTGTACAAACCAGAGGGAGTGGTCTTCCCACGGGCCGGTTATGGAAAAGAAGAGGATTAGGCCGCCGATCAGGAGGATGGTCGGGGGTTGCAGCAGAGGTGTGAAATCATTATCTGGAGGAGGCAGAGGAGGCGGCCAGTCTTTATTTTCTGTAAAGTAGCTTTCCAGTTCATAGATTGCCCTCAGCTCATTGTCAGCGCTTACCCAAAGCTGCCAGGTGTTATCGGTAGAGTGAATATGGTGTGAAATCTGAACTGCTGAAAGTACCAGGGACCAGGTGGCCGCTGTCTCTTCCTGGTTGGTTGTAAAGATATGGTGATCTGGTTTTGTTTCAGTCTGGAAGACCATATCTGTCCCGAGAAAATAAAGGAGCTTATGAAAAATGGTGAGATAGACGATGTTTTTGTAGCCTGCACTTTAGCCATTGAATATTGTTTTGGCAAATAGTGGGTTTCGGTTGGGGGCGTTTTGTCGGAGGTAGAGGGCAAAGGGAGAGAGCAGGGGCGTTCAAGGATTGCGGGAAAGAGCGTTTCATGCTATACGGCAGAGGGTGTATCTGTGGAAGGTTTTTTGTATATTGAGCGAGTGAAAAGAGGGATAGCAATAAAAAAAGGGTTACAACCTTTACAGATTGTAACCCTTTAATCAATTTGGTACCGTAGAGAAGACTCGAACTTCCACGAGGAAACCCCCACTAGGACCTGAACCTAGCGCGTCTGCCATTCCGCCACTACGGCACAACGATGTGCAATATGCTTGTCTGGACGATTTTTGTCAAGACTTTCTTGCTGGCAGTCTAAAAAAAGAGAAGGAAGTAGGATGTAATGGAAATTTTCAGAGAACTTGAGGCTATCGAGAACACTTATCCCTATGCCTGTGTCACCATCGGCAACTTTGACGGGGTGCATCTTGGTCATCAGATGTTGTTTGCTGAGGTGGTGCAAAGGGCTTACCGCCACCATGGGACCAGTGTTGCCATTACTTTTGATCCTCACCCGTTACAGGTCCTTAGGCCAGAGGGGATCAAGCTTATTTCCACCTGTGCCCAAAAAATAGAATTGATTGGCCATGCCGGTATTGATGTCCTGGTGATTGTTCCTTTTACTTTGCAGTTTGCTGCCACGTCGGCCGTTCATTTTGTTGATGAGATTCTCAAAAGACGTATAGGAGTCAAAGAATTGGTAGTCGGATATGACTATGCCTTTGGGAAGGGGAGGACTGGTGATATCACTTTTTTGCAAAAGCAGGGCCGGGAAAAAGGGTTTCCCGTGACTGTGGTCAATGCCCATTATGAAAACGGGATGCTGGTCAGTTCAACCAAGGTTCGGGAGTTGATAGCGGAAGGGCGTATGGCTGACGCCAGAAGGCTGCTCGGCCGTTATTATCAGATACGGGGCGAGGTTCAGGTTGGCAAACAGCGGGGTAGTAAGGAAATAGGGTTTCCCACGGCCAACCTGCATCTGGATCCAGAAGACCTGATTCCTAAGATCGGTGTCTATGTGAGCCAAGTGATCTGTGACGGTAAATGTTATGGGGGGGTTTTAAATATTGGTTATAATCCTACCTTTGGTGAGGAAAAGTTGGTCGCCGAGACCCATATCTTTGATTTTAATCAAGATATATATGGAAAACCCATCAAGGTAAATTTGCTGCAATTCCTGCGTGGAGAACAGAAATTTTCAGGTGTTCAGGAGCTTGCCACTCAGATCGGTCGTGATGTGGTCCAGGCAAAACAGGTGCTGGCGGTGCAACAGAATGAATTAACTTTTTCCTGTGAAGAAAAATTTAATAGTTGAATGGAAAATCTTGAAATTTTGTTTGATTAAGAGAAGATGTTGCATTGATACTATCTTGGCCTTGCGCATTTTTGGCGGTCTCTGGCCATCTCGTTGCCTCATTAACAGCTCATGGAAAATGGGCTGGCATAATTTATTTGTTTCTTTGGTTTTTGCATATGTTAATTGGGATTTGTTGGAGATAAGTAGTATCCGTTTCTCTATTTGTTAATACTCCCTGAGTGGATTTTCTTCTTGCAAGTGTGTTGAAGGTGTCTATAGTGTAAGCGATTTTATGACTTGGGAAGAAAATCTTTTGTTTTTACTTTTTTCCTGTAAAGTCATCTGTCCGGTTTACTGCAGTGAGTTGAAGGTAACCATAAAATAAAGATGGTAGCTGTCATACCGGTGTCTGATAAACAGATGTTTGTGGATGAGAGCGGCCTGTCTGATGAGAGTATAGAGGTGTGTTATGTCAGAACAGTTGCAGGAAGATTTACCAAAGATCATTGAAGAATTTGAGAAGAAATGTCAGCAGAACCCTAATAACGTGATGGCCCATCATCATCTGGGACTTGTTTATTTGAAGGCCGGCCGTGTGGATGATGCTATCAAGATGCTTGAGCGGGGCATTGCCATTGATCCCATGAGCGGTGAGAGCATGATTAATCTTGGGGCTATTTATTTTGGCAAGGGTGATCTGGCCAAGGCTCAGGAGTTGAATGAAGAGGCGATCAGGGTCATGCCCGAGACTGCTCAGGCCCATGCCAATATGGGGTTGATCTGGCAGCAGCGTAACGAGCTTGATAAGGCAATAGCAGCGTATGATAAGGCCATTCAGTATAATCCAAAGCTTGCGACTGTATGGATGAATTTGACCTCGGTACTGACCATGAAGGGTGAGGATGAACGGGCTCTCAAGGCGGCGCGTAAAGGAGTGGAGCTTGACCCTGATTCCCCTCTGGGCCAGAATAACCTGGCGGTGGCTCTTTTCTTCAGTGGAGAGTTCACGTTGGCTAAGGAACATTTGGACAAGGCCAGCGAGCTAGGCTATTCCGTGGATCCCAATTTTGCGAATCGACTGAATCAAGAGTTGGCATGATGGGTTCCCTGCAAGGTAAAGTATGATCAGTAATAAATTGATATGAGCAAACAACGATTAACAACACCACCGTGGTGTCCCTTCTGCGGCCAGAAAGTTGGACGGGCAACGGATGGTATAGAACGGAAGATGCATGAGTTCAAGGTGGGGCGTTGCGGTTGTGGCGCGGTTTATAGCTGCGACCCCACTGGCCATAATATCGGGTCGGCCATTGTGGAAACTCTGGTTCTGGCCTGTGATAACAACTGGGATTTTGCTTGGGATCTCCTTCCTGAGGATGATTATCTGACTGGCCGGGTGGAAGATTATGATGAGTTGACCCATCAGGTTATCAATACCAAGAACATTGATGGCCGACCCGTGCGAGGGGTCCTGTATTTTGTACGTCTGCATACGGCGATCACCGAGATTTCCAAGCGGGTCAAAGAAAAAAAATCTGCCCTGGCCCGACAGTTGAGTGGTGACTCAGATCAGGATCCCATTATTATCGAACCTGTCCTTGATCCAAAGCGAAAAAAAAACAAGGCTACCAAGCAGGATGTGAAGCGATATACTGATCTTGGCGATATTGATACCCTTGTCCGCCTCTGTTTTGATGACAAGAAGACCCTGCGTCTGTTGCAACGATTGTTGTATCAGCCGGACGAGGAACAGCGATGGCGGATTGCTTGGATTATCGGCCAGGTATGTTCCCGGGTTGCCACCAGGGAACCCGGCCAGGTCTCTGAACTTATTCACCGGCTTTTTGAGGCCTGTTCCGATTCCGCTGCCACCCCTTGGGGTATGGTGGAGACCCTGGGAGAGATCATTTCCGGGCGGACCGATATCTTTGGCGCCTTTACCCGTCATCTTCTGAATTATATGGGGGATAGTTCCACGCAGATCCAGGTTATCTGGGCGCTGAATAAAATTGCCAGGGTACGGCCGGATCTGATCCGTGAAACCCCTTTTTTCAATCTGTTTCATTTTATGAGTCATCCCAATCCTGCCATGCGCGGTCAGGTTGCTCGTCTGTTGGGCCGTATCAAGGCCACAGAGGCTGCGATCCAGCTGATGGCGCTCACTGAGGATATGGCGGAATTATCGATCTGGGAAGATGCAAAATGTGTTAACTATACCGTTTCAGCCTTGGCCCGGGAGGCTGTGGCCAGGATTAATGAAGGAGATGTTCAACAATGACCAATACCACTTTACAACCCATTCAAAATATCGCCCCGGTGGATCAAAAGAAAAAATCCTCTGATCCTGCCCAGGCGCAATATGACGAAGGAAAGGAATTTTTAGAAAAGAACGAACTGGCCCAGGCTGCCCTTGCTTTCCATAATGCACTCCTGGCCTTTGAGGAAAAAGGTGACGAGAACGGGATCGCTAATGCCTCTAATCAACTTGGTCATGTTTGTCTGCAGCGTGCAGAATACGAGAAGGCATTAGCCCATTATCAGCGGGCCTGGGATATTTGTGATAAAAATGATGACCCCATGAGTCTTATGGCCCTTTCCAAACAGCTTGTTCTGGTGCATCAGGGGTTGAAGCAGTATCAGGAGGCCGTTAAGCTCTGTTTTGATCTGTTGGACTCATATAACCGGAATAATAATCCCAAGGGGGCTGTGGAGACTCTGGAACTGATGGTTGACGTCCATATTGAAGCGGGTGATAAAGCCACTGCTGCAGATGCGTATCGGACAATCGCCTCCATCCATGCCAGCTATAAACACAATAATATTGCCGAGCGTTTTCTCAAAAAGGCCCAGGCACTGGAAGAGGCTGTCTGAGACAGGTTGAGAACCGTAGCGAAATAACCATTACATTTCAGGCTGTTTCGCTACGGTTCTTTTTGCCGATCATGGTATTTCAAGGTTATAGCCATTTTTGAATAACGGCTCAGGGGCAGATCATGTTTACAGGCATTGTTGCGGGTACAGGCATATTGCGCGGGAGACGAGGCACTGGTGGTGGCTTGGCCTTTGACCTTGAGGCCGGATTTGATATTGTTGGTCCGGAGGAAGGGGAGTCTATTGCTATCAGTGGAGTCTGCCTGACGGCCTATGGCATACAGGGCCGGCGTTTTACCGTGGACGTGTCCCCAGAGTCCTTGACGCGTACCACACTTGGAGAGCTTGGCGTTGGTGGTCCGGTCAACATGGAACGAGCTTTGCGCTTGTCCGACAGGTTGGGAGGGCATATTGTCTCAGGTCATGTTGATTGTGTAGCCACGGTGCGAGAACGACGTAACACAGGGGTTTTTACACTTTTTTCTTTTTCCTTGCCTGAGCAATGGAATCGCTATGTGATTGAAAAAGGATCAGTCACCATTGATGGGGTCAGTCTGACCGTGAACAACTGCAGTGCTGGGCGATTTGAGGTCTCGATTATTCCGCACACCTTGCAGGTGAGCACCCTTAGTCTATTGAAGATCGGTAGTCGGGTGAATATTGAGGTTGATATTATCGGTAAATATGTGGAGAAGCTTCTTGCCGTTCATCCCCCTACTTCTTCCGGGCCGGAACAAGGAATAATTAATCCTGCCTTCCTTGCAGAGCATGGTTTTTTTTGATGCCCTTTTGATGTTAAGCGGCTGTAATAAAAAAATGACCACATGGGTAAGCAAAACGGCATCAAGAGCCGTAAGGAAATGATCGTAAAAAGATAAGTGATGCAAGTTTGTTTTGTAACGGCTCCTCAATATTCCTTCATCGATGAAGGGGTGAGGGATAGTTTATTTTAACGCAAGGTACCTGATCATGTCAGTAAGTCCAATTGAGGAAGTAATACAAGATATCAAGGCCGGGAAAATGGTCATCCTGGTTGACGATGAAGATAGGGAAAATGAGGGAGACCTCTGTATGGCCGCTGAGGCGGTGACACCAGAGGCCATTAATTTCATGGCCAGGTATGGTCGGGGGTTGATCTGTCTGACGCTGAGTCCGGACCTTGTGGACAAACTGCAATTACCGATGATGGTAAGTGAAAACACGTGTCCCTTCGGCACCGGCTTTACTATCAGTATTGAAGCCCGCACCGGGGTATCTACCGGTATCTCGGCAGCGGATCGGGCCCGTACCATCCAGGTCGCAGTTGCGCCTGATGCCAAGCCTTATGATCTGGTCAATCCCGGGCATGTTTTTCCGCTGCGAGCCCGGGCGGGCGGGGTGTTGGTTCGTCTTGGCCAGACTGAAGGATCGGTGGATCTTTCCCGTCTTGCGGGCTGCAGCACGGCAGGGGTTATCTGTGAGATCATGAATGACGATGGAACCATGTCCAGGATGCCTGATCTGGAGAAGTTTGCTGCGAAGCATGATCTGAAAATTGCCACCATTGCTGATCTGGTCGCCTATCGCCTGCGTGAGGATATCCTGGTGCATCGTGCGGTTGAGACCCGGGTACCCACGGAACATGCCGGTGAGTTCAGGGCTGTGGTTTATACCAATGACGTGGACAGCCTGGAACATATTGCCCTGGTGAAAGGGCAGATTGATCCCGAGAAAAAGGTGTTGGTCCGCGTTCATTCCGAATGTCTTACCGGAGATGTCTTTGGTTCCGCCCGTTGCGACTGTGGATCGCAGTTGCATGCGGCAATGCGGATGATTGATCAGGAAGGCACTGGCATTCTGCTCTATATGCGCCAGGAAGGACGGGGTATTGGTCTTGTTAATAAATTGAAGGCGTACAATCTCCAGGATGAAGAGGGGATGGATACAGTTGAGGCCAATATCCATTTGGGTTTTAAGGCCGATCTCCGTGATTATGGTATCGGGGCTCAGATCCTCCGTGATCTCGGGGTCAGAAAAATGAGCCTGCTTACAAATAATCCAAAGAAGATCATCGGCCTTGAGGGCTATGGTATTGAGGTGGTGGAACGTTTCCCCATTGAGATGGCGGCAAGTGTGGAGAATCGGAGCTATCTACAGTGCAAGCGGGACCGGATGGGCCATCTGATGGAAGTTGAAGATGAATAAAACGGGTAAAATAAAGGCCTCTTTCTTTTGAGAGGCTACTCTACATATACAAGTAATGAAGGTGATAATGCTATGGCAAACATGATTGAAGGAAACCTGAAGGCGGATGGTAAAAAATTTGCAATTATTGTCGCCCGCTTTAATTCTTTTATCTCGGAGAAGCTATTGGAAGGAGCTCTCGATACTCTGGTCCGTTCCGGAGCTTTGGATGAAGATATCGATGTCGCACGGGTTCCCGGTGCCTTTGAGATTCCCCTTATTGCCAAAAAAATGGCTTCGTCTCAGAAGTATGATGCGGTGATATGTCTTGGTGTCGTCATTCGCGGTGCTACTCCCCATTTTGATGTGGTGGTCAATGAGGTTTCCAAGGGTTCTGCCCAAGTGGGTCTGGAAACAGGGGTGCCCGTCCTTTTTGGTGTGTTGACCACGGAAACCATTGAGCAGGCCATTGAACGTTCCGGCACCAAAGCGGGAAATAAAGGTGCAGAGGTTGCCGTGGCCGCTATTGAAATGGCGAACCTGATTATTAATCTTCAGTAACTGCTTCATCTGTTGAAGACAGGTTGTATCAATCACCACAAAATATTTTAAAGATATAAGAAATTCATCGTCATTGACGGTATTTCAACTGTTTTGTGGTTGAATAATTCAATATCTATAACATTACGTTAACAATATTGATTAACCCTTTGCGCTTCATTGTTTTATTCCATGGGAATACGTCGAAAATCACGTGAGGCTGCCATGCAGTTTCTTTTTCAGGAAGAGTTCTTTCCTGATGGTGTTCAGTTACAAGACGATTTTGATGCACGTTTTGAACGGTTTTGTGCCCTCTATTCGGTACAGAAGCTGGCACTCCCTTATGCCCTTGAGTTGCTGCGGGGAACCATGCGCCATCTTGATCGTATTGACACATTGATAAGGGAAAGTGCGAGTAACTGGCGTATGGAAAGGATTGCTCTGACGGATAGAAATCTTTTGCGTATTGCAGTCTATGAGATGCTGTTCAGTGAAGATGCGCCTGACCAGGTGGTCATCAATGAGGCGGTGGAGATCGCTAAACGGTATGGAACGGAAGAATCGCCTCCCTTTGTTAATGGTATCCTTGATGCGGTGCGTGTTGTAATCCGCGGCAGTGATGCTGGCCAGGGAGAGCTCAAGGTTGCTCAAGACACGGATGGCCAAAAAACGGCGGGCAAAAGAGACGAGGCGACGAAGGATGACTCTGACCCGTCTGTAAAAAACTGACCTGCCCCTCCCTATGAATCAAACACCAATCAAGACAAGGCCTGGGCTGAAACAGGAAGCGGTTGCTGTTTGTGGAATTTTTCTTTCTTGTTTTCTTCTTATCAGTCTGTTGTCCACATCTCTATCCACCGGCCCAAACTGGGGCGGTGAATTAGGCCGGATTCTTGCCAGGTTTCTCGTGGAATTTATCGGTGTGGGTGCCTATCTTCTGGACGTGCTTCTACTTTTCTGTTCTTTTCTTTTTTTTGGTCCCCGTATGAGCTTTGATCGCTTGCCGCAGATAACAGCAGGTTTGACCGGTGCGGTTATTGCGGCCTGCGGGCTATTTTCTTCTCTGTCATTGCAGGGATTTGTGAGCGTGGAAGCTGGCGGATTTCTAGGAAAGACGGTTCTGGATCTACTGCGTTCAGTGATTGGTGGGCCGGGGGCCGTTCTTTTTTTAGTGTTGATCTTTGTGATTTCCATCATGCTTTCTACCCGCCTTTCTCCCTATACCTTTGGCTCTTTGTTCTGGGGAGCATTCAAGAATATGAGGGGGAAGCGGGAGATTCGCCAGAACGAGAGTAGACAGGGAAGTGTTGTTGAACAAGTCAGAGAGCAAAGGTCGGTAAGAAAGGAAGTGGGAGCGGGTGAGGCTGTGCCTCTCCTTTTAAGTGGAGTCCCTGTTGTCAAGGAATCACGTATGGCGCCAGACACTTCAGGGGATGATGAAATCTTTGCCTTGCGACCACTTGCCAGGGGAGAATGGCGTCTGCCTCCCTTGTCCTTGCTCGAAAAACCAGAGTTGATTCAGCAGAAGGTGGATAAAGAAGAGTATTATAAAGTCTCCAAACAACTGGAGCAAAAGCTGATTAACTTTGGCGTTTCAGGCAAGGTGGTTGGCATCTCACCAGGTCCGGTGGTGACCACCTATGAGTATGCACCAGCGGCTGGAGTGAAGATTAATAAGATTGTAGCCCTGGCTGATGATCTGGCCTTGGGACTGAAGGCACAATCTGTCAGGGTGGTGGGTTCAGTCCCTGGCAAGGCGGCCCTGGGGATAGAGATTCCTAATAAAGATCGGCAGGTGGTGTACATTCGGGATCTCTTGACCACGGAAAAATATCGTTCCTCAGTGGCTAAACTTTCCATTGCTCTCGGTCTTGATGTGGTTGGCAATCCAGTCATTGCAGATCTGGCTAAAATGCCGCATCTGCTGATTGCGGGCGCTACCGGTGCGGGGAAGAGTGTCGCCATTAATACCATTATCTCGTCGTTGCTCTATAATGCGACCCCTGATGAAGTTCGGCTTTTGATGGTCGACCCTAAGCGGATTGAGCTGTCCGGATATGAAGGGATTCCGCATTTACTGCATCCGGTGGTGGTGGAGCCCAAACTTGCTTCCAGAGCCTTACAATGGGCGGTGCGGGAAATGGAGCGCCGATATCGGCTGCTCGAAGAGGCAAAGGTGAAAAACTTTGACTCCTACAACGAGACCGGAGCGGAAAAATTACCTTACATCGTCATTATTGTCGATGAGCTGGCAGATCTGATGATGGTTGCCTCGAAAGATGTGGAAGCCTCCATTGCCCGATTGGCTCAGATGGCCAGGGCTTCGGGAATGCATCTTATCCTTGCGACTCAGCGTCCTTCCGTGGACGTGCTGACAGGGCTTATCAAGGCTAACTTTCCCACTCGAATTTCTTTTAAAGTGGCCTCTAAAATTGATTCAAGAACAATTATAGATAGTGCTGGTGCTGAGCATCTTCTGGGGTCAGGTGATATGCTCTACTTGCCCTCAGGAAGACCTTTGCAGAGGATTCATGGCGCGTATATCTCAGAGGTTGAGACGACACAGATTGTTGATTTTCTGAAAAAACAGGGGAGCGCCAGCTATGATGATTCCGTTGTTGCGGAGGTTGAGGAGGGAATAAGTGATGTCGGGCCAGGTGATGAGGAGGCCGACGAACGTTATGATGAGGCAATCGCCATGGTCTGCGAGTCTGGGCAGGCTTCCATTTCAATGGTCCAGCGTCGTCTACGGATTGGCTATAATCGGGCTGCAAGATTGATTGAAATGATGGAAAAAGAGGGAATTGTTGGTCCGGCTGATGGTGCACGGCCCAGAGAGGTTCTGGTCAGGAAATCATATTAAACTCAGCAGAATCGTTGTCAGTATAACGTAAGTAAAAAACCCCGACCCACATGTATCACATGTCTATCCAAAACGGCAGAACGAGCTGTAACGAAATGAATATAGCAGGCCAGGTTATTTCATAACGGCCCATAATTTTCAGTGATTAATTTTCTTGACAATTAATCGGCAACAAATTATAAGATTAACTCTATGAAAATGAGTGAGCGTTCATTTTGTTGTTGTTGAGGAAAGACTGTTAGAATGCTCTGATATTATATGTAGTTGTGTGTTTGTAAGCTGCCTCCTTGTCTCTGATATAGGGGGTTGTGGAGTATGTTTGTTGTGTAGGAGTTAAGTTGGCCCAGTCGGTTCTGGGTCGCAAAAGTAAAAATGAACTGAGGAGGTAGTTTTATGCCAAGTTATGTAGATCCTTCCAAGTGCGATGGTTGCAAGGGCGGAGACAAGACAGCGTGTATGTACATTTGTCCCAACGACCTGATGGTGCTTAACAAAGAAGAGATGAAGGCCTACAATCAGGAGCCAGATGCCTGTTGGGAGTGTTATTCATGTGTAAAGATTTGTCCCCAGGGCGCAATCTTTGTTCGTGGTTATGATGACTTTGTACCAATGGGCGGTCAGGTTCATCCAATGCGCAGTGCTGCTGATATCATGTGGACCGTTAAGTTTCGTAATGGTAACCTGAAGCGCTTCAAGTTCCCAATTCGTACCACCTCTGAAGGTGCTGCTAATGCATACTTAGGTACCATGGGCGCTAATCTTGATGATGAGTGTCTGGCTCTTGAGTCTTCTCTGCCAACACCAACAAAGTGATTCTGACTCTTTTTCTTTGAGAAGAATTGTAAACAAACTCTTTTAATATTTTAAGGAGATTTTAATATGGCATTACCAAATAAACCACAAGGTGAAATTGCTGCCGTGGTAAATCCGGCGATCGTCGAGCATGATGTCGACGTTCTGATTGTTGGTGGCGGTATGGCTGCTTGCGGCGCTGCTTTTGAGATCAAAAAGTGGGCACCTGCTGACATGAAGATTACCCTTGTTGATAAGGCTGCTATGGAGCGTTCTGGAGCTGTTGCCCAGGGTCTTTCTGCTATCAACACCTATATCGGCGCGAACCCCATTGAGAGTTATGTAAAGATGGTTCGTAATGACCTCATGGGTGTTGTTCGTGAGGATTTGATCTATGACTGTGGTCGTCACGTAGATGAGTCCGTAAAGCTGTTCGAAGAATGGGGTCTCCCAATCTGGAAACTCGATGCAGATGGTAACAACCTTGATGGTGCTGCCCCTGCCAAGAGCCTGCGTGAAGGCGGTACTCCTGTTCGTACCGGTAAATGGCAGATCATGATCAACGGTGAGTCTTACAAGTGTATCGTTGCAGAGCCTGCAAAGACTGCCCTTGGTGCCGAGAACTGTCTTGAGCGTATCTTTATTGTGAAGATGCTCCTTGACAAAAATAAGGCAAATCAGATCGCTGGTGCAGTTGGTTTCTCTACCCGTGATAATACAGTGCATGTCTTCCGTTGCAAGACTGCTCTCGTAGCCTGTGGTGGTGCAGTTAATATTTTCCGCCCACGCTCTACTGGTGAGGGTAAAGGTCGTGCCTGGTATCCAGTATGGAATGCCGGTTCCACCTACACCATGTGTGCCCAGGTTGGTGCTACTCTGACCATGATGGAGAATCGCTTCACCCCAGCTCGTTTCAAAGATGGATACGGTCCTGTTGGTGCCTGGTTCCTCCTGTTCAAGGCCAAGGTACAGAATGGTCTTGGTGAGTTTTATGCCAACAGCCCAGCAGTAAAAGAGGAACTTGAGAAATTTATGCCTTATGGCGCCTCTGCCGTTACTCCTACCTGTCTGCGTAATCATCTCATGATCAATGAGTTAAAGGCCGGACGTGGTCCAATCTACATGGCAACCGATGTTGCCCTGAATGCCTTCCTTGATGCCAAAAAAGCTGCTGGCATGGATGAGAAGGGTGTGAAGAAATACTGGAAACATCTTGAGTCTGAGGCCTGGGAAGATTTCTTGGATATGTCCGTTGGTCAGGCTGGTCTCTGGGCCGGTGCCAACGTCGAGCCTGAGAAGGTTGGATCTGAGATTATGCCAACTGAACCTTACATGCTTGGTTCTCATTCCGGTTGTTGTGGCATTTGGACCTCTGGTCCAGAGGAAGCTTGGGTTCCCGATGTTGCCAACGCATCTCGTTCCCACAAGTACAAATGGGGTTATAACCGTATGACCACCGTTGACGGACTCTTCACTGCTGGTGATGGAGTTGGTGCTTCCGGTCATAAGTTCTCTTCCGGTGCCCATGCAGAAGGTCGTATCGTTGCCAAGCAGATGGTGAAATACTGTCGTGACAACGCTTCCTTCAAACCAGAACTTAAACAAACCGCTCAGGAACTTGCTGATGAGATCTATGCACCAGTTAAGCTGTACCATGAGCATGTTGGTGCTTCTACCTCTTCAAACGTGAATCCTAATTTCTGCAAACCAGCAGGTATCATGATGCGCTTGATGAAGGCCACTGATGAGTATGGTGGTGGTGTAGCTACCTATTACATGACCTCTGGTAAACTTCTGAACATCTGCCTTGATCTTCTGAAAATGCTTCGTGAAGATGCAGCTTTGATGGCAGCTGGCGATCTGCATGAGCTCCTTCGTTGCTGGGAGAACTACCATCGTATATGGTGTGTAGAGACTCATATTCGTCACATTGAGTTCCGTAAAGAGTCCCGCTACCCAGGATTCTATTATCGCTCTGACTTCCCAGCGGTTGATGACGAAAACTGGAAGTGTTTCGTTAATTCCACTTTCAATCCTGAGACCCAGGATTGGCTCTGTGAGAAGGTTGAGTGTATCAACATCGTTGCGACCGATCCTTGGCTCTAAAATTTTAGAATCTGGTTTCATGATGGAATAAAAAAATCTCCAGGAGTCTTCGGATTCCTGGAGATTTTTTCTATGTATTGTGGTTGATTCGGGCCAAAGGTTTTTAGAACCCTTTGATCTGGATGAACTACAAAAAAAATATTGTTTTGTTAATTTTTTTTTGTGTAGTTTAGTAATGAAATTTTTTTTGTAGCACAGTAGGTTAACGGAATTGAATTGGTTAGGAATTGATGTCTTTGATCCACTCATTCATACTAGAGTGAGCAGAGTAAAAGACTTTCAAAGAAAATATTAAGAGTACTCATGGAGGGATGGTATGACTGACGAGCAAGGCACTTCAGGTGCAATTTTGGTCGTAGGCGGTGGTATCAGTGGGCTGACATCGGCCCTTGAAGCCGCTGAAGTCGGAAATGATGTTTTTCTGGTCGAAAAAAACGCCTACTTTGGTGGTCGTGTAGCGCAACTTAATCAATATTTTCCCAAGCTGTGCCCGCCAAGTTGTGGTTTGGAGATCAACTTTAAACGGATAAAAGATAATCGTAAGATTCGTCCTTATACAATGACCACCGTCAAGTCCGTAACCGGTGGGCCGGGGAATTATGAAGTAACATTGGAAACAGCACCGCGATATGTCAATGCCAATTGTACCGCGTGTGGTGAATGTACCATTGCCTGTTCAGATGAGATTGATAATGATTTCAATCTCGGTATGAATAAGAGTAAGGCGGCATATCTTCCTCATGAGATGGCCTTTCCGCGCCGTTATGTAATCAATAAAGCAGCCCTGTCCGCGGCTGGGGCTGCAGCAGTAAAAGCGGCCTGTAAGTATAATGCTGTTGATCTTGAGATGCAGACAGAGACCAAGGTGATAAAGGTTGGTGCTATTATCTGGGCTACCGGCTGGACACCTTATGATCCAACTAAAATGGAAAATCTGAAGTTTGGTCAGTCTCAAGCCATTGTTACTAATATGATGATTGAACGGATGGCAGCGCCTGGAGGACCTACCGATGGAGCTATCGTTCGTCCTGGTGATGGCAAAGAGCCTGAGTCGTTTGCTTTTGTGCAGTGTGCCGGCTCCAGGGATGAAAATCATCTTGAATTTTGTTCCTATGTTTGCTGTATGGCCACCTTCAAGCAGATGACCTATATCCGTGAGCGCTATCCTGAGGCCAAAATTTATGTCTTCTATATCGATCTCCGTACTCCCGGTAAATATGAAAAATTCCGTGAGAAGTTGATGGCCGATCAGAATTCGACCTTTATCAAAGGGAAAGTCGCAGAGATTATCCCTGAAGCTGATGGTGGAGTTACCGTTGTCGCTGAGAATGCGGTAACTGGTAATAAAATCAGACAAAAAGTGGATATGGCAGTTCTTGCAACCGGAATGCAGCCTTCCTTGGCAGTTCAGGGTGTTCCCGTTGCCCTGGCCATGGATAACAGTGGGTTTATAATCTCTGACCCAGAAAAGGGGATGATTGCAGCAGGTTGTGCACGTAAGGCTGCTGATGTTGTCACCACTAACCAGTCATCTACTGCTGCTGCCTTAAAGGCAATTCAGGTTTCCAGGAGGTCGTAATCAATGGATAAAAAGTATTGTGCCTATATATGTACGGGTTGCGGCATCGGCGAGGCTCTGAATATAGAAGAGCTGACGAAGGTAGTAACAAGTGAAATGGCCATGGATTGCAAGGACCATTCGTACCTCTGCGGAGCAGATGGTCGTGCATTTATTGAAAAAGATATGAGTGAGAACGGTGTAAATACCGTAATGATCTGTGCTTGCTCTCCTCGTGTTATGCAGAATGAGTTTGATTTTGGGAATGATAAGATCACTGTTCGGGCCAATCTGCGTGAGCAGGTTATTTGGTCTGCTGGTGTTGCTGAAGAGGGTAAAGAGGATGCGCATCAGGAATGGATGCAGGAGACTGCCAGTGACTATGTCCGCATGGCCTGTACTCGTGCCAAAAAGACTGAACTACCTGAACCCTTTCAATTGGAGACCCTGAACAAGGAAATCCTGGTGATGGGTGGTGGTATTGCCGGTATGACTGCAGCCCTGGAAGCATCCAAGGCGGGAAGCAAAGTAACTATTATAGAAAAGGCCGATAAACTCGGTGGGAAGGCTCTTGGCTGGGCCAAACAATTTCCGACCAAGCTTCCTTATGCGGATCTTGAACCAAATTCAATTGGTGAAATGGTTGCAGCAGTTGAGGCCGATAGCAATATTACAGTGAAGACCAGCACGGAAGTGGCCCGTATTGGTGGTGCTCCCGGTGATTTTGGGGTTACTCTGAAGGCTGCGGGTTCCAAAACTGAGTGGGATGCTCCCGCTAAAGTTGGTGTTGATGAGCAGGACCTTATCAGCCAAGGTAAGATGGAAGATCCCAATGCTGGTCTCAAACCTTATGCAGAAGGCAATCCTGATGCCCAAAAATTTGGCGCTGTTGTTCTCGCCACCGGTTGGGTTCCCGCAGATGTCTCTGAATACACTCATCTCGGTTGTGGGGTCAATGAGAAGGTTGTTACCAACGCTCAGTTTGAAAAAATGGCCAAGGATAATCAACTTTCCGGCATTAACTCCGTTGCCTTTGTCATGAGTCCAGGCGGTGAGGAGCACGATCAGGATTTTCCTTATTGTAACTCTGTAACCTCTATGGTTGCATTGAAACAGGCAAAATATGTACGTGAAAACAATGCTGATGCCAAGGCCTATATCCTCTATCAGCATATGCGGACTCCAGGTCATATGGAGCTCTTTTATAAAGGGATTCAGCAGGACGATGGCATCTTCCTGACCAAAGCGGCAGTGACAAGTGTCGTTGCTGCTGGCAATGGCTGTACGGTTACGGCAAAAGATACCCTTTTAGGTGAAGATTTGAGTCTAGATGTTGATCTTGTGGTTTTGGCTGCCGGTATGGTACCAACGACCAAATTCGAGAATTCAATCAATCTGGCCTATCGCCAAGGTCCTGCTTTCCTTGATCTTGGTCTCTTTGATGGCTATGCCGACTCACATTTCATCTGCTTTCCTTATGAGACTCGTCGGACCGGAGTTTATACCTGTGGTGGTGTGCGTAAGGCCATGAACATGGAAGAAACCATTGATGACGCTACTGGTGCGGCATTGAAGGCTATTCAGTGTATCGAGTCTGCTGACCGCGGAGTGTCAGTACATCCACGATCAGGTGATAAGACCTATCCAGAATTCTTCATGCAGCGTTGTACCCAGTGTAAGCGTTGTACGGAAGAGTGTCCATTTGGGGCCCTTGATGATGATGCCAAGGGTACTCCATTGCCGAACCCAACCCGTTGCCGTCGGTGCGGTACTTGTATGGGAGCTTGCCCTGAGCGTATTATCGGCTTCAAGGATTATAATGTCGATCTCATTGGCGCGATGCTTAAGTCCATTGAGGTTCCTGAAGATGATGAAGACAAGTTGCGTATTGTGATTTTTGCCTGTGAGAATGACGCGTATCCTGCCTTGGATATGGCGGGCATGAGAAGGAACAAGCTCAATCATATGGTTCGTATCATTCCTGTTCGTTGTCTTGGTTCTGTAAATATGGCATGGGTACGCGACTTGCTCTCTGCTGGTATGGACGGCGCCATGCTTCTTGGCTGCAAATATGGTGACGATTATCAGTGCCATTTTGTCAAGGGTTCTGAAATTGCCAGCAAGCGTATGGAAAACATAGGTGATTCTCTCTCCACCCTTGGGCTTGAGCCTGAGCGTGTACGCTCTGAGCAGATATCGATTACCGACTATGATAAGATCCCTCAGCTTCTCAATGATTTTGTTGATGAGATAGTTGAACTTGGTCCTAACCCCTTTAAGGGTTTCTAGTCCTGTTGAGTAGATACTGGTGTTCCTTCTCTTGCAAATAGAGGGGAGCGCCAGTATTATGTTTCTCTTGAGTGGAGAGATTTTCGATCTTTTCTAGTCTTAATCAAAAGATTTGATAATATAACAGGAGGATGAGAAGGATGAATGTTCAACCGGATTTAGAGTTTATTAAATATCTTAAAGGTGCTGGTGGTGACACGCTGAAGAAATGTTATCAGTGTGCTACCTGCTCTGTAGTTTGTCCTCTTTCTACGGATACAAAGCCTTTTCCGCGCAAAGAGATGATTTGGGCCCAGTGGGGCCTGAAGGAGAAGCTGGTTGCTGATCCTGATGTTTTTCTCTGTCATAATTGTGGTGATTGTACTGCCTATTGTCCACGTGGGGCAAAACCGGGCGATGTCCTTGGTTCTATCAGGGCTTATGCTTATACCTTTTATGGATGGCCGTCTGGCTTTGCCAAGCTCGCATCAAGTTCAAAGGGCTTGCCGATGTTGATTGCAATCCCTTCTGTAATTATTTTTGTTTTGTGGTTGGTCTCAGGCGGGCTTTCTGTTCCTTCAGCGGCTGATTTTTCCACCTATGGATATCAACGTTTTTTTGGTCATTGGGATTTCCATTGGTTGACCAAGAATGTCTTTGTTATCGATCTTATTATGCTCTCTGCTGCCGGATTGGCTGTTGTCTCGGCCTATAAAGGTGTTTCAAAGATGTGGAAGGGTATGGAAGAAAACGCTGGAATCAAAGGCGATTTTAGGCCTTCGTGTGTACAGTTTGTTAAGGAATTTCTCTGGCCATCGGTTCAGGAAATTGTTCAACACACTCGTTTCAGAGAGTGTAAAGAGAATATTGATCGGGTGCAGGGTCATCTGCCATTGATGCTTTCATTTATTGGTCTCTTTATCGTTACTGTCTGGTCTGCCACAGCAAATGATGTGCTTGCTCTTATTCCGGCACTTAGTTTTCTACATGGCCCGATGTCTGTATGGAATCCCGTTAAAATTCTTGCCAATATCTCTGCTGTTGCCATGATTGTAGGGATAGGGATTCTCTGGATGAATCGCTCAAGAAAAGAGTCAGAAAAGGGTTTGAAACCTACTTTTTATGATTGGTTTTTGATTTGGGAAATTATGGCTGTTGGTGCTACCGGACTCCTCGCTGAGATTGCTCGCTGGGCTGGATTACCAGCACTTGGATATATTATTTATTTTATTCATCTGGTATCCGTAATGATGCTTTTTCTGTATATGCCCTATACAAAGTTCGCCCATCTTGTTTATCGGACTTTTGCCATGGCTTTTGAAAGATATAGAGAAAGTGCATTTGGTAAAAATCCCGTTAATATGTAAATATGATCAGATGTTTTCGGTTGTAAAGGCCGTGTCTTTTTGACATGGCCTTTTTTTTATTTAAATCAGGTCGGTTACAGAAGAACAAAAACAGCTATAAATAAAAAAAAGATTGCTTTACTCTTATATTGTAGGTATATTAGTTGTCTTTGTATGCTGGCGTAGCTCAACTGGCAGAGCAGCTGATTTGTAATCAGCAGGTTGCGGGTTCGAGTCCCATCGCCAGCTCCAGAAATTTAAAGACATGATCCTTGGATTTTTTTATGGGATCGGTTGTGAAGTAATAGCAGTAAGGTTGTTATAGTTAAAGTAGGTTGTGAATGGAGGGGTTCCCGAGTGGCTAAAGGGAACAGACTGTAAATCTGTCGGCAGCGCCTTCGGAGGTTCGAATCCTCCCCCCTCCACCATCTCTTTATCGTTCTGCATTTAGGTATCAGGCGGGAATAGCTCAATTGGTAGAGCATCAGCCTTCCAAGCTGAGGGTTGCGAGTTCGAGTCTCGTTTCCCGCTCCAGTAGAAGTTTTTTTTCGATTGTACAGGTAAGGCCCACATAGCTCAGTTGGTAGAGCGCATCCTTGGTAAGGATGAGGTCACCAGTTCGACTCTGGTTGTGGGCTCCATCTGGAATGCTATTTTAACCAGTTTATGGTCAGGGAGACGACGACTATGGCAAAAGAAAAGTTTGAAAGAAAAAAACCACATGTCAATGTTGGTACTGTGGGTCATATTGATCATGGTAAAACAACCCTGACCGCTGCGATAACCCGCGTACTTTCCACTAAGGGTTTGGCTAAGTTTACTGATTTCAGTGAGATCGATAAGGCACCGGAAGAAAAAGAGCGTGGAATTACTATCGCCACCGCGCATGTTGAGTATGAGACGGCCAATCGCCATTATGCACATGTGGACTGCCCAGGTCATGCAGACTATATTAAGAACATGATTACCGGTGCGGCCCAGATGGACGGTGCGATTCTTGTGGTTGGTGCCAATGATGGTGCCATGCCTCAGACCCGCGAGCATATTCTTCTTGCCCGCCAGGTTGGTGTGCCATGTATTGTCGTTTTTCTCAATAAATGCGACATGGTGGATGATCCTGAACTCATCGAACTGGTAGAGATGGAGCTGCGAGAGCTTCTTGACAAGTATGACTTCCCTGGTGATGATGTTCCGATCATCCATGGCTCTGCTTTGAAGGCTTTGGAGAATCCAGAAGATCCTGAGGCTAGCAAGTGTATTTGGGAGCTGATGGAAGCCATTGATACCTATGTT
>VMSP01000185.1 GCA_013792135.1 Desulfocapsa sp. | reverse complement strand
CAATAAAGGGAGATTTATGCAGAATAGTCTCGCAGATATTATTTTATTTCATCGTAAACGAAGCGGCTTGACTCAGCAGGAGCTGGCTGAACTGGCCGGGGTCGGCAAGAACATGATCTATGAGCTTGAAAACGGTAAAATAAGCGTAAGATTGGATAAACTTCTCAAGGTTTTGCAGGTAATGAACATTGAGCTGGATTTTCACAGCCCCCTGTGGGAGGCCTTTTTGAGGGAACATTCCGATGCGAAGCGCTAGAGTTTTTTTTGAAAATGATTTTACCGGTCAGCTCATTGAGGCAGAAAATGGCCGCGAGTATTCTTTTCAATATGAACAAGGGTATAACGGGCCACCCATCTCACTGACCATGCCGGTTCAGGAAGAGCCGTATCGCTTTAACGAGTTTCCCCCCTTTTTTGATGGCCTGCTTCCTGAAGGCTTTCAGCTTGAGGCCCTGTTACGCCAGAAGAAGCTCGATCGCGATGACAAATTTGGTCAACTCCTGATCGTTGGTGCGGATACGGTTGGTGCCGTCACTATCAAAGAGGCGCTATGAACCGTTGCCCTCTCACCTATGAACCATGCGAGGGCCTATACTCACAAAGTGGTTTAAAGCGCCTTTCCCGCCAGCTCACTAACCTGCAACCCCTCTCCTTTACCTCATTGGAGTTGAGACAGGAGGCCGCTGCTCGATCCCAGAAGATGTCAATTCAGGGGGTGCAGCCGAAACTTTCGGCCAGGTTGCAAATAAAGAAACAGCAATTTATCCTCGTTGATAAGAATGGGCAGTACATTCTCAAACCGCAAATCGCTGATTACGTCCAGGTACCCGAGAATGAGGACCTCACTATGAGGCTCGCCTCCCTTGCAGGCATTGAGGTGCCGCTGCATGGTCTATTGCATGGACAGGACGGGGAGATGACATACTTTATCAAGCGCTTTGACCGAGTCGGCCATAAAGGGAAACGACATGTTGAGGATTTTGCTCAGCTTGGTGGTCGAAACCGGGAGACAAAGTATCGCTCCAGTATGGAGCAAGTTGCCAAATTGATTGAGACCTTTTGCACATTTCCGGCCGTAGAGAAGGTAAAACTCCTGCGTCTGACTCTGTTCAGCTTCCTGGTTGGCAACGAAGATATGCACCTGAAAAACTTTTCCGTTATTCGCAATCAGGATATTATTTCCCTGACCCCGGCCTATGACCTGCTGAACACCACTATTATCCTTCCTCGACCTGAAGAAGAGCTGGCCTTACCATTGAATGCAAGAAAGAATAAACTGCGACGAGAGGATTTCCTGGAGTATTTTGCTAGAGATCGCCTGGGATTGACCGAGCGGATCATTGATAAGATAACAACCGACTTTGCAAATATTCGCCCACAATGGGAGGCCTTACTCGAAGTCAGCTTTTTATCGGACAAAATGAAGGAGAAATACCTGCAGGTTGTTAATGAGCGCTTTGCCAGGATTTTCCGGTAAAGGAAAAGTCCCTTACTTTAACGTTTTTCATGGATGAAAACGGTGTCCATTTTTTACAACCTGCATCAGGATAAATCGTGGTCAATGCAACAGACACGGAAGTCACCTGCTTACACCACTAATTGGCAAGAGTTGCCTATGGTTAAAACAGCGGGTTTGTATATTGGGGAAATTGTTGACTCTCAGTGTTGAAGATAATTCAAAGCTATCTTCAAACTCTCAGGAGCAGAGACAGAAAAGGAGGTTTTATGGCTGGTGGATATACACATCTGACATTAGTTCGAAGTGCTATAAGAGAGGGACGAAGAAAAATCCCCGCCATTCAGGACGTGCTCGATCATTGGGGGCGTTTTGTCTATCTAGGTGGTGTCAGTCCCGACTATCCCTACCTTGGTCTTGACGCAGATTGGGCCGACCTCATGCACAAAGGCAAGACTGACCAAATGGTCAAATGCGCTATGCCGATTCTGCATAAGGCACGTATCGATTCTCCTGATGCCCAAGAATGGCGGCAACAATTTGCGTGGCTTTTGGGCTTCGTTTCCCACCTTATTGCAGATGTTACGATACATCCAGTGGTAAATATACGGGTTGGGAAATATGAATTTAATAAAGAGGACCACCGTCGCTGCGAGATGAATCAGGATGTGTGGATTTATAAAGAGATCACAGGATTAGATCTGCACGTCTCTGATAACATGAAAGGCGAGATTAGATCCTGTGGAACTGCTATCGATTTGAACGATGATGTGGAGATGCTCTGGAAAACCTGCCTGGAAAACGCCTTCTCTCCTCAGCAAGTACAAGAGGACCAGATCGACAAGTGGCACGCTTTCTTTATTAAACTGGTCGATTTAGCTGAGGTTGGGCGGAAGATTCCAGTTTTTGGACGACACATGGCCAGCGGGGCATTGGCCTATCCTGCAAATAGCGAGCTTGATGAGAGTTTTTTTAAGAAGGTCAAGGTCCCTGTCAGTTCCAGTGTTAAAAACACGACTGATCCCAAAAATCCTGACTTTGAGCAGCCGCAAGATCTTGGCAAGCCCTCTTCCTTCGCGGCAATTTTCAAGAAGACTCATGGCCACATTCTTGAGGCATGGACCGTGTTGTCAGATGATTTGTTCGGGAATGACGACAAGCTTGGCGATCATCATATAGCTGCATTTGGCGATTGGAGTCTGGACACCGGTGTCGACAATAATAGCAATGAATTAAGGCTCTGGCCCTGGGATGAGAAACTAATCAGATCCTGATAACTCCGTCGAACGCAAGAACAGGAGACAAAACTTATGGAAGAGACATGCAGGAATGTTTTTTTTATTCTTTGGCGAAGGAGACCCCTTTTCCTATTGTGCTGGTTTATTCTTGTATCTATTTCTGGATGCTGCGCCCACAAATACACAGATGAAACGATGCAGCCATTGGCGGCAACAGCCAGTGACCTGGCGCGCGCCGTCATGCGGTTCACCCAGGATAATCCTGCGGAAGCAGTTTTGCTTGACGACCGGGAATTGGTCCGGCGGGCAACAGCCTTTGATCCGAATTTACTCAAACCTTATGAAGGATTGGCTGTGCGAGGGACTGCGGATGGCATCATTTTAGTTTGTACCAGCGATGGGAAGCGTGGACTTTTCGAAGATGCAGAGTGTTCGGACAAAGTGGACAGGATAGTTTGGTCAGATATCAACGCGCTGTGCCAATTTACATTGAAAACGGAAATGGTTTGCCCTTAAAGAGATATCGCCGGGGAATATACTGGCTCATAGGGGTGTATGTGTCCTTTGGAAGTATGCCGGCCATTAACATAAGTCTTTTGCCTATATTGTTTTTTCGTATATCGTTATTTTTGTATGTGTATACAGATTCGTACAAATCATTTGTTATATAGCAGAGCTACTGATATAAAGCATATACGATACGCTGGACTTAGTATAAAAAACATGCGAGATATTAGAAGATAACCATGCAAAAATATTTAGAAATCGGATTGTCTGGATGGATTATATTTATCGTAACGGCTCTATTAGGTGGCGGCATTTTTGTTCGCCAGATTATTAAACGGAAAATTCGACAATCGAATATTACAGCTGGCGGGGATGTGGCAGGTGGCAACATTATAAAAGGTGAACATAAAGTCAAGAACAGCAAGGTTTCAGTCAAGAAAGTCAGCCACATTATTCAGGAGAATATCGTGGCCAAGGGCGATGTGGCCGGTGGTGACATTTTCAAGGGCGATGATTGACTACCCAAAGGGAAATCACAGCGGGCGGTGACGTCGCCGCTGGCAATATCGACAAGCGTCAGACCT
This sequence comes from Desulfocapsa sp., assembly GCA_013792135.1. Lineage (GTDB taxonomy): Bacteria > Desulfobacterota > Desulfobulbia > Desulfobulbales > Desulfocapsaceae > UBA2270. The sequence continues at coordinate 21,204 of VMSP01000185.1, read as the reverse complement.
TCATAATCGAGGCACCAAAAACCCAATTAGGGGGCCTGGTCGAACAACTACGCGAACAGATTGGTAAAGACCCCGAAGCGGCAGAATTTGTTGAAAGCCTGCTCTCATGGATCAATCCAAAGAAGACCGCACTCACGCGTGACCTTGCCGAGAAGCTCAATGCCTGCGGCAAGGGGCATCTGATTTGTGATGCCTTGGAGGCGAAAGAACGATTCGCTAAACAATTGAAGAAAACTACATTTAATCCGGCAATCCAGGAAATATACGCCTATATTCTTGGGGAGATCTACGCTAACTTCAATCACCGTATCAAACCCAGGATTGCAGCTGCCGTAGAACCGGGATCAATCGAGGGAGCTATAGCCGACCTCGCCAACACCATAACGAGTCAAATTGCAAACGCACCGACATCGCTTGGAGTCGGGATGACCGAGATCACCGGCATGCTTTACTATCTTACCGGCAACTGCCACATAGACTGGGATTACAATGCTTCTATACCATCCAGCGACTGATTTTTACCATTGTTGGATGCGTTTTGCTTCAGTCATTTGTGACTGTGGGTCGCACGGTGTTGAATTTGATCGACTTCGTATTATTGACTTCTTGTTATGCTTCCCACTGGAAATCAGTACGTGCAGGCTCCCCACAAAACACAGCGCAGCACTACGCAAGCTGATAAGACAGCTACCAACAAGCTACGAAGACCCCAATTCCATCAGACAGGCGTTTGCCCAAATGAACAAAATACAAGGGCAGGTTGCAATGGATATGGTCGCTAAGGGCATTGTGCAGCGAGACAAATATCGGGAAGGCATCCTCACTCCCAACGCAGAATCCTCTGCAAGTGAATTGCTTCAATCTGCCGCCCAAGAATGGGAGGCCAGGGGCGAGGAATGGCACCAGTTGGCTGTTAGCACCCTGCTGTCTATTCCTCTCAACGGCAAGGATGGCCTGAAAGACCGTTCGGGACTATTGGAGTTCAAATATGACGGATAGACCGTTCATGCTCCTCAATCGGTTGGTTATCAACGGTCATGGTCGGGCGGTCTATGACCAGACCTTCCATGCTGGAGTTAATATAATTCGTGGCGAGAACAGCAGCGGCAAATCGACCATTAGCGACATGATCTTCTATGTACTGGGCGGGGAGAATGTCGAATGGACTGACGAAGCTGCTTCTTGCGATTTGGTTCAGGCAGAATTTAACGTATCTGGACTGACCTTGAGTCTTCGGAGAGAAATCACCTCGCCTCCCCCGTCAATCGCGGTCTGCGAAGGCTCATTAACTGAAACGATGAAGTCTCTGACTGGCTGGAGCTACTATGGAAGGCAACGTAGCGACAGTAAAGAATCATTCTCGCAATTCATGTTTGACCATCTTGGCCTGCCACAGACCAAGTCAGTAGACTCACAGGCCAACGTGACGATGTATCAGGTCCTCCGCATGATCTATGGCGATCAAAATACGGACTGTACATCTATTTTTCGCAGGGAACGGCAACCATTTGCCGACAGGCAGGACATACGGCGTAGCGTTGGCGAGATGCTATTGGGCATTGACGATCTCCAAGGTCATGAGCTGCGTCAAGAGCAAATTCAAGTTGCTAAGCACTTATCCTACATAAGGTCCCGTTTTGACAGCCTTCTTGAAGCCGCTGAGAAAACTGACCCCCATTTTCGTCTCTCTAGTTATGCAGACCTTGTTGAACAGGCTCAGGAACAGCAGCAAGCCCTCGAAAAATCGGTTGAAAAAGTCTCTACTCAGACGGATCAGGCAGCCGAACGCAGCAAAGAAGACCAGGCTAAAATATGCGAACTGGAAAAACAACTCGCTAATCTGAACACAGCTATTGAGAGGTTTCGGAGATCTATCGAAAGTCTTTCCCTCAATGCGGCAGATTCTGAGATTTTTATCGCATCACTTGAGTCAAACCTCAATGATCTTACGGCGGCCAACAGAACCCTCAACCTCATAGGAAGCGTAACCCTAGCCTATTGCCCAATTTGCCTTGCCGATCTCTCCCAGCCAAGCGAAGACCACTGCCCATTATGCAAGGCCAGCACTACAGGAGATGCCATTACTGGTGGACGTCTACGGTACGAGCAGGAACTCAAGCACCAGATAAATGAGAGCAAACAGATCCTTGGCGGCCGAAGACAGAAGTTGGTTGACCAAGAGAATGCTCTCAAAGAAGAGATGTGGAGACGCAACAGCACGCTAACTGAATTAAGAGCGTTGGTTGCACCTCCCATACACATAGACGCCAAGGTGTCCCAGTTACTGAAGGACTACGGCTACCTCACACGGAAGATTGAGGATCTGACTCGGCTTGAGTCGCTCCAAACTGAGGTCGACTCGTTGGAAAAAGAAGTTCAAAAGGCCAATTCTAAACTCGAGCACATTGAACGCCAACTCAAACTTCGCCAAGCCGAACAGGAAGAGCGGCGCAATTACTGTCAGCAACGCATCGGCGACCTAACTATCGGCATCCTTCACGAGGACGTTGTTGACAACCAGAATGATACCCTGAATGATTCCACTGGGTTAGTTTTCTCCTTCGAGAAGGACTTCCTGACTGTGCGCCACGGACGGTTGTCTGCCAGCACACAAGCTTTTCTTAAAAATTCATTCTATTTAGGTCTGCTCAAGTTTGCTGTCGAGGATGGACAATGCCGTCTGCCGAGGTTTTTCATCCTAGATAATATCGAAGACAAAGGGATGGTTCCTGAACGCTTCCGGAAGTTCCATCATCTTCTAATTCAATACTCAGAGCACGTTGACGTTCCACATCAAGTCATCTTGACCACCTCATACATCGACGAGGAGCTCGACAATTCTCAGTACTGCGTCGGTCCATCCTATGACCAACCACCATTTACGCTGGATCTCAAAGGGGAATGGAGTGGCCTGGGGGAGGTATCAAAACCGTCGAACACTGACGATGTAACTGGTTCTGCGAGCGAAACACAGATGCCCGAAGATGATGGCTCATCGATTGTAGCTGGAAAGGAATAACTCCCGCACAATCTGTCTCTATTTATATTGTGCCATATGTGACTAGCATATTTATATGCTGGGTTTACAGGTCATGAAAAAAAGCCGCATAATAAATTATCCCAACCACCAACTTAGCAAGGACTCCGCAAGCATTGTGGGTCCAGTGAGCTGAAACATTATCATAGTTAAAATATCTGCTATCAATCGCCTCAAATCCAGAGTGATCCGCCAATATACTACGCATAAGCTCATAAACTGAGATACTGATAAAGAACAAAGCAACCCCAACCTAATTTTCCTGATCAAATATCCCTGTCACGATAGTTTCTCATATCTCCTTGCGAATTAAAATCCCTACTGGTACATAATGAGCGAAGCTCACCCCGATAAGTTTTTAACCACTTGATATAGGGCTTGCCGCCATGGAATGATTAATGGCGTGAGATTCCATCAGCATAAGGAATACTATGAACCAACAAGCCCTATCTTCTCTCATTTGGTCAGTTGCTGATCTGCTGCGAGGGGACTACCGACAATCCGAATACGGCAAGGTGATACTTCCCTTTACTGTGCTGCGCCGCCTTGACTGTGTGCTTGAAGCCACCAAGAAAGCGGTACTGACCGAATATGCCGCCAAGCAGAAGGCCGAGATCAACCCGGAGCCATTCCTCTTCCGCAAGGCGGGGCAGAGCTTTTTCAACACCTCACCCATGGATATGAAGAAGCTGATGGGGGACCAGGATCATATCAAGGAGAACCTATTCTCCTACATCCAGGCCTTCTCTCCGGCAGTGCGGGACATCTTCGAGTGCTTCGACTTTTACACCCAGATTGAACGATTGGCCAAGGCCAGCCTGTTGTATATGGTCGTCGAGAAATTCGCCAATGTCGATCTCCACCCGGAGGCCGTCAGTAATTCGCAGATGGGCCTGGTGTTCGAGGAGTTAATCCGCAAGTTTGCCGAGATTTCCAACGAGACAGCCGGGGAGCACTTCACCCCCCGCGAGGTCATTCGTCTGATGGTCAACCTGCTGTTCATCGAGGATGATGAGGTACTGGCCAAACCCGGCGTGGTCCGCACCATGTATGACCCCACCGCTGGCACCGGGGGCATGTTGTCAACCGCTGGTGAGCACCTGGAAGAGCTAAATCCCCAGGCCCGTCTGACCATGTTCGGCCAGGAACTGAACGATGAATCCTACGCCATCTGCAAGGCCGATATGTTGATCAAAGGGCAGGACGTGGACAATATCGTGGCGGGCAATACTCTTTCCGATGACGGCCATCCCTGCAAGACCTTCGACTACATGCTTTCTAATCCCCCTTTTGGTGTTGAGTGGAAAAAGGTCGAAAAAGAGATTCGCAAGGAGCATGAACAGCAGGGCTTCAATGGCCGTTTCGGCCCTGGCCTGCCCCGCGTCTCCGATGGTTCCTTGCTCTTTCTTCTGCACCTCATCAGCAAGATGCGCCCGGCAGTGGAAGGCGGCAGTCGCTTCGGCATCGTCCTCAACGGCTCGCCGCTCTTTACCGGCGGCGCTGGCAGCGGCGAGAGCGAAATCCGGCGCTATGTGCTGGAGAACGACTTGCTGGAGGCAATCATTGGCCTGCCGACAGATATGTTCTACAACACCGGCATCAGCACCTACATCTGGATACTAAGTAACCGCAAGCCAGCGTCCCGCAAGGGCCTGGTGCAACTGATCGACGCCTCTGCCTTCTGGCAGAAGATGCGGAAAAGCCTGGGCAGCAAGCGCAAAGAGCTGTCCGATGAGCATATCGCCCGCATCACCCAGAATTTTGGTGCCTTTGTGGAGGCCGAGGCCGATGGTAAACCGATCTCCCGTATCTTCAAAAATCAGGATTTTGGCTACCGCACCATCACCGTCGAGCGTCCGTTGCGTGATGAGCAGGGCAAGATCGTTCTGGGAACCAAGGGCAAACTCAAGGGCAAACCGCTCGCCGACAGCAGCCTACGCGATACCGAGAACGTGCCGCTGGCTGAGGATGTCGAGGTCTACTTCCAGCGTGAGGTGCTGCCCCACGCTCCCGACGCCTGGATTGATCATGACAAGACCAAGGTGGGCTATGAAATCCCCTTCAATCGCCATTTCTACGTCTTTGCGCCGCCACGTCCGCTGGTGGTGATAGATGCCGAGCTGAAGGAATGCACCGACCGGATTCTGGCAATGATCGGGGGGCTGACAAAATGAACTATGACAGCCATCTTCAATCTATTTGCGGCATCGCAAAAAGCATCCAGGCGCTGAATCGGCAGGTAGTCCGGGAATATACCCCTGTCGTTGAGAGCATCCTGCACTCCCGCAGCCGTGACATCAGCCACATCGAGCACACGCTCGACGAGCTGCTCAGCTTCTGCGGCTATGAGCCCGCGCTCGTTCTCTATAAAAAGCTTTGCCGTCACTACTGGAATTTGGACCAATTCGCCACCGCCCGTCACATAGACGCTTACCGTGAAATGTGGGATTCGGAAGAAAACGAGATCACCACCAATGCTTCAGCAGGAGGCGAGGTATGAGCTTTCCTCGCTACGAGAGGTATAAAGAGAGTGGGGTGGAATGGCTGGGGGAGGTGCCGGGACATTGGGATGTGAAGCGCATTGGCTACTACTTCAACGAGCGGCGCGAGAAGGTCAGCGACAAGGACTATCCAGCCCTGTCCGTAACCAAAAACGGAATCGTGCCTCAACTCGATACAGCCGCCAAGACGGACGATGGAGATAACCGGAAGAAGGTATGCAAAGGCGACTTCGTGATCAACAGCCGATCCGACCGGAAAGGCTCCTCCGGTGTGTCCGATCGTGATGGCTCGGTTTCTTTGATCTGTACCGTCATCCGCCCACAAGAACAAGTCTACACCCCGTTTGTGCATCACCTCCTGCGCTGCCAACCATTTCAAGAAGAGTTTTATCGGAACGGCAAAGGGATCGTCGCCGATCTTTGGAGTACGAATTATTCGGAAATGCGGAACATTCATCTTGGGATGCCTCCTATTTCAGAGCAACAAGCCATCGCCGTCTTTCTTGACCGCGAGACCGCCAAGATTGACGCCCTGATTGCCGAACAGCAGCGGCTGATTGCCCTGCTGGCGGAAAAGCGCCAGGCTACCATCTCCCACGCCGTCACCAAGGGGCTGAACCCGGATGCACCGATGAAGGATTCGGGGGTTGAGTGGCTGGGGGTGATGCCGGAGCATTGGGTTACCCCAACACTGAACTCTCGCTACTCTATCGAACTTGGCAAGATGCTTGACGAGAAACGCATTACTGGCACGCACTTGGTTCCGTATCTTCGTAACATCGATGTGCAGTGGGATTCAATTAACTACGAAGAGCTTCCCGAAATGGATATTCAAGAGGTTGAGTTCCCTCGATACACAGTACAGAAAGGCGACCTGTTAATTTGTGAAGGTGGTGAAGTCGGGCGCGCCGCGATGGTTGCAGACTTAGTTGGCATTTGTGGCTTTCAGAAGGCACTGCACCGTGTGCGACCACGAGACGCTTCTGAACACACTCGTTTTTTGTTCTATACATTTGTATGGGCTGCGGCAACTGGCGTGTTCAAAGTTGGAGGAACGTCGACAATTGCGCATCTCACAGGGGAGCAGTTACGTAGATATCGGTTTCCAAAACCCACATACGTTGAGCAGACTGCGATTGCGGCATTTCTTGATATATACACAACCAGCCTCGATACCCTCACCACCGAGGCCCAACGCGCCATCACCCTGCTGCAAGAGCGCCGCTCCGCCCTGATCTCGGCGGCAGTGACCGGCAAGATCAATTTACAAGGAGTTGCCTGATGGAACCATTTGTCCCGCATCCACTGCCACCAGAAAATCTCGACTATGGCCGTCTAATCGGCCTGGTTGGCAGGGCCAACGCTGAACTGGCCCGCTATGACGGGCTGCTCCAAGGCGTTGTCAACCCGGCGGTACTCCTTTCGCCCTTGACGACACAGGAAGCGGTACTCTCCTCAAAGATCGAAGGGACGCAGGCGACTCTCGATGAGGTTCTGGAGCACGAGGCAGGGCAGTCTTTTTCCCCAGAGAAAGACCAAGACATTCGGGAGGTCGTGAACTATCGCACGGCGCTGCTTACCGCCACCGCTGAACTGGCCCATCGCCAGCTTTCCCTGTCCTTGGTCAAGGAGATGCACCAGATGTTGATGGACAGCGTCCGGGGGGCAAACAAGGAACCGGGGTCTTTCCGGCTGGACCAAAACTGGATCGGCAGGCCAGGCTGCACCATGGCCGAGGCAACCTTTGTGCCGCCCAGTCCCTTGCAATTGCTCGATCATCTTGAGGCTTGGGAGCGCTATCTTGCCTTTGACGATGTCGACCGAATGGTACAGACCGCCGTGGTTCATGCCCAGTTTGAACTGATCCACCCCTTCAAGGACGGTAATGGCCGTATCGGTCGCCTGCTGATCCCGTTATTTCTCTACTCAAAAAAGGCGCTCTCTCGTCCGATGTTCTACCTCAGCGGCTATCTTGAGACGCATCGGGATGAATACTACACCCGGCTCAGGGCCATCTCCCAAGAGGGCGACTGGGATGGCTGGATTGGCTTTTTCCTGGAGGCCGTGATTGCCCAAGCGCTGGATAATGCTGAAAAGGTGCGGAATATCCTTGCCCTTTATGAGGGAATGAAAGTCCAGGTGGCGAAAGTCACTCACTCCCAATATGCCATTGCGGCCCTTGATGCCATTTTTGATCGGCCAGTCTTCCGGACGAGTGATTTTGCGGCACGGTCCGGGATTCCGACCCGGCAGACAGCCATGCTTATCCTGCGCCAGTTGCAACAGTCCGGGATTCTCAAGACCCTTCAGGAGGCCAGTGGCCAACGACCGGCCACCCTGATTTTTCCTGCCCTAATGAATCTCGCGGAGGGCAGGCGTGTTGTGTAAAGCGGATAATCCACTAACTGTTTTGTGTAAGGTAAAAATGGAAATGCTTTACACAAAAAGATTTATGTCAGGTGTACGTTCCACAAACTCCGAGGCCCACCGCGCCATCACTTTGCTGTAAGAGCGTCGCACGGCCCTGATCTCGGCGGCAGTGACCGGGAAAATTGATGTGAGAGAATATATCGACTTCTCTGCAATGGAGGTTGCATGAGCAATACCACGTTGAGTCAACGCATTGTCTTTTTCTTGGCAAACCTGGCCCAGTTTCAGCTTAAAGAGGTTGACGATAACTGTGGCGCGGAGAGAATAACAGATGGTACGTTGTTCCTTTGTCCTTCGGATCCAGAAGATCAAGAAAATGGCCTGTTGGTTGCTCGCTGGCAGGGTGATTTATCAAGAGAGTCCGTCGTAAGCGGAACACAGATTGCTGAATTTGAAATCGTCGCGGCGGTCAGACATTGGGTTACCATTGGCGAAATGGTCGGTGAGCAGGAGTCCATAGAGCATTTGTTCCAGCATTTCAGTTTCAAAACTGGGGAAAGCCTAAATTTTCAAAAAGACGACAGGGTGATTCCCAAATCTCTTGAACGTCTATTTAAGGATTTGAGTTGGTCAGCATTTAAGAAATTGATTATTGGCCTTTGACCTTAATAAGAAGGGAATTGGATACATGATATCAGCAGGATTGCACAAGGAAATAAATTTCGAGACTGACATCTGCGACCACCTGGCCTCCCACGGCTGGCTCTATGCCGAAGGGGACGCCCAAGGCTACGACAGGGCTCACGCCCTGTTCCCGGCAGACATCATCGCCTGGGTAGAGGCCACCCAGCCTAAGGCTTGGGAGACGCTGACCAAGAACCACGGCCCGGCTGCCGAAGCGGTGCTCCTGGATCGACTGCGCAAATCACTGGATGACCGTGGCACCCTGGAGGTGCTGCGCCACGGCTTTGAGATGATCGGCCTACGCCAGCCAATTACTTTAAGCCAGTTTAAACCGGCCCTGGCTATGAACCCGGAGATCCTGAAAAAATACGCCGCCAACCGGCTGCGGGTGATCCGACAGGTGCGCTATTCACTCCATCACGAAAACTGCATCGACCTGGTGCTGTTCGTCAACGGCCTGCCGGTAGGCACGGTTGAATTGAAGACAGACTTTACCCAATCGATAGAGGATGCAGTGGATCAGTACCGCTTTGACCGCCACCCCAAACCCAAGGGGCAGGCGGCGGCTGAGCCGCTCCTCTCCTTTCTCAACGGGGCGCTGGTACATTTTGCCGTTAGCAATTGCGAAGTGCGGATGACCACAAAGCTGGTGGGTACTGCGACTTCATTTCTTCCCTTCAATCGAGGCGACAACGGCGCTGCCGGCAACCCCGTCAACGAGAAGGGCGGTCACCGCACGGCCTACCTGTGGGAAGAGGTCTGGCAGCGCGAAAGCTGGCTGGAGATCCTGGGACGCTACCTGGTGACGCAAAAGGATAGCAAGAAGAAGGTTGCCAAAATCATCTTCCCCCGCTTTCACCAACTGGATGCTACCCGCAAGCTGTTGGCAACGGTGCTGGAAGAGGGGCAGGGGGGCAAATATCTGATCCAGCACTCCGCTGGTTCGGGCAAGACCAACTCCATCGCTTGGACAGCCCATTTTCTGGCCGATCTCCATGACGTCGAACACCGGAAGATGTTTGATACGGTGCTGGTAGTATCTGACCGCACAGTGTTGGACGACCAGTTGCAGGAGGCAATTTTCGACTTTGAACGCACCGCCGGAGTCGTGGCGACCATCACCGGCGAGAGTGCCAGCAAGAGCGGCGAACTGGCCAAGGCCCTGTCGGGCGGCAAGAAGATCGTGGTTTGCACCATCCAGACCTTCCCCTTTGCCTTGAAGGCAGTACAGGAACTGGCTGCCACCCAAGGTAAGCGCTTTGCGGTGATTGCCGACGAGGCGCATTCCTCCCAGACCGGTGAGGCAGCGGCCAAATTGAAGGCTGTACTCTCCGCCGAGGAATTGCAGGAGTTAAACGACGGCGGCGAGGTCTCCACCGAAGATATTCTGGCGGCGCAGATGGCGGTCCGTTCTGCAGAGAGCGGCATCACCTATGTCGCCTTTACCGCCACTCCCAAGGCCAAGACCCTGGAGTTGTTTGGTCGCCGTCCCAGACCCGATCTTCCGGCAAGCCAGGAGAACCTGCCAGCCCCCTTTCATGTCTATTCCATGCGTCAGGCCATTGAGGAAGGGTTTATTCTGGACGTGCTCCAGAACTACACCCCCTATTCGACCGCCTTCAAGTTGGCTCATAACGGGGCTGAGTATGACCAGAAGGAGGTGGAACGAAACGAGGCAATGAAGGGAATCATGCGCTGGGTCAAGCTCCATCCCTACAATATCAGCCAGAAGGTGCAGATTGTGGTGGAGCATTTCCGCGACAACGTCGCCCCGCTCTTAAACGGTACGGCCAAGGCGATGGTAGTAGTCGCCAGTCGGGTTGAGGCAGTGCGCTGGAAGCTGGCGATTGAGAAATATATCAAATCCCAAGGCTACAAAATTGGAACGTTGGTGGCCTTTTCTGGTGAAGTAAACGACAAGGAATCAGGCCCGGACGGATTTACCGAAACCAGCCCTGCCATGAACCCGAATTTGAAGGGGCGTGACATTCGCCAGGCCTTCAATACCGAGCAGTATTCCATCCTGTTGGTGGCTAACAAGTTTCAGACCGGCTTTGACCAGCCCTTGTTGTGCGCCATGTATGTGGATAAAAGGCTGGCGGGGATTCAGGCGGTGCAGACGCTCTCTCGTCTCAACCGCGCCTATCCTGGCAAGGATACAACCTATGTGGTGGACTTTGTCAATAAGCCCGAGGAAGTGCTGGCCGCATTCCGGATGTACTACGCCACGGCGGAACTCTCCGGCGTGACCGATCCGCACATGGTCTACGATTTGCGGACCAAGCTCGATGCCGCCGGGGCTTATGACGACTTTGAAGTTGAACGGGTAGTGACGGTGGAGTTGAATCCGAATGCCAAGCAGAGCGATCTTGTTGTCGCCTTGGAGCCGGTGGTGGATCGTCTGCTGAAAAAATATAAGGCGGCGCAGGAAAGGTTGAAGGCAGCCAAGGCCAGGGAAGACAAAGAGGCCACGAAGGAAGCTCAAAACGAGATAGATGTGCTGATTCTATTCAAGCGGGACATGGGGACATTTCAGCGAATTTACGCCTTCCTGTCCCAGATATTTGATTACGGCAACACCGACATCGAGAAACGGTATATTTTCTACAGGCGACTCTTGCCACTGCTGGAGTTTGGCCGTGAGCGGGACACGATTGATTTTTCCAAGGTGGTCTTGACTCACCACGACTTGAAGAATAAGGGGAAAAGTCCGCTAATCCTTGGTGACGGCGACCCGACGAAGATCAAGCCGATTACGGATACGGGCGGCGGCTCTGTGCATGAGAAAGAAAAAGCGCTCCTGGCCGAAATCATTGCCAAGGTAAACGAGCTGTTTCAAGGGGAGTTGACGGATGATGACCGCTTGGTCTATGTGAACAACGTCCTGAAAGGAAAGCTGCTGGAATCACAGATGTTGGCGCAGCAGGCCGCTAACAATACCAAGGAGCAGTTTTCCAACTCCCCCGATCTGAAGAGCGAAATTATGAACGCCATAATGGATGCCTTTGCCGCTCACAGCACCATGAGTAAACAGGCATTGGACTCGGAACGAGTACGTGATGGGCTGAGAGATATTCTGTTGGGACCGGCGCAACTGTATGAGTCGTTACGGGAAAAGGCGGAAATATGAGATTTTTACTATTAAACGTATAGGCTATAAAGATGCTCATCGCTGAATCTAAAAGAAAGATCATCCTTGATCGACTTCGGGAAATCGAAGAGAAATATTCCGTCAAGATTGTATACGCCTGTGAGTCTGGTAGCCGAGCCTGGGGATTCCCGTCTGCTGACAGTGACTATGATGTGCGGTTTATCTACCTCCACCCCACCAAGTGGTATCTTTCAATCAAAAGCGGGAGAGATGTAATTGAAGAACCTATCCTTGACGAGTTTGATATAAATGGCTGGGATCTCAGAAAAGCATTGGGGTTACTCCACAAGTCCAATCCTCCACTCTTAGAATGGCTGGGCTCTCCCATTGTATATCTCGAAGAGTCTAATGTCGTACAGAAGATCCGGGCAGCCCTTCCTCTTTTTTATTCACCTGTGAATTGTTTTTCCCATTACCTGCACATGGCCGAAGGGAATTTCAGGGAATACCTGAAAGGAGAGACTGTGCGAACGAAGAAATACTTCTACGTCCTTCGGCCAGTGCTCGCTATGCAGTGGATTGAGCAAGAATTAGGTCTGGTGCCTACAGATTTTAATATCCTTGTTCAACACCTCATAAAAGATCCTGTTCTTTTGAATGACATCCAAAAACTTCTCCAAGAAAAAAAGGCGGGGGCCGAGCTTCAACAAGGCCCAAGGATTGATTCCATAAGTATATTCATTGAGTCAGAGTTTGAGCGATTATTCAAGATAAAGAGAGTAAAAGAAGCTCAAGGGCCTGTTGCAGTTTTAGATGATTTATTTCAGAGCTCACTTTTGGAATGTTGGGGCCGATTTTCAGAGAGTGGTGGATTCTGATATTTTTCGAATATAAGGGATGGAGATTCACAGCCATGGTTATTGTACCAGACCCAAACTTGTCAAGAATTACGGAATTCTTTGAGACGAAAAAAGCCCCTGTTTTCATAAAGAAAATCAGCGGCGGGTACTCCATTTATATGACCGAGGATAAAACCCCGGTAGCCAGATTTAGATTGTCTGAAGGAAATAATTCGGTAGAGGTATTGTGGTGGAGGCATCGAGAAAAATGGGCATCTATTGGCGATTTTGGAGGAATTATTTGTTCACTTGATGAAGCCCTGGAATATGTGATGGATGACCCCTTGGAATGTTTTTGGCCATATTGAAGGCAAGCAAAAGGGATATTATATCATGGTAGTTTTGTCACAATAATACCGTTATCTTTTATAGGATCACACAAATGGCTGATATTTTTTTTCCAGAAATAATTGTGAATCTACCAAAGGCAGACATACCTATCAATGGTCTTTCTTCATATCTGCTTCAAGGTAAAGAACAGCAAATGTTATTCATGGAATTTGAAAATGATGTTGAGGTGCCCGAACATTCCCATGAGTCTCAATGGGGTGCTGTATTATCAGGAGAAATTGAACTTACAGTCGAGGGCAGAAAAAATACTTTGAAAAAGGGAGATACATATTTTATTCCAGCTGGGGCCAAGCACTCTGCCAAAATAAAGGCTGGCTATAAAGACATTACACTCTTTAACCAGAAAGACAGATACCAAGAAAAATAACGGAAAAAAATATATGTCGAAATTTGAAAAATCACGATGGGCAGACAGCGAATTCTCACAAGGTTACCGAGATGACGCCGATATCTTTCTGCCATTCCGAGGTCAATTTATAGAGGTTTCAAAATCGCTTTATGGGCATTTCATTTCCCAAAATCCTGAAGCCAAGGTTCTTGATCTTGGCTGCGGAGATGGTCTATTTGTTCAAGAATTATCCAAGTCATTTAAACCGTCAAAAGTAATACTTGTGGACGGTTCTGCGGAAATGCTTGGAGCAGCCCAAAAACGTCTGTCAGGACAGGATGGTTACTATTTTATTCAGGCAAGTTTTCAGCAATTATTCGCTGATAACACCCTGAACGAAAGTTTTGATTTCATCTATTCTTCTTTGGCTATTCACCATCTTCCATTTGATGAGAAGAAGAAATTGTATGCTTATATTTATGAACGCCTATCCCCGGGCGGGTGGTTCATCCATTATGATGTTGTATTGCCGCCATCGGAGAAATTGGAAAAATGGTATTTATCATTTTGGAGGGAGTGGATTACAGGGCATCCATCCGAGGAGAGGCGAGAACAACTGCTTGGAATCCCCGATCAATACAAAGGCAATCTTGACAATATGCCTGACACTCTGGGGTCACAATTGGAAGTTCTTAAAGATGTCGGTTTTTGCAATGTAGATTGTTTTTATAAGTATGGTATTTTCTCGCTGTTTGGTGGCAGCAAGTAATCAGAAGAAGATAATAAGCGCCTAAACTCAGACGGCGGGGAGCAGTTTTCTTCGATCCTGCTTCAGTGGCCGCCGCTGTGAGGCTGGTCGTTAGCCTATAAAATGTTGCTCATGAAAACAAAAAATCTTTCACAAAATATCTCTGAAATAATAGAAAAATATGAAACATCACAAGGCGTTAATGTTTCTACATTAAAAGAAAGGGGACAGAATTAATTGTGCGCGACAAAAATAGTGTTGTCACCTTTCTTCCCATGAGCAATCTACTGGCCTCTGGTGGTTTTTTCGGGAGTTGTGATAATCAATCAGTAGAAGCCATCTTCTTTCCTTTGGTAGCAACCTGCCTCATCTCCTGTAATTCCTGCGGCATAAAATACTTGAATCTGACCTTTTTGCTTAAATTGCCAGTGTACTCAGAGAAGGCTATGGTGATCTCCCGTGCCTCATCCATGAGCGCAGCTCCTTCTTCGTGAGAGATTCCCCCTGGTTCTCCCAATTGTCCTTTGAAATGAGCATAGGCCTGGTCGAATTGCCGCAGGACATTAAACATGATACTACCAAGCGGTGAATTAATCTTCATGACCCTTGAGCCACGTTCCTTGACCATGGAGATTTTTCTTTCAAGGATCTCTTCCTTGGTGAGTTTCTGTCTTTGAATCGGCGTTTCCATAATATTTTTCTCCATTTTCTCTCCCTGTAGATTTATTGATTTTTAAGACTTGCCAGAAATCCTGGCATGATTGCGTTTGATTTTTTTTCTCCGCCACATATCCATTAAAAAGACAGACCCGTAAGGCAGGATTGCGGCCACCAGAACAAACAGAGAACAGCGAGTGGCTACCGGCATGATATGGGGCAGCGTGGACATATAGCCGTAATAGATCGCCTCGGCGTTTTTATTGGCATGTTGAGCGAGTGACCATACCCTTTCCGGAGTGCTCAAGCCGGTAAGCAAGGTATAGAAAACATAAATCATGAAACTTTTGGCTACCAGTACGAGCATCCTGCCGGTGAAGAAAGAATTGATGGCCTTGCGGGTAATGACACCAATAAAGTATCGACTGATATAGGCGCAGAGGAAGGTGTTGGCGATGACCGGCAGGTAAGGAATAGAGCCGAACATGATTTTTATGAGCAAGCCAGGTGATTTCAGGACAAAGGGCATCACATAAAAGTCCACTGCCGGCAGGAGCAGGAGCAGAAAGAGTCCCTCAGTCAGACCACTCTTAGCCCCGATATTGAAAAATCCCAGAGAACCTTCCAGTGTTAGAAACTCTGCAGGTAACTCTTGACCCATTTTTTCAATCATATAAAACTGCTGAATCTCCGAGATTACAGTGAGGATACTCTTTGGTTTTTCAACTGGGCCGGAGTTTGTATTGATAAATGCCGCATTGGGGCTATATGAGCCGCCTTTGCCACCGCTGCTGCTAGCGCCGTTATTACTACTGCCGGAACTGCCGCCTTTGTAGCCACTAAAGCCACTACTGTTTATGCTGTTGCTCATACCTGTTTTTCCTCGTGGACTGATTCAACAGATACCACGTCAAGAAGGATACCGGATTTGGCATCTTCCATAACGGCAATAGAGTCAAACGCCTCAGCATGACAAGGCGTGTAATAGCCGTTCATGGTTACGCCTGATTTCATGGTTACGGTGAAATATGCCCCGAAATAATTGTTTTGCAGAAGGCCATTGGCAATGACATCCTCCTGCCGTAGTTGATGGACGATGGACAACAAGACCTCCCGCATTTCTTCCTTTTCCATAGAGCCTACTTCCAGCACTCCCGCTTTTTCTGCCTGTTTCTTGGCAATCACCTCCAGTATCTTTGGCATAAAATAGCCAAAACCATTCGGCATGGAAAAGGCCTGGAACCTTCGCCCCTCTAATTTATTGATATAGGGCCGCATATCTTTGAGTAAGGCATGGGTGTCAAGCCACGGCAGTTTGATGAGCTTTGGGACTGCCACATTCTTCTTGGTCTCTGGTTTTTCTTCAAATATGCCGTCTTGCGACTTTGCTTCGTTGTGCCATTTTGGAGGCTCTTCTAATGGTTGGAGTCGCTCTTGTGCCTGTTCTATTTCCTGTTGCCGTGCAAGTTGATCTGCCCGTTTCAAAGTCTTACCCAGCAGCTCTTGAGGCTGTTTGTGGTGGAATTTTACGGCCTGCAAGATTTCCTCTTTTAGGGGGAGTTGTTTGAACGATTGAAGACCGACCAGAATCCGACCAGCGGCTAACGGATGTTCGCCCAGACTGTACAAGTGGCCACGGATAGATGGCAACTTCCCCAGATCATGGGACAAGGCCGCAATAATAGTATCCGGCATAAGAAAGCCGGTTTCAGATGCTTGTAGCAGACAGATAACCTGCTCAGCCACATTCAGAGAATGGTCGATCAAATTTGTTTGACCAAGCAGGGTGTAGGTGTTGGAATCCCAGGATGCTTCCACATCACGACCGACATTGACGACCGATGGACATCGGCCTTCCGTATCCAGCAAAGATAAAAGATCACGACAGACTGCTTGCTGTTGGCTTGCATGGCGTAATGGTCGAACGCGTTTGTTATAAAATTCCTGTATCCGTTCATTTCGAAATTCGATGGACACTTCTTCAACTATCTCTGGCACCTGCTCATCCCTCCAGAGTGGAGCCAAATCGGCTATATTGACTTTCCCGTTTTTAATCCACATCTGAGATAGGTTCTGTAACAGCACTTCCTCTTTGGCTACAGCAGGTTTTTTTTCTGTCCTCATGAAAACCAACCATATCGTTCCAGCAAATAACAAAATCCCAAGGCCAAGGATGAAATTGATTTGTATAACAGTCATTTGTCAGACCTCTTTTTTTCACCTGCCTGATCTTCCTGATAATCTTCCCATTGTGGCCTGATTTCAGGAAAGATCACCTTGAGACTGGCAGCAGAAACATCCGCCGTGATTCCACGATAAATTCCTGAATAGGTGGTCATGAAGAACTGGCGGGGAGACAAGTTGAGCACTTCGGTGTGTTTGACCCGTACATCTTCGGTCTCTCTGATGGCAAGCCCTCCACCTAAAGAAATAACTGGACTGAAAACCCGTTTTTCTCCAAGATGATCTGAAATATAGGTAGCGGTCTTTGCATCCGGCACCCGCATAAACAACTTGGTATTGCAGTTATCAAGGATAGTATTTGCACGATCTTGGCCAATCTCGGCATAGAGCTGACTTACTGACTGGCAATAGCCGTGAATATAGACCCCAGCACCGCCAGCCTTGGCAAAGAGCTCTTCAATCCCTTCATATAAAACAGATTGCGCCTCGTCGATATGCAGGGCCAGAGATGGAAAAATCTTTTTATCACTGGAATACCTGCGACCGACAAAAGCCTGAATATTAGAAACGATGACCTTTCCAGCGGTATAGGCGGCCCGTTTGGTGAGCAAAGAGCCAAGCTGGACGATCATGATAACACCCTTGTTTTGCTCCAGGCGTGCGATAAAACGGTTCTCATTGGCCTGGCCAAGAATCTGGCCCACATTGCCACTGGTCAGTTCCGTCAGCGCTACCCTGAGCGAGCTTGCAACCTTGGAATGGTAGTCGGCTTGAGAAGCGATTATCCTTTGTAAGTCCATGGTCAGCTGCTGGGCCTGCAGCGTTTTAATCCCTGCGATCTTGTCTTTGAGTTTTTCCAGGTCAGAATGGCTGATATTATTTTTGACATCGTTGAGATTGAAATCCGGCTTTTTATTATTGGCTTCAGCCAGCATAATAAGGGCCTGCACCACCACCAAACTGATCTCGTAGGCAACAGAGAAAAAATAAGGCTCCCTTCCTACGGCAACGCCTGCGGTAATATGGGCCACCATTTCCTCGATCATATAGTAATGAGAAAGGGGGTTGAAAACAGCACTGTATTGAGGAAAGACAGGGGTGATCAGCATTAAATCCTCTTGCCGGCCAGTATCAAAAGCCACCTGTACTATTTTGGAGAAGAGTTCGTTGTCACCTTTGGGGTCGATGGCTACCACCGAATACCCTTTGCGAATGTCCTGTTCGATGATTCCTTCCATGGTACGGGTTTTGCCAACTCTGGTTGTCCCGAAACACCAGAAATGCCCTTTGCGGTCACTATCAGGAAATCCAAGCGGTAGTATCTTGTCAGGATGGTCCAGATGAAAGCCGTCGCCTATTTGGGTATATGGCTCTGTGGGTTGCTTGTTTCCCCAGATCAAGATTTTTCTCCGACCGTGACCTGGATATGTTCATGCAATTCCCTGGATGCAGTCAAGATGATCTGCTTGGGTAAAAACCCGCTGGCTTCAACAAAACTCTTATGGCCGACATATCGCTTGGTGCAATACAGATGAACCTGGGCGGTAGTGCCAAGCTGCTCTTTTAGCAAGGTGGTCACCAGATTCTTTGAAACGCGATCAACCACCACCTTGATCCGCGTGATCCCATGCAATCTAACAGAGTCAACCCGTCGCAGATGAAATGCTCGTCTTTGGCCAACGGCCAACGTATTCCGTTCATGCACGCCAATTCGATTCAATGGGCACTCGGCTATGATTGCCTGGCCCTTTTCAAGCTCAATTTCCACCAGGAAACCATCATCATTTTTACGGATAATTTCACCCCAGCGCAGCTCATGTTCCAATCGTTTATAATGAGTCACTTCATGCAGGCAAGCGGCCTGGGTAAGATTCTGGTCAAGGATTCTACGGATAGTGTTCCAGCCCCGCATGGAGACAAGCTCAAGCTGATTTTGCAAAGGAATACCTGACTGCTTGGCATAGTGCAGTGCTTGCAGATAGTCGTCACCAAACAGGACAACCGTACCGGTCCCATACCAGCGAGACAGCATAGCTGAAAAGGTCTTCTCAATCTCTGCCACAACCTGACCTCGGCTCAAGCCATATTTATCGACAAAAGAATTGATGATTTCGTTGTAATGGGTTTGCATATTTGCCGGATGTTATTTTTCCCTCCTATTATCTCTTTCCGGCCATGCAACGGTTTTTGAGGAATTATTTTCATTTTTCTCTGTTTTTGTGAAAAAAGTTAAATTTGCCCAAAAATACAATATGATAAATTATTATTTAATAATAAAAAGTATGGGAAATGATATGGGGAGACATTGAAAAGAGGAACCGCTTGACATGGGTGATTCTATCATGATGAAGTCAGACAGACTGATGGTGGAGGCCATCACCAATCGTAGCGGTGTTGTACAAAGACGGTATTATCGAAAATCCGGCCAGTTATCCGGTCCATTCCTGCTCACATTCATGGACACCAACGGCGAGGCTTGGGACAAGAACTTGGACAAGCTCTCCTCTATCGACCAGGTACTGGCGCAGATGTACATGAAACTAAGGTTGCGGACCTACCATGGATTTTTTTCCATGTTAACCCCCGACTACGCATACTGGTACGGCTGGAACGAGATGACCAAAGACTTGGGCGAAATTAAGGAGCTGGCCAACACCATACGGGCAACCCATAAGAAACCCGTAAAAAAATAGACTAAACAATTCTTGTCGACAGTAGTAGTATAAAAAAGCGGATGTTCTTGATCGGCAATCGCCTTTTTATGTAAATTAAAACTAACTGGTTTGACTTGTTGATGTCTCAATGAAGAAAAGCGGCAACCGAGAATGAGTCTCTCCGGAAAACTCGCAGGAGGTGGCCTCTCCTGTTTCGATCTTTTGGACGTATGTTGAGTGCGGCCGGGCAAGGTCGTGTAGTCCAGCGGGTGTGAATCCCGTCCCGGAAGGTAGGTCAACCACCGGGTAGCGAGTCCTTGGAGGCTTTATGGTAACATAAAGTTTTAAGCGTAGGATAGCGAGCAGACAGGCCGTAAGCCGAAAGGTTGAAGGGATTGAGCCCCGTAATTTTCCTAATCGGAAGGACGACATTCTTCAACAGATGGAAGTCAATACAGTCATCAACGTTAAAGGCAAGATGGTGGCTGCTTCCCGGGGTCGGAGACCATGGCATGTTTGACATAGCGATTACACGGCAACCCGGGAGGCCCTGTGTTTCTTTCGGAGTATCGAGAGTATGCCGGACAACTGAAGAGGGAGAAAGGCAAATGAGACACAGGGAGTCGGATAGCCTCGTAGTACCTGTGAAGGCGGGTAATGCTGCTGGAGGAAAGGAGGCTACACATGGGAGCGTGGTGTGAGGAGACACTGGCCGTTCACAGAAGCGGGGAACCAGTGGCAACGAAATTACATCGCATAGCAGAGAAGGCCCGCGAGGAGCCTGTATTTAAGTTCACCAGTTTATATCATCTGATGAATGAGGAACTACTGCGGGGATGCTTTCAGCGATTGAGGAAGGACGCGGCTGCCGGCATCGACAAAATGACCAAGGATATGTACGCTGAAAAGTTGGAGACCAATCTGGCCAGTCTGGTAGAAAGGTTGCATCGGATGGCGTATATTCCACAAGCTGTCAGGCGAAAGTATATCCCAAAGCCTGGCAGTACCAAACAACGTCCTTTGGGGATACCGTGTTTTGAAGACAAACTTGTTCAGTCAGGCCTTGTCCGCATACTGGAATCAATATATGAGGAGGATTTTATAGAAGACTCATATGGATTCCGGCCTGCCCGAAGCTGTCATGATGCCCTCAAAACATTGAGTCTGACGATGGAGCGTAAGTCGATCAACCATATTGTCGAAGCGGATATTAAAGGCTTCTTTGATAATGTGAACCAGGAATGGCTGTTGAAGTTTCTGGCACATCGAATTGGCGACAAACGGATTCAGCGCATGGTAAAGCGTATTCTCAAGGCTGGGGTGGCAGATGATGGAAGCGTAACGATAAGCGACGATGGTACCCCGCAAGGTGGTGTAATCTCGCCGCTGTTGGCAAACATCTATCTGCATTATGCCCTTGACCTCTGGTTTGAAAGGATTTACCGCAGGAGTTGCACCGGTTATGCCCGGCTCATCCGCTATGCCGATGATTGTGTGCCACGAAGGCACGCATGGGTGGGCAGCACCCAGTGCAGCCATGCTGCATAAAAGATGAGGGACGGCCCCTCGAAGCCGCCATACAGGTGGAGGCTTCAAACCACCGTAAGCTGCGTCGGTAAAGAGCCGGGGTGGTGAGCGTTACGGAAAAGGTCCCGCATGACGGGATCAGGTATGTTTCAAGGAGACGAACGTAAGTGAAT
>VMSP01000164.1 GCA_013792135.1 Desulfocapsa sp. | reverse complement strand
TTGCTTGCTCACTTTCTTCCACGGAGGGATATAACTCACGAAGAAGTCTTCAGGCAGATGAATGTCAGGCACCGGCAAAGGCAAGCATCCATTGACTCTGCATACAAACGGCAGAGTGATGGGTAATGTGACAAAGTAGAAATAGCATCTCACAAAATTATCCGAGGCTGTCCTTCCTTGATAACAAACTGAAATGATTTAGCTTCATAGTATTTCATGTCATTGTTTGGTTGCCACCAAAACAAAACCAAGGAAAATGGCAATGAAGAGATCCCGATGGCGCCCCACGAAGCTGAACGCTATAAGCTGCGATCAGCTTGTACAGCTACTCGGATAGAGTCTCAAAGACTGGAAAAGACATAAAAAACGGGAGATGTGTGTCCATGTCACTGTATTACAGAAAAACTCAGCAACAATTAACAAAGGAGAGTTCATACGGCCCATTTTGCAAGAGGCTCAACTGATACGAAAAATATTATATTCCAAATTTAAATCAAAAGTAAAACGTAAAAGCAAGTCATGAGTCGATGTCATACCCTGGTACGACATCGACTTATGACTTGCTTTTATAACGCACCTGAGATCTTATACAAATGATTCAGGATGAGAAGTACCGGCTCTTAGTGTTTAAACGAACGCTGGCCGGTGAACATCATGGCCACCTTGGGATCTGCCTCATTACAGGCCTGGATGGTCTCATAATCGCGCATGGAGCCGCCGGCCTGGAGAATGGCGGTGACCCCCTGTTTGATTCCCACATCCGCCCCGTCCCGGAAGGGGAAGAAGGCATCCGAGATCATCACTGAACCGGGGAGTCCGGCCAGATCTGCCTGAACCTTGGCGTCAATGGCCTCCTGGTCTCCCCTGTCTCGTTTGCCCTGGGTTATCTGGAGTGCCAGGTCGGCATAGGGGATGCCGTACTGGTCAAAGCAGAGGATATCCGCGTATTTGATATAGGCCTTGTGCACTGCGATCTCAGCCACGCCCACCCGGTCCTGTTCGCCGGTGCCGATACCCACGGTGCAGCCGTCCTTGACATAAAGTACCGAGTTGGAGGTGACTCCGTGTTCAACTGCCCAGCCGAAGATCATGTCATCAATCTCCTGTTGGGTCGGGGTGCGGTCACAGCTGAAGGTCTCCCCTTTCCAGGTGGTAGTGGCCGGTTTCAGATCATCAATGGAGCGGATGGAGTTGACGGCCGATTGCTGGGCAATGATACCGCCGTCAATCAGGCTCTTGAAGTCGATGTAACGGAACTTTTCAAATTCGGCCAAGCGATCGATGCGGCTGATCTGAATGACCCGCAGGTTTTTGCTTTTTTTCAGAATCTCCAGGCTTCCCTCTTCAAATGATGGGGCGCAAACCACTTCCAGATAGTTTTGCGAAAGCAGTTTGGCGGTCTCATTGTCGCAGGCTCGGCTCATAATGACTGCCCCGCCAAAAGCGGCGATGCGGTCGCAACGATTGGCACGGTCAAAGGCATGAGCCAAAGTGTCACCGTAGGCAGCGCCGCAGGGGTTGTTGTGCTTGAGAATGACCGCGGCTGGCCTGTCTGTCAGATACTTGAGGATATTGAGACCGTTGTCAATGTCGGTCAAGTTGATCTTGCCGGGATGTTTTCCTACCTGAAGCATGTCCTCCACACGGATTCCCGAGACCAGACCATTGCCGGGCTCGATAAAGGAGCATTCGCCCAGGGTCAGGTTGCCGTTGACCAATTCATAAAGGGCGGCCTCCTGATCCGGATTCTCGCCATAGCGAACCCCCCGCTCGTCAATGGAACCATCCTCCTGCTTGATTCCCCAAGTCCGCTTACGATAAACCAGTTTCTGGTCGCCAAAGGAGATGGTCATATCCATGGGGAAGTGATCGCCCAGGATGGTGGTGTACATTTTTTTCAGATCGCTCATGATCGCTCCATGTAGGTTGAAAAGTGATGGTTTTGTATTAAAAAAAAACTAGCTGGCTAAATCAAAATGTCAAAAGACGAGCATCGAAGGATCAGTCTCATTCTGAGACTTGATCGTCAAGTTTGAAACGCACTGTCCCAATCCTTGCAGACGGGGTCGCATCCCTTGGCCGCAATGGCCAGGCTTACCTCTTCCATGGTTCGCTGGTCGCCGACACTGAACTGCTCACCGTCCGTCTGCTCGGGATGGGAGTATCCGCCGGGGGCGGTGCAGGAACCGGCCGAGTAGCGGGTGGGGCCCAGGCCCAGCATCCCGTCTCGATAGCGTGCTTCTTCCCGCGTGGAGAGAAGGAGCCCCGCATCAGGGTCAAAGAGGCGGAGGGCAAAGATGAGCTGGCTCAGGTTCTGCTCCGAGACTATAACCCGTGGCTCGAACTCGCCCGCCGCAGGGCGCAGGCGTGGGAAGGAGACGGTGACCGCTGTGCTCCAGAAATTCTTGCGCAGCCAGGCCAGATGCAGGCCAAGGGCCAGCCCTTCCGCCCGCCAGTCCGTCAGACCGAGCAGGGCACCGATCCCGACTTCACGCATCCCGGCCGCTGCCACCCTGGCCGGGGTCTCCAGCCGGTAGTGATAATCGGTCTTTTTGCCGGAGAGATGGACCTGTTTATACATCTTCTGGTCGTAGGTCTCCTGATAGACAGCCACGGCGGTGATACCGGCTTTGAAGAGACGGGTGTAGTGGGCGGTGGACAGCGGCTGGACCTCGATGGAGACTGCGGCAAAGCGGCCCCGCAGCCTGAGGGCGATGGCCTCCAGATACTCGACGTCAACGGCATTTTCAGCCTCGCCGGAAACCAGCAGGATATGCTGAAAACCACGCTTGTGGAGGATCTCTGCCTCTGTCTCCGCCTCATCTAAAGTCAGACACCTGCGGGCAATGCGGTTGTCAGCGGAAAAGCCGCAATAGGCGCAGCGGTTGGTACAGTAATTGGAAAGATAGATGGGGGCGTAAAGCTGGATGGTCTTGCCGAAACGCTGGGCAGTGAGGAGTGCGGAACGGCGGGCCATTTCCGGCAGGAAGAGTTCGGCTGCTGGCGAGATGAGTGCCGCCAGATCATGGATGGTGGGGTTTCTGCTTATCAGGGCCTGCTCCACATCCGCGCTGGTGCAGCGCTCGATCGTCTGCTGGAGTTGCTGAAAATCAGGCAGGCTAAAGAGGGTCATGCCAGAAATCCAAGGTCTGTAGCGAGGACGCCTTCAAGGGGTGAAGAGGCCTGGGCCTGTTTGCTCCTGCAGCCCATGCCGGCAACAAAGGCGGTGCGACCGGCCTCGACTGCCTGGGCAAAGGCACGGGCCATGGCCACCGGATCACCGGCTACCGAGATGGCTGTGTTGACCAGCACCGCGTCGGCACCCATCTCCATGGCCAGCGCGGCGTGCGATGGGGCACCGATCCCGGCATCAACCACCACAGGTACCCGGGCCTGATTGATGATAATTTCAATCTGAAAGGCGGTGAGAATGCCCTGGTTGGTGCCGATGGGAGAGCCCAGGGGCATGACCGCCGCGGCTCCTACGTCTTGCAGACGCAGGGCCAGGATGGGGTCGGCGTTCATGTAAGGCAGGACGATAAACCCAGCCCGCACCAGTTCCTCTGTGGCCTTCAAGGTCTCTATCGGGTCCGGGAGCAGGGTACGGGGATCCGGGGTTACCTCCAGCTTGAGCCAGCTTGAGCCGGATGCCGCCCGCGCCAGATGGGCCAGACGAATGGCCTCTTCGGCATTTCTGGCCCCGGAGGTGTTGGGGAGAAAGACGCATTTATCCCGGTTCAGGGCACTCATGATATCATCTTCCGGATTGTCCAGGTCGACCCGGCGCAGGGCCACGGTCACCATCTCGGTGCCCGATGCCTCGATGGCCTGTTTCATCACCGCTGATGAGGAGAATTTGCCGGTGCCGAGAAAGAGCCGGGAGTTGAAGGTATGTCCACCAATGGTCAGCATGTCAGCCGCCTCCTACAAATCGGATGAGTTCCATTTGGTCATTGTCCTGGAGGGAAGTAGCAGCATAGCATTCCGGCTGAATAATGGTTTTGTTCAGTTCAACGACAACGGACGTGGATGGGACACCCAGCTCTTGTAGGAGCATGGCCACGGTCATAGAGTCGTTGATGGTTTTTGGACTGCCGTTCAGATGTATATGCATAATACAATGATTAGTGGAAAAGAAAAAGCGTAACCGGTTAACCGTCATTCCGATGTTTCCAGGGACTGATGTTAAACCTGAGAATTTCTGAGTTGATTATCTTAATCCGTTAATAATAACTTGCCAATAGTGTTTTACGGTAGTTGACAGATGAAGTCATGGGCGTTAAATTAACAAACACACTCTTTGAGTGCAGAGAAACAGGAAGATACGCTCCGGTTGGGAAAGATTTTGCTCCTGCTGGGGTTTTTATGGGAAAGTGTATATTTGTCAGGGATGGAGTAGAAAAATGCCAGTTTATGAGTATGAATGTGATACCTGTCGTAAGTCTTTTGAGATCCAGCAACGTATGGCGGATGCGCCATTGAGTAGCTGTCCTGAATGTGAAGGGACGGTAAAAAAAGTGATGTCTATGAGCTCCTTTCAGCTCAAGGGTGGTGGCTGGTATGCCGATGGCTATGCTAGTACCCAGAAAGGGGCGGATGCGAGCAGTTCGAGTGCAATTCCGGCACCGTGTTCCTCCGGTAGCTGTGCTAAATGTCCAGCTTTCGCTGGTTGATCGCCCTTTCAGGATTTTGTAATATTTCCCGCTTTGTCAGGCGCTTGCAGGTTTCTCTGCAAGCGCTTATTTCATGATAGCCATGGCATCGCCATAGGAATAAAATCTGTAACCTTGAGCAATTGCTTGCCGGTAACAGTCCAATAACCTCTCCCGTCCGCAGAGAGCGGAGACCAGAAAGAGCAGGGACGACTGGGGCAGGTGAAAATTGGTGATCAGGTTGTCAATGACCTTGAAACGGTAGCCCGGTAAGATATAGAGGTCGCACCAACCATCTGTTGGTTGGACTTTTCCTTGTTCATTCCCCGCGAATTCAAGGGCCCGCACTGTTGTTGTGCCTACGGCCCAGATCTTTCCCCCCCGTTGTCGAACTGTATTGATTGTGTCAGCATTCTCCTTGGAGATATGGACATACTCTTGATGAATGGTATGGTCCAGGATGGCCTCGGTTCGTACCGGGGCGAAGGTTCCATATCCCACATGCAGGGTGATCCTGGCGATGAGTATGCCTTTTTCGCTGATTGTTTTTAACAGGTCCTCGGAAAAATGGAGGCCGGCGGTGGGCGCGGCGACTGCTCCTGGTTGGCTGGCATAGACGGTCTGGTACCGTTTGCTATCTTCGGCGGTGCTGCCGTTGTTCCTCTCAATATAAGGGGGGAGCGGGATCTGGCCATGATCTTTGAGGGCTTCGGCCAACCCCTTCTCTCGCTTGTAGTGGAGCATGATTTTGACTCTGCCTTCACCTAGTTTCTCGAGGATAGTGCAGCAAAGGTCTGCGTTGATGCTAATCGTTGATCCTGGTCGAGGAGGTTTTGAACTTTTGATCAGGGCGGTGGCGGTGGCGGTCGTAACAGCAGTGGTGTCGACCTTGTCTGTTGTGTCTGTCACAGTCTCATTTGTCTGCGGATAGGAAAGAAGAAACACCTCTGCTTTGCCGCCCGTATCTTTGTGGCCCAGTAGTCTGGCGGGAAAGACCTTGGTGTCATTGACCACCAGCAGGTCGCCTTTCTGCAGCAGGTCAACAATATCGCTGAAGTGTCGGTGTTCTCGTACATCGCTCTGGCGATGCAGGATAAAGAGCCTTGAGTCTTCCCGTCTGTCTGCTGGATGTTGGGCGATATTTTCCGGTGGCAGGGGATAGTTATATGCCTTGAGTGTGAAATCCTGTTGCATGTTTGTTCTGTTTTGCAGTAAAGAAATTTAGGTGCCGTTATGAAATAAGCAGTGCTTGTTTGCTTATTTTATTACGGCACCTTATGCCACGTTACAGAAACAGCACCACCCCCATCCCCCTCCTTAAGAGAAGGAGGGGGTTTTAGGGCTGTTTCTGTGAGTGGCGCCTGGCAGATAACATACTATGAATCGTAACGAAATAACTTGTCATCTTATATCTATTTCGTTACGGCTTCTTATGTATTTACTGACAGCGGCTAAATTGAATTGATGTCAATGTGTTCTCCCTTTCAAATTCTTGAACTACCTACCATGATCCTTGCTGTTGCTGCAACTGAATTTGAGATGAACCCCTTTCTGCAGTTGCTGGAGCAGGAAGCGGAGGAGCCTTCCTGTTTCACTCTGATCTCTGGGGTCGGGCCGGTGGAGACCACCCTGCGCCTGACCCGTTATCTGGAGAGATGCGATCCGCGCATAGATATGGTGCTCAACTTTGGAGTGGCCGGGGCCTATATTTCTGCATTGTCGCCGGGGAAAAGGAATGTCTCGCTCCTTGATCTCTGTCTTGCCGAGCAGGAGAGCCTGGGGGATTTCGGGATCTGTTTTTCGGATCATATCGAGCCCCTTGATGAAAAATTGGGAGGCAGTACGGATTTTCCCATGGATCAGTCTTTGCTGCAACAGGCCGGGCAGATCCTGGCACACCACGGCCAGCCATACCGCTGCGGCAATTTTGTGACCGTCTCTGCCGCCAGTACCACCCGGCAGCGGGGGGCGATGCTGGCAGCAAGATTCCAGGGACTCTGTGAGAATATGGAAGGGGCGGCGGCGGCCAGGGTCTGTGCTGAGTTTTCTCTGCCCCTGCTCGAAGTTCGCGCGGTCTCCAATCTGGTGGAAGATCGGGACTTGAAGCGCTGGAAGATGGCGGAAGCTTGTTCCACGGTGGCCGGGGCGGCAGCGTTGCTAGTCCGGGAAATAGGGGGGAGAGGATGAAACCATTAACAAGACCCGTGACCATCGGCTATTCGCCCTGTCCTAATGATACCTTTATCTTTTATGCGTTGACGCACGGCAAGATCGATCTGCCGGGAGTCGAGTTTGTTGATCCGCTGCTGGAAGACGTGGAAACCCTTAATGGCTGGGCTCTAGAGCACAGGCTGGATGTGAGCAAACTCTCTTTCCATGCCTTGGGGCATGTGCTTGATGAATATTGTGTCTTATCGTCAGGCAGCGCCCTGGGGCGCAGTTGCGGGCCCTTGCTGGTGGCACGACGCCCCCTTGATCTGAGCAGTCCGTCCCGTTGTAAAATCGCTATTCCCGGGCGCCTGACCACCGCGGCCCTCCTTTTCCGTCTCTTTCTGCCAGGCTGTCTGGAGCTGGTGGAGATGCGTTTTGATACCATTATGAATGCGGTGCAGCAGGGAGAGGTGGACGCCGGGGTTATTATCCATGAGAGTCGCTTCACCTATCAGCAGATGGGACTGGTCTGCCTTCAGGATCTTGGTCAGTGGTGGGAACAGACAACGGGCTATCCCATTCCCCTGGGCTGTATAGCCGCCCGGCGCTCCCTGGGTCGGGAACAGATTGCCGCGATTGATCAGACTATTCGAGCCTCTATTGATTGGGCCTCTGCCCATCCTGAACAGTGTCTGCCCTATATTAGAGAGCATGCTCAGGAGTTGGAAGACAGGGTTGTGCAGGATCATATCGGACTCTATGTCAATGATTTTTCCCGGGAGCTGGGGGTGGAAGGGATGGATGCCATTGCTGCTTTTTTGGAACGGGGAAGGTCTGCCGGTATTTTACCGTACTCTTGTCAAGATCTGCAGTGTGGGTCGGAGTGAAAGGAAAAGAATGAAGGCAATGAAAGGGCAAGATTTTAAGAAGAAAAGCAGTCAGGTTTTTGCGCGTCCAGCAACACGGCAGCCGATCCTTGGGATCTGTGGTCTCTCTGGAACCGGCAAGACCACGCTCATTGAGGTCCTTTTGCCGGAACTTGTGCAGCGCGGGTTACGGGTGGCCGTGGTCAAACATGATTGTCGTGATCTGGTGGTGGATGTGCCCGGCAAGGACAGCGACCGTCTCTATCGGGCCGGGGCGGATGTCTTTCTGCTGGGCAGTGAGGAGTTTGTCCGCCTGCATGGAGATACTGGGAGCAGTTTCGGGTTTCAGCTTGATCAGCTCGCCCGTCAGTATGATTTGGTGCTGGTTGAGGGACATGGCCAAACACCAGTCCCGAAGGTCTGGCTCCTGGCTGATGATGAGACCGGGCCGCCGGGTATGGATGCCGGGGCTGATGGGAATGCTGTACTCAAAGTCTTCTCACGAGGTGAGGCCAGGACGGTGCAGGTTCTTGACTTTCTTCTTCATTGGCTGCAGGAGATCTGGCTTCAGGCACCTCTCTGGGCCTGTGTTTTGATTGGTGGCCGCAGTTCCAGGATGGGACGGCCAAAACATCTGCTTGAAAAGGAAGCATCTAGCACCGCCACCACCTGGCTGGAACATACGGTTGCTCTGCTTCAACCTCTGATTGGTGACAATATTGCCCTTTCGGGCGCAGGATTTGTACCTGAATGTCTGGCGCATCTGCCCCGGCTCCCCGATATACCGGAGGCCCGCGGTCCTTTGACTGGAATTCTTGCTGCTATGCGCTGGCAGCCTGTGGTCTCCTGGCTGCTGATTGCCTGTGATATGCCGGATATCAATACTGAGGCTTTGACCTGGCTGCTTTCCCGTCGCCAGCCGGGATGCTGGGGGACAGTGCCCTGCCTCCATGAAGACGGCTACGTGGAGCCGCTGCTGGCCCATTATGATTACCGCTGTGCCCCTCTTTTTGAACAGCTCCTTGCTTCCGGTTCTCTGCGCATTGGCCAGATCGCCCGGCAAAGCAAGATCGAGACCCCCCTCATTCCTTTGCCACTCAGATCATCCTGGCATAATATCAATACCCCTCAGGAGCTGGCAAGATCGCGAGAAGCCAGAGCCGAGGCTGGTCTTCGCTAAGGGAGTAGTGCTTTACAAGGGGCTTCCCGATATTTTCCTGATAAAAAGATTAGAAAAAATTTCGGAATAGTCTCTTTTCCCTCAAGGGAGAGGGCCAAGGTGAGGGGGAAAACCCTGATTTTAAGCTCCTGCTGTCCCCCTCATCCGGTCTTCGGCCCCCTTCTCCCTTGAGGGGAAGGATTAGACTGAAAATACGAGTTAAACATGTTTTTTTTTTTTAGTATTGTCCCGTTGAAAAATGTCTTTGTGTTATTAAGCATTTTTCTTCAGGGCATCGTGTACTGTTTTCAGCAGTTTGTCCATGGACAAGGGTTTCTCGAGAAAGGGTAGGCCAAGTGCCTTGACCTTGGGCCAATGGGTATCCAGGTCCGCATAGCCGCTACAGAGGATGATTGCCAGTGAGGGCTGAAGTGCACGGATCTTTTCAGCCAGATCAACGCCGCTCATGTTCGGTAGAATCACATCGCTGAACACCATGTCATCTGAGGCGCGGGAAACCCTAACTAAGAGGTAATCTCCCAATGCGAGTTTTTGCCGTGCATCACCTCGTAGCAGTGTTTTCCGATCAACTCCTCTGGCTTTTTGTGGAGGAAACCGGCCAGAGCCTTGTTGACCTTCACTATGCGGAAATAATCTTTATCGAGCACGGAAACAAGATCGGTTATGGCGTCAAAGGTATTGCGCCAGTTATCTTCTGACACCCCGAAATCCTCGGGGGACTGTGCTTTGTTATTATTTGTAAATGATAGCATTATCTTCCTTTTTCTATTTTCTTTCGGTTTAACTATCTGATCCAGAAAGAGTGGGCCGATGGAAGCTGGGGGCAGGACGTCGGTAAAGCGTGCCCGGCAAAAGAGGGAGTTGTATGTATGCGTCTCTATGCCTATTGGCGACTTATTCTGGCTGACTAGAGGATAATTTTAGTCCTTTTTTTTAATCATATGAAATGGATGCGCCTCTTGTCCAATAAAAAAATAGGGCAGAATGTTTTTGTGTGCATTGTCTAAATACATCAAAATTCCCCCTAACCCTTTTTTCAAAGGGGATGACTCTTTGCTTATCCCTACTGATTTCGTACGTTCGCGTATCCGAATTTTACAGGAGGCTCAGGAAACGTTCCTTTTTTTGAAAAATAAATATACAATATCCTACCAGGGGCTGTTCAAAACAGGTGCTCGGAGGGGGAGTAAAACATGAACGCAAGGATGTCATTTGTGGATAAGATAATGAGTTGGGTGAAAGACAGGGACCCTGAACAATACGAGTTTCATCAGGCAGTGGAGGGGGTGCTTGATACGATCGGGCCGGTGTTGGAACGCAATCCTGGATATCGTCGGCTGGCGGTGGTTGAGCGGATCATTGAGCCGGAGCGGGTTATCTCATTCCGGGTACCTTGGATGGATGATGGCGACCCAGGTACAGGTGAATCGTGGTTACCGGGTGCAAATGAACAGCGCCCTTGGCTTGTACAAGGGGGGGGGGCTTCGTTTTCATCCTTCTGTTAATTTGGATATTATAAAATTCCTGGCCTTTGAACAGGTGTTCAAGAATGCGTTGATTCCTTTGTCTTTAGGTTGCGGAAAAAGGGGAGCTGATTTTGATCCTAAGGGGAGATCTGATGGAGAAATTATGCGATTCTGTCAGGCCTTTATGGTAGAGCTGTATCGGCTATCGGGCCTTATAGAGATGTTCAGGCTGGCGATATAGGTGTTGGGAAGAAGGAAATAGGCTATCTCTTCGGGATGTATAAAAAACTGGGAAATGAGTTTACAGGGGCTTTTACGGGTAAAGGCCTGCTATGGGGCGGCAGATGTGGCTCTGTTTGCTGCTGAGAAGCTTCTGGAGCTTGGGGGCCGGGTGTTGACCCTTTCTGATTCAACAGGTTTTATTTATGATGAGCAGGGGCTTAATTTAGACAAAATGGTCTTTGTCAAGGAACTGAAAAATATTCGGAGGGGGCGATCGGCTGAATATTGAGAGCGCTATCCTGGCACTGTTTATGTACCTTGCGGTCCACTGTTGGATCATAACCCCTTGTGGAGTTTTCCGGCAGATTGTGCCTTCCCCTGTGCTACCCAGAATGAGATAAACGGCAAGGATGCGGCCCCGCTCCTTGCAAGTGGTGTGGATCTGGTGTGTGAAGGTGCTAGTATGCCGTCTACACCTGAAGCCGTTGAACTTTTTCTTGAACACAAGATTTTATATGGTTCAGGGAAGGCGGCAAATGCTGGCGGGGTCGCAGTGTCCGGTCTGGAGATGGTCCAAAATTCCACGCATCTCTCCTGGTCCAGAGAAGAGGTTGATGCCAAGCTTAAAGTGATTATGAAATTTATTCATCGGAGCTGTCTTGATACGGCTTATGAATATGGCATGCCGGAGAATTATGTTGCCGGCGCCAATATTTCCGGATTCATCGAGGTGGCCCGTGCCATGGTGGAACAGGGACTGGTATAGGGCAGGATTTAACGGCCTTTAAGCTTATTATGACTCAATACGATCAACAATGTGCCTTTGAATTTGCGGAACTGCAGGTCCGTTTCGATGAATATTTTGTCGAGATGGCAGTGGAGTGCCCCTATCATCTGCCCCATACTGCGGTTTTTTATCAAGCCTTGTTTGCTCCTGTCCCGGAGCGGATTATGGAGTTGTTTCTGGCCTCCGGCTATCGCCGAAACGGAAATTGCCTCTATGCTATGCGTTGTACTGCATGTTCCGCCTGTGTCCCTATTCGTCTGCATCCGCAGGAACTGCAACTCAATCGAAATCAGCGCCGGGTAATGAAAAAAAATCAGGATCTGGATATCGAGTTCGGGCCGGTTCAGTTGAGTCCCGAGAATCTGATCTTGTGTCAGAAGTTCCTTTCCAGTCGCTATCCGCATAAAAATAATCAGGCTGAGAGCTATTATTCCGGTTTTTTCCTGACTTCCATTGTCTCCTCTATGGAAATTCGATATCGATTGGATGGCAGGCTCGTGGGGTGTGCAATCGTTGATGTGGGTAAAAACTGGATGAACGCTGTCTATTTTTATTTTGACCCTGACGAGGCCGGCCGGAGTCTGGGCACCTTTAATATCCTGACCATGGCGGAGCTCTGCCTCAAGCAAGAGATTCATTATCTGTATCTTGGTTATTATATTCAGTCAGTGGCGGCTATGAATTACAAAAGCCGTTTTAATCCCCACTATCTCTATCTTGATGGAAAGTGGCAACAGGTGGAGAGGGATAACAAATAATGCGGGAGGGGCTTCTGATGCATGAGGCACAATTGTACAGCCAGGGCAGTGATAGTGAGGTGATCTGTGAGCTCTGCGCCCATCAATGCCGGATCAAGGATGGACATCGGGGTATCTGCGGGGTGCGCGAGAACAGAAATGGGGTTCTTTTCAGTCTTGTTTATGGGCGTTTGGTGGCCGAGCATGTGGACCCGGTGGAGAAAAAACCCCTCTATCATTTTCTGCCTGGAAGCCGTTCTTATTCTATTTCCACTGTTGGCTGCAATTTTCATTGCCGCCATTGTCAGAATTATTCTATCTCCCAGCCGGGTAAATTTGCTGCGGATGCACCCCCTGGAATCCTGCGATCACCTGAATATGTAGTGGCCGAGGCCGTGCGCAGTGGTTGCCAATCGATCAGTTATACCTATGTGGAGCCGACGATTTTTTTCGAGTTTGCCTATGATTGCTCTGTGCTGGCCCGGGAGCAGGGGCTGAAGAATGTCTTTGTCTCCAATGGCTATATGAGCGAGCAAACAACCCGGAAACTGGCGCCGGTACTCGATGCCATTAATATTGACATCAAGGCCTTCACTGATGATTTTTACCGAAAGATATGTGGCGCTCATCTACAACCTGTGCTCGATACGGTGCGGCTTATGCATGAGCTTGGGGTGTGGGTGGAGATTACCACCCTGCTCATTCCAGGGCTCAATGACAGCGATGCAGAGCTGACGGAGATCGCTGAGTTTATAGTTTCCCTTGACCCCTTCATTCCCTGGCATGTGACGGCTTTTTATCCCACCTATAAGTTGACGGATAGACCAGCCACGTCGGTGTATTCTCTACAGAAGGCCAGAAAGATCGGACTGGCGGCAGGACTTAAGTTTGTTTATGAGGGGAATGTTCCTGGTTCAGGGGGAGAAAATAGTTTGTGTCCGACCTGCCAGGCCCGGTTGATCAGTCGTTTCGGGTATGCTATTCAGGAGAACAGGCTGGTTCATGGATGCTGCCCGCAATGCGGAGAACAGATTGCTGGAGTCTGGTGATAAAGAGAAGAAAGCTATTGGCGGAGTGAATTCTGATCTCGCGCAGAGGCGTTGAGAAGGACAAGAAGAGATTTTCTCTGCGCTTCTGCGCGAGAAATATTATCGAATAACTATTTGTCCGGAATGGCTATGTTTTATCTTTCCTTCTTCTTTGAAAAAAGCATGTAAAATTTCCCTGGGGTTGGTAGCTCAAATTCCATCCGTTTCTCGGGGATGGTCGGATGGTTGAAGGAGAGGTAATAAGCGTGGAGGGCCATCCGGCGCAGTGGATTGGTCTTGGCTCCATATTTTTTGTCCCCGGCAATGGGGTAACCATGGTCAGCCATGTGGACGCGGATCTGGTTCTTGCGTCCGGTGAGCAGGGTGATGTCGAGCCAGGCATAGGCGTCACTTTCTTTGATCACCTTGTAATTGGTCCTGGCCTCTTTTCCCTCCTCGCTTGTGCCTCTGACGGAATAGACCCGCAGGGCCTTTGATTCGGAGAGTGTGCTTGCAATCTGACCCTCTTTTTCTCTGGGAATCCCTTCCACAATGGCAGTGTACCGCTTGTCAGCATGCTCCCAGTTATCCTGAAGGATCTGTTTTACCATCTCGTTTTTGGCAAAAACCAGCAGGCCGGAGGTCCCCTGATCCAGTCGGTGGACGATGAAGATCCGTGATTTCGTTGATTTTGACCGCTCCTTGAGATAGGTGCTGAGCAGGTAATAAGCGGTTTTTCTTTTTTCCTTTTCAGTGGCAATAGTCAACAGTCCCGCCGGTTTGTCGATGACGATGATGGCCTCGTCTTCGTAGATTATCGAAAGTCCCGGGCACGTCTTGGCCTGCTCGCGCATTTCCTGTTCTGATCGAACACAGACCAATTCTCCTGCCAATACAAGTTGGTCAACACGTGTCGCCTCTTTGTCGCCTATGGCAACAGCCCCATGTTTTACGAGTTGCTTGGCCTTTGTCTTGGAGTAGCCGGAATCAGTGAGAAGGGTCAGCAGGTCTGATTCATTCCTGGTCAGGATCTTTTTCATGAATGGGTTTGTCTCTCTGGGCGGGAACCATCTTTTTGATCTCTGAAGCGAATGGTGAGTCCTTTCAGGAAGCTTCTGAGAAACTGATTACCACATTCCTTGTAATTTTTATGGCCTTCTTTTCTGAATAAGGCACTCAGTTTGGCCTTGGTGATAGTGGCGTGGGCCAATCCCAGGATCTCAAGCAGGGCATCTTCTTTCAGCTCCAGGGCGATACGCAGTTTTTTCAGGATGATATTGTTGGTGATGGGTGATGCACTATGTTCTTGATCGGTCTTGTCTTCTTTCTGGCCTCTTTTATGAATAATAAGACCATCGAGAAAAGCATTCATGGCCGGATCACTGCATGCAAGATAGCCTTCCTCCTCTTCCTTTTTCAAGAAGGCAGTAACTGAAGCCTTTTCCAGTTTGTGTCCTCCGAGTCTGCATATCTCCACGATTGTTGCATCGTGGAGGTCAAGAGCGT
Source organism: Desulfocapsa sp. (assembly GCA_013792135.1). Lineage (GTDB taxonomy): Bacteria > Desulfobacterota > Desulfobulbia > Desulfobulbales > Desulfocapsaceae > UBA2270. Next base: position 78,362 of record VMSP01000164.1, on the reverse strand, counting down.
ATCTGATCCTGCGGAGGATGTCATTGTTGGTCATTGGGTATTCCTGATGAGTCCTGGTGGGTTATTCGTCTTTGAGATCAGAGCTGTCTGAGGTGTTATTTGTGGGCTTCAGCGGGAGCTGGATGAGTCTCTGTTGCTTCTTCTGAGAGCGGCTCACTGTCCTCTTTCTGGATGGTGGCTCTCATGTCGGTTACGGCCTTTTTAGCGGTATCGAGGCCATCAGGAAATGAGCCATGACCAAATCACAGCCTGCAAGGCAGCATTCTTTTGCTTCCTTGTCCAGCAATACAGTAACTGATGATTTTCCAGGTCGTGTCCTCCGAGCCTGCGTATTTCCAGATTGTTCCGTCGTCTACGTCAAGCGCCTAAGAATCATGCGGGAAATATCATTGTTGGTCATGGGTCATTCCTGATGGATCCTGGTCGGTAGCCCTTTTTTTTAATAAGTGCTACTTGACCAGTTATTTTTGGGTCTCAGCGGGTGCTGGCACTTCGTGAGTCTCGGTTGTTTTAGTTTCAGTTGTTTTTTCCATGACCTGCTCACCCTTATTCTCGGCAGGGGCCGTGGTGGTGCTGGATTCCATCGTCTTGGTTGTGGACTCTGTCGCTGGTTGCTTAGGCTCTTCGCTCTTGCATCCGAACAACATCAAACTGGCGAGCATGGCGGCGATTGCAAAAAAATTTTTCATTTTTTTTTCCTCTTGTTCATTGTTGATAGTGGTGATGAGATGATACTGGAACGTGGTCATTTGTCCCTGTAGCTCCGCTCATCGGTAGAATTGCTATAATAACATATAACATATCTTTCGACATGGATACTACCTATTTTGATCTTCCTGGAAGTTCAGAGGAAGCACCTGACTGGCCGCTTCAATGGCGCGTCGGCTTTGCCGGCCGCCTTCAGTGTTGGAAGCATTTGTGCCCAGAATGGCCTTGACGATAGCGCCTTTATTCAATTTTTCGGCTGGCAGGGTTGGAAAGATGGATTGGTTTTTACTCTCGATGTGGATGATGCCTGCGGCAAACAGTTGCTCAAGTGTCGATGCCAGGAGTGATGGCATGTGTCCAGAGCAGAGCTCAGGGAGCATTTTGACTGTCAGTCGTTGCTGTTTGTCAAAAAACAAAAAGACCTGATTGGTGATATCAAAGGCCGCGCTTAGTTGTTGAGCAGGTGTTGGTACTATTGCCAGCAGTTGATAGCTGTGATGTGTCTGGCAGGCAAAGGCCACCTGGGCTCCAGTGAGGATAAAAATCCAGCCAAGGTATAACCAGATCAGGAACAGGGGAAGTGTGGCAAAGGAACCATAAATGGCATTGTAGTTGGAGACGCCAATCTGCAGGCTGATGTAGATATTCTGGGTGATGAACCAGAGAGAACCGGCCAGGAGAGCTCCAATGAATGCCGGCAGTGAGCGGACTCTTGTATTGGGAAAGATCATGTAGCTGATCGATAAGGCCAGGGTGATGAATAAAATTGGCAGCAGGAGAAAAATACTTTGCAACCGGATTACTGGTAGAAATGGTTCGATTCTGGCCAGCAATGTTGGACTTTTAATAACAGTGGTGGCCGCAAAGCCAATATTAATGGCAACCGGCATGAGGACAAGTACGGCCAGATAATCAGTGACCTTACGCAACGCCGAGCGGCCGGATTGCACTTGCCAGATGGTGTTCATTGCCTTTTCAATGGTGTCAAAGACTATGATGATGGTGATCAGCATGATAAGAACACCGATGGAACCCAGGGTGGTAAAATCCGTTTTGTCAACATAGTCAAAAAGTTTATCCGCAGCCGATCGGATATGAGCGGTCAGAGTTGTGCTGGTGTTGTCTTTGTTAGCGGTTTCTGTGGCAGTTGTTCCATCAAACTGGGAGGGGGCAGGTTCCGTGGTGTTTGAGCTTTGTTCAAGGGCTTCGATGTAGCCATACACAACCTGTTGCAGCTGATTGTCGCCACCTAGCCCTTTGATCAGGGCGGTGCTCATGGCCAGCATGGGTACCAGGGAGAGGAGAATGGTATAGGTGAGGGCGCTGGCGCGCAGTGAAAGTTCATTCTTGCGAAATTCTCTGGCTGTAATCAGGAGTATCCGGACGAAGGTGTGGAGTGCCTGTTTCAGGCCGGAAAATGTGGAACTCTGCTGGTTCGCCCAGGTCAGAATCCGGTTGCTTAGCGACATGTTGCTTTGGCTATGAGTGGTCATTGTCTCTTGTGGTGCTACCCTGACGATATCAATGATTCCCGTAAAGTCTTTCTTCAAGAATTTTGAAGACGATTTCACGCTTGATTGGCTTGCTTATATAATCATTCATGCCGGCTTCAAGACATTTTTCCCGGTCACCTTTCATGGCATTGGCTGTCATGGCCACAATGGGAATATCGGTAAAGCCTTTTTCCCGGATCTGGCGGGTAGCTTCAAAGCCATCCATCTCAGGCATCTGGATATCCATGAGGATGAGGTCATACCGGTCCGAATTCCGGGTAAAGGCTTCAACTGCCAAGCGGCCATTGGAGACGACCTGAACCGTATATCCCGCCTTGCTGAGCATCATGGTTGCCAACTTCTGGTTGACCAGATTGTCTTCTGCCAAGAGGATTCTACTTGAGTGTTTCATCTCCTCGCGAATTGAATATTGGGTGACGAGTTCTTTTTCTTCCTTGGGGATGCTGTTGTCTTCCGAACTGCTCAAGATCTTCGCCAAGGTCTTGAGCAGCATGGCACGCCGCGTTGGTTTGGTGAGAAAGGCGTTAAAGCCGGCATCACGGCAGCGGCTGGCGATTTTTTCGGTGCTGGAGGTGTATGCAAGGAGAGGGATGTTGTGACTTTTTGTATCTGTCTTGCGGATCTTTATGGCAAGGTCAAATCCTGAGATAACCGGGAGCTGCAGGTCAAGGATAGCGGCGTCAAAGGGGCTGTTGTTCAAGTCTGCTGCAATCAGGGTGGGTATGGTCTGGGTTTCATCCATGATTGCAGTGATCTGGATACCATACTGTTGGAAGATCTTGAGCAGGATGTCAATGTTCGTTCTGTTGTCATCGACAAGGAGTATACGTGCATTTTTCAGGGTGCTGATATCCGCAGTTTTTGGTTTAGATCGTTCGGATTTTTTCATGGTGGCAGTAAAATGGAAGATGGATCCCTTGCCAGGGGTACTTTCCGCCCAGACCTTTCCTTGCATTAACTGTGCTATTTTCCTACATATTGACAGACCAAGGCCGGTTCCGCCATATTTTCTGGTAGTTGAACCATCAGCCTGTTTGAAGGCCTCAAAAATGGTGTCTGTCTTGGAAGGATCAATGCCAATGCCGGTATCCCGGATCTTACTATGGAGAATAATCGTATCTTCTGTTTCTTCTTCAACCTCTATGGAGAGTTCCAGCTCTCCTTTTTCTGTGAATTTGACGGAATTACCCAGGAGGTTGATCAAGACCTGGCGAAATTTGCCAGGGTCTCCTATAACATTTGCCGGTAATCGCTCGTCAATACGGCACAGCATCTCAATGGGCTTGCCTGCGATCTTGGGCTGTACCATATTGCAAACATCATGTGCTGTTATTTCCGGGTCAAAATCAATGGCTTCGATTTCCATATGCCCGGCCTCAACCTTGGAGAAATCGAGGATATTATTGATGAGAGCAAGAAGGGCTTCACCGCTACGTTTAATGGTAAGAGCGCTGTCTTTTTGTTCTTCGTCAAGTTCAGAGGTCAACAGCATGTCGGTGAAGCCGATGATGCCGTTCATGGGGGTTCTGATCTCATGGCTCATGGAGGCAAGAAACTCACTCTTGGAAATATTGGCAGCCTCGGCCGCTGCCGTGGCTTCACGTAACTGTTTGGTCTGGATCTCGATTTCGGATTGTAATGTTTTGGAATAATTATCTTGTTGCTCCTTGATAGTTTGATAACTTTTTTCGTTTTCCTCAAGGATGGTCTGGTATTTTTTTTCCAGGACTGAAAATTTACGGTCGAACTGTTTTTTTTGAATATCAAGATGTTGTAGTGTCTTCTTCTGTTCCTGCCGGCATCGGAACAAGGTCAGGCAAAGCTTGACGGTCCTGCAGATATTTGACAATGGTGTTTCATGGCAGCCAGCATCACAGCTGAAGAGCAGTGTGGCTTTGAGATCGGGTAAGGCGAGGGCGTGATAGGAGGCAGTGCTTGTGGTCCATAAAGGCTGAATGGCCAGTCCCGTTTTTATCTGGGTGGCAAGCTCCTCCATGATCTGTGGGGGCGGAAACAGAGAGGGCAGACCTGCACTCTGCAGTTTCCCTTCATGATCAATACAGAGGTAAAAATGATCTTTGTCAGTGTCAGCCAAGAGGTCAAGAAAATCTTTGATCTCGGGAGTAAAGGTTGCTATCTGGTTAAAAACTGCAAAACTTTTATCCATACTTGGGTTCCTGCACGGTGTGCCAAATAACCTTATTTTTTTGCGACCTTTAAGTCTCGTAAATCTCCTGGGCCTTAGCTATCTCTTCCGGTAAATCGTTAATCAGCACCTTGTATTCGGCCATGTTTTCCTGAAGGTGGAGCACCAGTGGCGGAGAAAGGGGGGATGTAATATCGGGCAGGGAGCTGTAACCCATTTGCCCTGTAATATACTGGGCGATTTGGAGGATGCTGGTCAAGCTGCTGGGGGTGGCATTGTCAAACGGGGTGTGATGATCGCGGATGGCCTCCTGGATGCTGGAAGACATTCCCCAGTCCTGAGAGAGAAGAAAGCCGATTTCACAGTGATCGGTTCCGAGGAAATGTCGTTCATGTTCAATGAGTGAGTCTGTAGGTTTGCAGGCCTCACAGGCAGCAAGAAAATCATCTGTGGCGATCTGCTCCTCAATTATCTTGCCAAAATCATGAAGGATACCACACAGATAGGCGTCGTCGCCGTTGATGCCAAAGATCCTTTCGGCAAGAATCTTGCTGCAGGTGCTGACAACGGCGCAGTGCAGCCAGAGACGTTTCCTTGAGAAAATTCCGGCGCTGACCTTCTCTTTGAAGATATTTTGCAGGGCATCGGTGACGGCCATGCTGCGAAGATTGCGCATTCCCAGAAAGGCCACGGCTCTGCCGATGGAGGTTACCGGTTGTGACACCCCGTAGAAGGCACTGTTGACAAGATGGAGCAGGCGTGCCACCAAGGTGGGGTCCATCTTGATAATGTCTTCAAAGTCTTTCATGGTTGTGTTGTCATTGGCGATCATTCGTGAAAGCTCGGTGACAACGTACGGCAGTGTTTTTACGTTTTTGAATTTTTGAACAAATTGTTCGGCGCTAAGCATGTTGGTCCTGTGGATGAAAATCTGAGTCTGTTGATGCATGGTTTCTTCGATCCAACTCTGTGTCATACTGAGGGCCTGTCCGCAAATGACCTAAATATATTACATCTATCTTTAGGTCATCTTTGGTTGCGATTCAATCACAAAATCCTCAACGTAGCCCTGCTTCGTCAGCGGTTTTGCTCAATCGCCGCAAACCAATCTGGCCCAAATCTGAGCGCAATCTTCTCGAAGTTATTTATGGACTGGCCCTTAAAAAAGAATTCATGGCTTATTTTTTACATTCCTGGGGCTCGTTGAATGATGATTACGCCATTTCGCTGAATGAAAGTCTTTGCTGCTTAATAGGCTGATTCCTTTAGTCGATGATGACTTCTTTCTTGGCAATAGCCTCCGCCTTGACCCGATCAAGAAGTTCTGCCAGAACAGGTTTGATGTGTTCGCGAATGTCTCCTGCGACGATGAGAAAGAGAAGGTCTTCTCCTGGCTGAAACTCTCCGCTTTTGGCCTCAATAACAATATCAAAGATGCCATCCCGTTGGAGAAATTCCTGGCGAAGGGCCTCTATTTTGTTGAGATCAGGGGTAACTTCCAGCGCTTTGACTTTGCTCTTATCCTTTCTGGACCAATTCCGTACCACGCCGTTGTGGATAAGGATCATCCCTACATTGTCCTGGAAGCCAGGTTGTTTTTTCATTTCAGCAATTCTTTTTGAGATATCCATGGACGGCTCCTTATGTTGAAGTAAATGGATTGTTAGGTGTGGTTTGGAAAGAGATTTATTGTAAGTAAATGCGATTTTTCATGAGATTCTGGTTTGCTTTTATTGTCAGGGGCCGTTTTGTGTGGTTTTGGGCCGTGGCTGGAAGTTTCAGTTGATATCCCCGGGGGAGTCGTTGTTTTCCCTGAAAGGCTGAGGCCTTGATGGCGGGATTAAGAGCCTTGAGAGTGTTGATATTGACTTTGTAATTGCGACTGATGGTAATTGCTGACGCATGATTTTTGAGGCGGACGGTGGTTGTTGTTATAGGTTTATGGCGACGCAAGGACGGATCTTGTTCAATCTTTTGAGCGACCTTGAGGGCGGCGAGAAATTCCGGATAAAAATTACGGGAGGCAAATTTGAAATACCCCTCCTGATATCCCCGAAAGATCTTTTCATAGGAACCATGGCTTTTTTTTGCCCGCATCATTCCTGATGTTCCGTAATTGTATGCAGTAAGGGCCAGGGGCCAACTATCAAGAAGTGAATGATTTTTTTTTAAAAATTTTGCAGCGGCGTGACTTGCAATAATTGGATCCTGGCGTTCATCAATGAGATTGTCGATGCGCATATAGGTCTTTCCTGTTGACCGGGTGAACTGCCAGAGGCCGGAGGCCCCGACTTTGCTGTAGGCGTCAGGATTAAAGGATGACTCCACGTGGGGCAGGTAGGCGAGTTCCTCGGGGAGATTGTATGAACGGAATATCCTTCTGATCTCTGGTAAATAGGCGCCAGATCTTATAACCCCTTCCCTGAATCGTTCTTTCTGGCCAATCTGTGCACGGATGGACTCGCTCGCCGTGAGAAGTTGTGATTTTCTGGCGCCTTTATACATGGCGGCTATGCGATGCTCTTCCTTGGAACGGGGAGGATTTCCTTTTGCAAGATGGGTCAGTATTGCGGAATATCTCATCTTTACTGTTTCTAGGATGGGTTTGTTGAGTTGGGCGGCGCCAGGCAGCAAATAATCAATAATGGGGATCACAGCATAAATTTTTGTCAGATCGTATTTGTCATGGATAACGGCCTCACTGGTGGAGTATGTTGAATAAATTTTCTCCCAGAAATTAACATTGGCTTGGATGGCTGGAACTATGGGGAAATTTCTGTTGTTGGCACTCGCGGCCAGACTGTCAACAGGGCCTGTAAGAGAGAGAAGCAACATGGCGGCAATTAAGAAGGGCGCTTGAAACTTTGAGGTGCAGGCATGTCGGATGTGGACAAAAGTATCTGAATTGGCTGATTTCATGTTGTTAAAGTAAAAAGTAAAATTTAAAATTTTCACCCGTTCCTGCAACTGATGTGGCAGTCGTGCCGTTTGAACGAACTAGGGGAATTTCACCTCTATTTAATCATAAGGAGGAGATGATGTACACTCCAATATTGGCAACACTTGGTTTTATTCTTTCTCAAGATGAAAAAAAAACATTAATGATTCACCGAAATAAACGGCTCGGTGATCCCCATTATGGGAAATATAATGGTCTTGGCGGCAAGATGGAACGGCAGGAGGATATTTTTTCTTGTCTCAAACGTGAGGTCTATGAGGAGTCTGGCCTTTTGTGTGAGGATGCCACTTTGCGAGGAACTGTAAATTGGGCTGGTTTCGGTAGTAAGGGTGAAGACTGGTTTGGTTTTATTTATCGAATAGATCGTTTCAGCGGGGAGCTCCAGGCGTCGAACGAGGAAGGTGATTTGCAATGGTGCCGATTGAATGAGTTGCATCTGTTGCCAATGTGGGAGGGAGATAAATATTTTCTCGATATGGTCTTTGATGATGATCCCCGGATATTCTATGGCTGTATGCCTTACCGTGATGGACGTCCATTGAGCTGGCATTATTCCAGAGGTTAAAAGTATTATGATTTATGGCTGGGCTATGCTATTCTGGTGACGATATTGTCTTGCGGCAATAGCTTAATGCTTGCAGAGAATAAAGGGCGTGGGTATATTGAAAAATATGAAATAGGTGTGCATTTATTATAATAAATACAGGAGTAAATGATATGATGCAGGATAGTGAGTTAGGGCGTCTCGAAAATTTTGTTTCCAAACTGCTGGACAGATTTAACGCCTTACAGGCCGAGAAAAAGAGAATTGATGAGCTATTGTTGCAACGGGAAGAGACAATTACAGCGTTGCAGGATGAGTTGGCCTCTCTCAAAGATGAAAGAGGGGAGATCAGCAACAGGGTGTCTGGCCTTCTAGATCGTATTGAAGAATGGGAGGCGGGCGATACTGAGAGTGGAGATGCCGGCAAGACCAGTCGTAATGCTGAAGGCGGTGTACAGGGAAGTCTTTTTTAAGATGTTTTTTTGAGACATACCTATTGAGAAGAATAATATGCAAATCCTGACAGTCACGGGGGAATGACTTGGAAAGGCTTGTTCGGTTTCAGCTTTTAGGTCAGGAGTATACTTTTTATACCGGAGCTCCAGAGAGTGAGGTGGCAGATATCCTTGATCTGGTGAAGGAACTGGTTGAGGAAAATATGTCTGGAAGTGCCGGAACGATACCAGTGAGTAAGGTGGCTGTGTTAGTGAGTTTGAATATAGCATCAAAGTATTTTGAGCTAAAGTCTAAATTTGATATATATAGAGCAGACACAGAACAGAGGATAAGCAGCTTGACAAAGCAGATTGATTCTGGGTTGTCTCCAGAAAAAGGAGAGGAGTGTTGATAATTCTCTTTTGTTTGCTTAAAATTCTGCTATAGTTGGTTAAGATGTTAATCGGTTTGTATTGTGGTTCCTGTTTTTTAGCATGAAATGTTTTGAAATTCTGTTTCCCTGCCCTGTTGGTGATCTTCAGAATGTTGAGCCAACTCTCACAAAAAGGGTACCTCCTCTGTTTTCAAAAAGAAGATTGCTCAGCAATCTTCCGGATGAGACTATGAGTTTGCCCACCTATTTAATAGGTTTAATCATCCTGTAGACACGGCAGGGTGGGGATTTTTTTATTCTCGGAATAATGCATGTTATTTCGATTTTTATATCCAGGGCGCTTCAGGAAAGAACTTGTTGGGTCATTGTAGGTGGTGGCCAATACAGACTGAGGCGAGTTGACTGGAATTCATCAGCAAAATTATTGATTGCAGATGGAATGACACTGAGCAAGATTACGAAATTCGGGAAGAAAAACTGTGTTTATATTCTCAGTCACTGCTGTACAGGGAGTGAGCTTTTTAGCAAAACCCCCTGAGCTGTGGACTGGTTTCATATGGTAAGATTTAGTCTTCATCTCCCCTGATTCAGGGTGTTTCCGACAGGCGTTGCGTGATTCAGGTACGACTGTGATTGTCTGGATATTAAATTCTGTGATACTCTTACAGAGTTGACAGCTATTGGTCTCTGGATCTTTGTTACTGCTTGGATCGCCCCTCTCTCGTTTTTTTGTTTCTCTTCTGTGGTACGGTACTTGTATCGTCCGCTGTCATGTTCCTTTCCTGCTTAATCAGATATTGCCTACCAGGATTAGAGTGCTATGGAGATATTTAATCAGTCGGTTTTGCTGTTGCCCATTGGGTTGCTGCTTGGCATAATAGGCGGTTTTCTTATAAGAAAACGCTTTGTTGAGAACCATCGGGCCAACATAGAAAGTCAGGGCAAGCAGCTTATAGAAAATGCTATTCTTGAAGCGGAGCGCATCAAGAAAGAAGCTGTGCTCCAAAGTAAAGAGGATGCGTATCAGCTGAAGCAGGCCGTTGAAGAGGAAATACGGGCTGACAAGATTGATTTGAAAGATGAGCGACGGCAGCTCAGTGACAAAAAAGAGCAGTTGAAAAGAGAAACAGAGAGTCTGGATAAACGACAGGATGAAATCCAGAAGGGTGAGACCCGACTTCGACAGCAGGAAGATGGCTTGCAGAAAAAAAATGATGAGGCGGAACAACTTGTACTCCGTCAGCGAGATGAACTGGAGAAGATAGCAGGAATCAGTCGGGAGGAGGCAAGAAAATTGCTCATGGATTCAATGGAGAGTGAGGCGCGCATGCATGCCGCTAAAAAACTTGCTCGCATTGAAAATGAGATGAAAATGGAGGCTGATAAAAAAGGGAAGAATATCCTGGCCCTTGCCATTTCCCGTTATGCCGGCGACTATGTTGCTGATAGAACTGTCTCCATGGTTCCTCTGCCTAATGATGAGATGAAAGGCAGGATCATCGGGCGTGAGGGGAGAAATATCCGCGCTATTGAGGCTGCCACCGGTATTGATATCATCATCGACGATACTCCCGAGGCGGTCATCCTTTCCGGTTTTAACCCGGTGCGACGTGAGGTTGCCCGTCTTGCCCTGCTGCAACTTATCAATGACGGTCGTATTCATCCGGCCCGCATCGAAGAGGTGGTTGCCAAGGTCACCAAAGAACTCGAGGTAAGCATGCGGGAGGCTGGAGAGCAGGCCACCTTTGATGTGGGCGCCCATGGGGTCCATGTGGAGTTGATTAATCTCCTTGGCAGGTTGAAATTTCGAACCAGTTATGGGCAGAATGTCCTCCAGCATTCTCTTGAGGTGGCATTCCTCTGTGGCATTATGGCCGCAGAGCTGGGTATTGATGTGAAAATGGCCAAGCGGGCTGGTCTGCTCCATGATATTGGTAAGGCGGTTGATCATGAGGTGGAAGGATCGCATGCGATCATCGGTCGTGATCTCGCCAAGAAATATGGTGAGCCGGAGGAAGTGGTTTACGCCATTGGCGCCCATCATGAGGATCTGCCGCCGCAAAGTGTTCTTGATATCCTGGTACAATCGGCGGATGCCTTGTCCGGTGCCAGACCTGGAGCTCGGAAAGAGATGCTGCAAACCTATGTTAAGCGCCTGGAGGATCTTGAAAATATAGCAAATGCATTTGATGGTGTTGAGAAATCATACGCTATTCAGGCGGGACGTGATTTACGAATCATTGTTGATGCCAAAAAGATTCAGGATGCCGATGCCATTCTTTTGAGTCAGGACATTGCCAAAAACATAGAGGCGCAACTGACCTATCCTGGACAGATACGGGTCACCGTAATCCGAGAGACCAGGGCCGTAGAGTTTGCCAGATAGAAGATAACTGAGCCTGACAGCAGAATTAGGGCTTTTGTAGTATAGATCAACTATTGGAGAAGAGAGCAAATTAACCATGCCTTCCATTGATGAACAGATAAAACTCATTGAGCGGGGAGTCGTTGATTGTATTTCCCGCGAAGAACTTGTTAAAAAACTGGAAAAATCTGTGGCAACCGGGGTTCCACTGCGGGTGAAGGCCGGTTTTGATCCAACGGCTCCTGATCTGCATTTGGGCCATACAGTTTTGCTGCAGAAGCTGAAGCATTTTCAGGATCTTGGCCATGATGTGTACTTTCTGATTGGTGACTTTACTGGTATGATTGGTGATCCCACCGGCAAGTCTGAGACCCGAAAGGCCTTGACCCGTGAGGATGTGGCCAAAAATGCGGAAAGTTATAAAGAGCAGGTCTTCAAAATTCTTGATCCTGAGAAAACCAAGGTTGTTTTTAACAGTCAGTGGCTTGCCGAACTCGACTCCTTTGCCATGATCAGACTTGCCTCTGAACTCACCGTGGCCAGGATGCTGGAGCGGGAAGATTTCAAGGTTCGTTTCCGGGAGGGGACTCCCATCTCCATCCATGAGTTTCTCTATCCACTCATCCAGGGTTATGACTCGGTGGCCATCAAGGCCGATGTGGAACTTGGTGGCACGGACCAGCTTTTCAATCTGCTCATGGGGCGCGATCTCCAGCGCTCTCGGAATCAGGCTCCCCAGGTGGTACTCACCCTTCCCCTTCTTGAGGGTTTGGACGGTGTGAATAAGATGAGTAAGTCTCTGGGGAATTATATCGGAATTACTGAATCGGCCAATGATATCTACGGCAAGATTCTTTCTGTCTCGGATCAGTTGATGTTCCGTTATTATGACTTGCTCAGTGATCTTGGCACGGAAGATGTAACCATCTTAAAGAGAGAAATGGAGAGTGGTGCCCGCCATCCCAAGGATATCAAGAAACAACTAGCCCGGGAATTGACGGCACGTTTTCATTCACAAGAGGCTGCCTTACAGGCAGAGCATAATTTTGAAAAAGTCTTCCAGAAAGGCGGGTTGCCTGATGACATCCTGAAGAGACAGATCACAGCCATTGAAGACATATGGCTACCGCAGCTGCTGGTTGATGTGGAGCTTGTTGCATCCACATCTGATGGACGGCGGATGATCAAGCAGAACGCTGTTTCTCTCGATGGCGAAAAGGTGACAGATGTTAATGCGGTGGTAAAACCCCAAGGTGAGGTCTTGCTGAAAGTGGGTAAGCTGCGTTATTGTAAAGTCTGTTTTCAGTAAAGAATGTTTGAAGTTCAACGCAAAAAAAGGTTTGTAACCTTGCAAGGTTACAAACCTTTTTTTGCGTTAAGTGAACTTGTGTGCTGCTGATCAGTTGATACTTGTCTTCTGCTGGGATGATTTTCCACAATCGCTACAGAGTCCTGTGAATTCAATATGATGGCCAAGGATTTGGTAATGGCAGGCTTTGGCTGCTAGTTCATTGATATCATGTTGTATTGGGATCTTGATGTCATTGACCTTACCGCATTCCATGCAGCGAACATGGTAATGAGGTGTTACCGTTGCATCAAAACGCTTCTGGGTTCCACCTACCTCAAGTTTGAGGATCATTCCTGTCTCAGACATCAGCTCAAGATTTCTATAGACAGTTCCCAAGCCTATGCGAGGAAGACGTTTGCGCACCATGTCATAGACTTCATTGGCGGTTGGGTGTGAGGTAACCTTTAAGAGCTCCTCAAGAATGATCTGTCTTTGGGTTGTTATGCGCATCGGGTTATGTTCTTGCATGTGATATCCTGTTTTGACGGAGATAATTATAAGAGATATTACTAATTAGCAATATATCTCAAGATAAATAAAAAAACAAGAGAGAACTTAGTTGTTTGTGGTAGCTTTATTTTTGGTCTTTTCATTTCAGGATAGGTTATGATTTAACTCACTGCTGTCTCATAAATGATCAATCATAAATGGCCAAGAGAGCCTCTTGTTGTATATGAATTTTGCGAAAAATTTAACCATAACAAGAGTATCCGAGCCATAGCCTAATTTAACACAATCCTTAAAGTGACATATCACTTCACAAAAAAAAAACCGAGCTGCCTATTTGATATGGCAGCCCGGCTAATTCACTTCTGAATCCCGAGGCATTCCGTCCCTGCTTCACAACAGGTTTGGCTTTATTTCATATTGGTGAATGGAAAAATATTGTCACGTTTTCGCTACAGATTTTGATATTATTTACTATATAAAATTTTCTTATTAACAGCAATAAAAAATGAATTTAAATTCATTTTTTATTGCTGTTAATAACGTCTCATATCAATAATAAATGGCCCGGAGAGCCTCTTTTGGTATAATGAGTTTCGTTAAAACATTAACCATAATAAGAGTATCCGAGCCATGTTGTATTATAACACAATCCTTAATCAGATTACTGCAATTATTCCGAGACATGAACTTGATTCCTTGGCTGAACAGCATAACTCGGTTAGAAATTGCTCTGGGAGAATTTATAAGACAGCAGTGGATTTAACTGAGAAAAGGATTGAAGTAGCCAAGGCGGAGAGTAGGAAATCTTTTCTGTAGTTTAAGCAGCCAGGTACGCATACCCATTGGACTCTCAGTGGAGTGGAAGTCCAAGGTTTGCAGATACCACTCGGGATCCATGTTAAGATTGCGTAACTGGATCAAATCAGGGCGATATGTTTCCACAAGATTGGTGAGAGCTTCGAACTCTTCCCTGGAGTCTGTAACCCCAGGCTGGATAAAGTAGTTGAGGGAAACAAAACGATCCGCCTCTTTCATAACTCTGATCGATTTCTTAACATCGGCTAGGGTGAAACCAACAGGTCGATAGTATCGACTGTGGAGGGATTCCTGGGCTGAATTCAGGCTGACCCGTAGACTGTTCAGTCCTGCCTGTGCCAGCCGTTCCACTGCCTGCGGCAGACTGGCGTTGGAATTAAGATTGATGGTCCCGTGTTCGGTTTTCCTGCGGATGAGGTGAATAGCCTCCTCGATAACCGGGGCCTGAAGCAGAGGTTCTCCTTCACAGCCCTGGCCAAAGCTGACGATGGCGTGTTCAGCCGTTTGCAGATGGGCTATGGCAACTTCAGCGATTTCCTCGGCGGTGGGGACAAAACGAATGCGATCCTGGGTTGCCGAACAGGAACCAGCCGGTTGCAGGGAGATGCAGCCGACACATCGAGCATTGCAGATGGGGGAAGTAGGGAGTGGGGCTTCCCAGCGACCAAGGAAGTAATTACGGGCAGCCGGGCATCCATAAGTCAGGCAGCATTTTCCTAAATGTTGCACCAGCCTGTTGCTGCTGTATTCTTGCAGCTTTGTTCCGGTTTTTTTGATGATCTCTTTCTGGTCAAATTGGCAGGCGTCCTGACGTTTATCCGGGTCGCTGCGAAAGGCCGTAACCCAGAAACGTCCTTGATGCCAACCTACAGCTGTGTAGGCAAAGAGCGGCAGGCGCTGGGCGTGGCTGCCTCGTGTTTGATAGGCGCTATTAAAGATAGCCGTGTATGCCGGAGACATGAAGGCGGCAACAGCCTGCACTGTGGCTCTTGGTTGGTAGGGATCCTCTTCAAGGAGCAGAGGCTCGCCAGTGGTCTGGTCACAACCCACTGGCAAACGACCGGGAAGGACAAAAAGCTCACTGCCTTCGGGAAGAGGGATGAGATCTTCCGGGGCTGGTTGAAAAAACTGACCGCCACTCATGCCGGCCATGTTCAGAGAAGAAAAATCAGTGATGTTGCCATGAGGATCGGCGAAAACCAGAGAAGGAAGAGTGTCTGGATGGATCACTGGGGGCGCAGTGTCTTGAAAATAGAATCTGTGGTCAGATAGATCTCCAGATCCTCTCCATAAATATCCTGGATCGCTGAGTGATTGATCAAGTCTTCGATGATAAATTGGGTGAGATAAAGGCTTATAATGTTCGGATCCGGGACCAGAGTGCGGACGGGTGCAACCTTCAGCTGAATTTCAAACTCGTCCAGATTGGCCAGTTTCTTGAGCTGCTCTTCGAAGGTGTCATGCAGGCTTTGAACGGAAGTGGTCTCCACGATTCCTTTGTCGATCAGTCGTTGCACCAACTTTGCTGCAAACTCGTCGGCATTTTCCCTGGCTTTCTGGAGCATGAATCGCCTTTCCTGTTCTCGTTTGCGGTCAATGCTTCGTATTGTTTTGTCGGTGGCGTTATTGGGGCTGATATGAGCTTTGGCCATTATGATATACTCTCCGGTTAGCGTATTGTGAACAAAGGACTTGAAGGAAACTGTCTGTCTCTTTTATTTCATAAGATGAAAATATGTGTGTAAATCCCTGGCAACAGAATGGTAATGGATTATGCATCTGTTGCAGGTATTTCCGAGTGAAGGGCAAGCAATTCACTGATTTTATTTTCACTACTAGTAAAACGAGAAACGTACTGCATCCGTACTAATCTTCCAATAAAAAACTCAACCCTTGTTGCAAAATTTCGTTATACATGACCCAAAAAACGGCATAAAGAGTTCTGGATAAAAATGATCGGAAAAGCAGCTAACCTTTCGTAACGTCGCCTAACTGTTACTGTTGTAAAGACTGAGGAAATGGCGCATTTCTTGTTCCTGTTCTTCAGGGAGGCGTAAGTCATATTTCGTCAGATATTCAGCAGCCATGCGATGGGTGTTGAATATAGGAATATTGAGGGCGAGGTTCATGACCGCCTTGTCAAGAAAAGCAGAATTATTACCGGACTGATAGAATTCCTTGAGGATGGTCGGCAGGGTCTGATAAAATGAGGCTGAGTCCTCACTGTAGAGTAGCGTTTCAGGTGACTCACTGAGGTTGGCCTCTTCAACAGGTCCTTCGAGTCCAAACTTCCATCCGGTCTGACCATCATGATATCCCTCCGCCCACCAGCCATCCATGATGGAGATATTGGGCACACCGTTCATGGCCGCTTTCATACCGCTGGTGCCGGAGGCCTCCAGGGGGCGCTTAGGGCTGTTGAGCCAGGCATGGACACCAGCAACCATCATTTTGGAGATTTTCATGTCATAATTCGGAATAAAAATCAAATTGGCCAGCCCATTGCTCTTTTGGTGCAGTTCTTGCTGGTAGTCCAGGATCAGCTTGATGACTGATTTTCCCGGCTCGTCGGCAGGGTGCGCTTTACCGGCAAAGATAAAATTTATGGGCCAGTTGTTGCTTACCAGGATATCACAGAGAGTGTCCATATTGTCAAAAATCAGATCCGCCCGCTTGTAGGTAGAAAAGCGTCTGGCAAAGCCTACAGTAAAGATCCGGGGGTTCATCTGAGTGTTGCGGTTAATGAGAGAAGAAAAGAAATTCGGAGGATCAATCCAGGTCTCGAATTTCTGATTTCGGTGCTGCAGGAGCATGGTGTTGATGAAATCGAAAAGGATTGCTGTGTCTTTTTTCCACGCCTCGCTCAGGTAGCTGCGAAATCTCGGGTCTTGGGTCAGGAGACCCAACTTGGCAAAAACGCCGGGGTCATGCTGCCAGTTCCGCAATTCTGGAAAAAGATTGAAGGCCTCGGCCCTGGCGTCACTGATCCAGGTAAGATGATGGACGCCATTGGTGATGGCCTCAATCTTTTTGGCAAATTGAGGAAACTGCTTATGGGTAACATCACGATGCAGCCTGCTGACACTGTTAGCGGCCTTGTTCACTTTCATGGCCATGGTTGTGAAATTGTATGTATGGGGATTCTCCTCGTCGTGGGCAAGCAGATCCAGAATCCGTTGACACGATGAATGGCTGATGCCTGCATAGAGTGATTTGTCAAAACGATCGTGTCCGGCTTTGACCGGTGTGTGAATGGTATAGATTGTCCGGAGGGCAACCTTGTCAGTGGCCTCCATGATCTGCTGGTCAGTGGCCTTGCTGAGATCAGGATATCCGACAACTCCATGTAATTCTTCAGCGATAAGCTGGAGTATGGCCATGACCCCGTGCTGCTCGTTTAGGTGGTAGATGTTTGAGGTAATGCCCAATTTGCGTAGTGCCGGGATGATTCCAGTGCCGAGCATGCGTCGTTGCAGGGCTTTTATAATGGAAGTTTCTGAGTTGTAGAGTTGTCCGGCAGCTATTTTAAAGAGTTCTGGCGTCTCCGGCAGGGAAAAATCGAGGAGGATTTCCGGGATGAAATAATCAAGGGAATGATTGATCTCCATTTTCATCCAGACCTGGGCTTTTATTACTGTCATCTGATTATCGGCGTTGTAAAATGGTATCTCGATATGCAGGGGTTTCTTAGGATTGTGGGGTTCATGCAGCAGATAGAGTCCATGGGTGGCCTCCGGTTGCCACTTGACTGTCTGGACGATCTGGCCAAGTTTTGAATCAACGATCTGGGAAAAGTATCCCTGTCGATAGAGGAGGCTGATCGCAACTACAGGGATCTTGCAATCAGCAAAGCTTTTGAGGGTATCTCCTGCCAGAACGCCAAGGCCTCCGCTGTAGGTGGGTATTTTTTCAGGTCCCTGAAAAAGTTTTTTGATAAACCCTTTTAGCCTCTTATCCATTGAGCTGGTAAGTTCGAGGTCAATAAGCCTTTGCTTTACGGGATTATACACATCGGGATCAGCTCCAATCTCCATTGAGATGTAGGCGACTGAGTTTCCATCCGGATGGGTCAGGTTCGACCATACTGCGTCAAGGATCTTTTGGTGGATGCCAAAAAAAGTACCAAATTGATTAGATGCTATCAGAGTATGAATGTTGGCGCTATTGATGGTGTCGCTTGTAGAGGGCATGGTTTGTTGTCAGACATGTAACGTGTTGAATTTAGACAAATACTGCAGGGGCCTATTTTTGAAAGATATTTATAAATATGTATATGTAGATGTGTAGGCCATTTTTTTCAAGCAAAAACGGTTGGGTTTTAAAAAAATCATCATGAAGAGCATTTCCTTTTTTATAAAGGAGGTGTATAGTCGCCTCTATAGTAAGAGGAGCCCTGTCCTAGGGCATAAAAATAATAAATTGTCGTATTGAAGGTGCGTGTGATGAGCAGGATGCAGAATGTATTGTCGGTTGTTCTGGGTTTGTTGATGTTGACTCTGGTTGGTTGTGCTGACAAGGGAAAAACAGGTGAGGAGATGAAGGGCGGACAGGAAGGTGCCATGGGAGCTCAGGAATCTCTTGATTCAGAGCCGATTGGTATTATGGAAGGCCGTACCTCAGGGCCCATGGTACCACTTTATTTTGATTTTGATTCCTCTGCTGTTCGTCAGGATCAGATTGCCCGTATGGATGGAAATGCTGAGTTTCTGAAAGCAAAATCTGTTTCTGTCAGGATTGAAGGAAACTGTGACCCACGTGGTACTCAGGAATATAATATGGCACTTGGTGAACGTCGTGCCCTCAGTGCTGAGAAGTATCTTGCTGATAGAGGTGTTGCAAAAGCAAATATGACCACCATCAGTTATGGTGCGGAGCAGCTTTTGTTACAAGGGCATGATGAGTTGTCCTGGGCTCAGAACAGGCGTGCTGATTTTGTCATCGTTAAATAAAAATTCAGATAGGTTGGGAAAATATGAGAGGAAATAAAATGATGTTAAGGCCTTTGGTTTTTACCGTATTATTATTTGTTATGGTCAGTTTTGGTGGCCAGAACATCTCTGTTGCCAGTGCTGCAGAGCTCAAAATAGGCGTGATGAATGTTCAGAAGGTGCTTCTTGATTCTGTATCTGGAAAATCTGCCAAAAATTTGTTTGAGACAAAGGCCAAGGAGCTTAAAGGAAAGTTCCAGAACGATGAGAACGCCTTGACTGCTATGCAACAGGAGATTGAAAAAAAGAGTTCAGCCTGGAGCGCTGAGAAGAAAGAGGCCCAGGTTCGTGAGTATCAGAAAAAGGGACGTGAATATCAGGCGAAGACCGAGGATGCCCGTTTTGAGCTCAAGCAGTTGCAGGATAAAGAACTTGAGCCGATCTTGAAGACCTTGCAGTCCGTAGTTGAGGCCTATGGCAAGAAAAACGGTTACACTGTAATCCTTGATTCCAAAATTGGTGTTTTGTATGCTAATAGTGCCATTGATATCAGCGCTGATTTAACCAAGGCCCTTGATCAGGCAATGAGGAAATAATTCTTTCGATATATGTATAGCTGGGCACAGTTGTATGTGTGCAAAAAAAAAAACGATGCCAAGGGAAATAAAGCCTTTTGCATCGTTTTTTTGTTGCTGCTTCTGCCTTATGAGTTCGTCAGGCTTGTACAAACCTTGAATTAAGGAAGGGAGATCTTTGTTCCTTTCCATCTTAAAATTAATACTCCCAACGGGATGCCATTGGGGTACAGACTCTTTATCTAACGAATTGCAACCCCTGGAATTTATAAAGTTTACCCCGAGGACGAATTGCGGGGAATGTGGTTATGCCGCCTGTCTGGCATTTGCTGCAGCAGTGAGCAAAGGTGGAGAAAATCCCGGGAAGTGTCCCTATGTCGATTTGAAACGTCTTGGTGATGATTTTACCGTGACCGACCACGGGAGTGGTGGGCTATCTGGTGTCGCCGGGCTTCAGGATGAAAAAGATATGGCCCTGGTGACCCACTTGAAAGGTAAAGTCAGAGAGATGGATTTTTCTGCTATTGCGTCCAATCTTGGATGTGATTGGTCGGGAGTGGAGGCAAACTCGTTACATTTTCGCTATCTTGGACATGATGTTACCCTCTCCAGTGAGGGCGTATTCTTTGGTGGAAAAGAGGTTGAGGATCCCCGTGATCAGATTCTCTTGTATAATTATGTTTATTATGGCGGTGGAAATGCCAGTTCTGGTGAATGGGTGGGAATGGAGTCTTTGCCTAACTCCATTGCTAAGGTGCGTACCCTCAGGGTTTATTGTGAGGAGCGTATTGCCAGCCATTTTTGTGGGAGAGAGGCCTTGCTCAGGGAATGTGCCGGCAGGCTTGATACGGTGGCAAGAGATGACTTGGAGCAGAGTTGCACTGCTGCCTTTCAGGTAGCAGTGCTGCCGCGTTTGCTTATTGTTATGCTTTTCTGGGATGAAGATCTGGAAGACGGTTTTCCTTCCAGAGTCAAGGTCCTCTATGATCAAAATGTGTTGAGTGTCCTGGATATAGAGTCGCTGGTTTTTGCCTCGGAGCGGATGGCCGAACGTTTAGTGGAGTTGAGTGGATGAATACCCATCTAGTTAAATATGTACCACAGTTTGCCGGAACCAGAATCCTGGTTATTGGCGATATTATTGTTGATCATTTTATCTGGGGAACGGTCAGCAGAATCTCGCCAGAGGCCCCGGTGCCGGTGGTGAATGTAACCAGAGAAGAGATGTTGCTGGGCGGTGGCGCCAATGTCCTGCATAATATTTATTCCCTTGGGGGCAAGGCTGTACTCTGCGGAATTATCGGCAATGATGAGATGGGTGGCCGACTGCAACAACTGCTGACAGATCTTGGAGCCTCGAGTCAAGGCCTGGTGCAGGGAAAGAGGCCGACTACTGTCAAGACCCGTGTGGTTGCCCAAGGACAGCAGGTCGTCCGTTTTGACCGTGAGCAGTCCGGCATCCCTTCAGAGCAGACCATTGCTGCCATGCTAGATTTTATTGACAAGAATCTTGCTGATTTTGATGTGGTTATCATCTCTGATTATTATAAGGGAGTTATTTCACAACCCTTGATGAGCCATCTGCTGCAAAAGGTGCGTGAGGTGGAGCAGGAATGTGGCCGCAGGATTCCGGTGGTCGTGGATCCAAAACCTGATCAGCCAGACAGGTTTAAAGGGGCAACCATTATTACCCCTAATCATCTGGAGGCTGAAAAGATAACAGGCTTGCAGATCACAAGTGATCAGGACTTGGTTCAGGCGGCAGAAATCCTGCGAACTAAATTTTCCTGTGAGGCTGTGCTCATCACCCGTGGAGAGGCTGGGATGTCCTTGCTGGAGAGCGGACAGGATATCGTTACCATTCCCACCATGGCCCGTGAGGTTTTTGATGTAACTGGTGCTGGTGATACAGTGATTGCCACCCTGGCCCTTGGTCTCGCGGTCGGGGCTTCTTTTACCGAGGCGGCAACCCTTGCCAATGTGGCGGCGGGGATTGTGGTTGGCAAAATCGGAACGGCAACGGTGAGCAGTGCAGAGATTCTGGCTGAGCTCAAAGGAGAGCAGCTTTAAAAGAGGAATGGGGGAATAATGGCCTGTAAGAGTATGACCGGTTTTGGTCGGGGTGAGCTTGCCTCTGGCGGACAGGTGTGGATGGCGGAACTGCGTTGTGTAAATAATCGATATCTTGACCTGAAGATTAAGATGCCACAGGGGTATGCTGCGCTCGAGGAGCGGATCCGGAAAAAGGTGAGCGGTTTTCACCAGCGGGGTCGCGTTGATCTGCTACTGGCTGTGAGCGGTGATTCTTCTGATCTGGTGAAGATGCATGTGAATATGGAACTGGTCAGGGCCTATAAACTTGCCATGGAGCAGATTGCCCAGGAACTGTGCAGGGAGACGACACCTGATCTGGCCTTTGTGGCTTCTCGTCCCGAGGTTCTGGTTCAGGAACAGCAAGGTGAAGATATGGAGGCTGTCTGGCCGCATCTGGAACAGGCCCTTGACCAGGCTCTGGTCTCTTGTGAAACCATGCGCCAGCAAGAAGGAGCCGTCATGGTCCAGGATCTGTCGGCGCGCTTGCAGGTGTTTACCCTGACGATTGAAAAGATTGAGGCTGGAATTCCGGAACTTCTCAGGCAGCGAGAACAGGTGCTTGGTGATCGCTTGCAGAAACTGCTGGGCAATGTGCAGCTTGATGAACAACGCTTATGCCAGGAGGTAGCAATCCTGGCTGACAAAACCGATGTCACAGAGGAGATTGTCAGACTGCAAAGTCATATAGGCCAGTTTCAGTCCTTTCTGACCGAGAAGGAGGCCGTTGGCAGAAAACTGGATTTTCTCCTCCAGGAATTTCTGCGGGAGGTCAATACCATTGCCTCTAAGATTAATGACGTGGCCATCGCCTATCTCGCAGTTGAGTTGAAGAGTGAACTGGAGAAGATGCGGGAACAGATTCAGAATATTGAATAGTTCGCGACAATATTCAATGAAAGGTAACCATCGATGAAACTTTTAAATATTGGTTTTGGCAATACTGTTGCTATTGAGCGGATTATTGCCGTGATTAATGCCGGATCTTCACCATCCAGGAAGTTGAAAGAACTGGCAAAACAAGAGGGGAAACTGATTGATGTGACGGAGGGAAGAAGGACTCGTTCCATGCTGGTTATGGATTCGAATCATCTGATTCTCTCTTCGGTGCAGCCTGATACCATTGGTCAGCGTCTGGCGGCGCTGGAGGTTGAGTATCATCTTGCAGAATATCAACAGCCACAGAAACAGGAAAAACAGGACAAGTAATGACCACTGGAAAATTGTTTATACTGTCAGCTCCATCAGGTGCTGGCAAGACCACATTGTTGAAGAGGGTGATGGCGGACCTGCCAGGTCTGGCCTTCTCTGTTTCCCATACCACCCGGCTGCCCCGGGCAGGTGAACTGGATGGGGTTGATTATCATTTCGTCAGCCGTGACCAGTTTGAGGCCATGGGGGAGCAAGGCACTTTTCTGGAATGGGCCGAGGTCCATGGCAATCTCTATGGAACCAGCAGACCGGCACTGCTTGCCCAACTGGCAACAGGGGTGGATGTTATCCTTGATATAGATGTCCAGGGTGCTGAAATTTTGCGAAAATCTGCGGCCATCCCCGCTGCCTCACTCTTTATTACCCCACCTTCTTTGCAGGAGCTTGAACGACGTCTGCGTGGTCGGGGAACCGACAGTGAAGAGACGATTCTCCTCAGATTGAAGAATGCCAGGGTAGAAATGCAGGCAGTGCTTGATTATGAGTATCTGATTGTCAATGATCGTCTGGAACAGGCCATTGATACCCTGAGAGCTGTTGTGATTGCCGAGCGCAGTCGGGGACATCGTCTGCCAACAGGGCAGGCCATCGAGATTCTGGGTGAACTATGAAAGAGAAGAAGGTTGAGAGAGCTGGGCAAAGTCGTACTCTGCGTATGGATGAGGATCTGCTCTGGGGCACACATCCCGTTTATGAGGCCTTGCAGCAGGAACCGGAGAGGATCAGTGAAGTTATCCTTCATAATGATCGTAAAGGGGCCAAACGGGAAGAGATTATTGCGCTGGCCAAGGCGGCAGGGATAAAACTCTCTTTTGTCTCTACGATTCATCTGACCGGCCCTGATGCGGCCCAGGCCCGTCATCAGGGCGTGGTGGCCAGGACCAGTCAGGTGCCGTTACTCCCCTTTGATACCCTGCTGGCCAATTTTGCGGCAAAGGTTGAACAAGGTGAGTCACCCCGTCTGATTGTCCTCGATTCCATGCAGGACCCTCATAATCTGGGAGCAATTATCCGTTCAGCCCATGCCGCAGGTATTGGTGGGGTTTTGATCACCAGAGAGCGTTCCGCCCCTCTGGGTGGGATCGCGGCCAAATCCTCAGCCGGGGCCATTTCCCATATTGATATCTGTCAGGTGGTTAATCTGGCCACTGCCCTGCAGAAATTAAAGAAGGCCGGGGCCTGGATCTTCGGGGCGGTAAAAGATGAAGCTGCCCAGTCAATCTATAAGACAGATTTTAATCTTCCGGTCTGTGTGGTTGTCGGCAGTGAGGGACAGGGGATCAGGCCCCTAGTGCGTCAGCAGTGCGATGTGCTGATCTCCATTCCCATGGAGGGAAGTCTGGATTCCCTCAACAGCTCTGTGGCCGCTGGAGTGATTATGTTTGAGATGCTTCGCCAGAGAATCAGTTAAGCAGTTTGGTACTGTTGTCTATAATTTTGTAAAGTCAGTTTGTGTTTTGATTTCTGACCGCGCCCTGCAATCAATGATTTTTTTTATTAATATCGATTGATTGCAGGGCGCGGTTTCATGTGGAGGTAGCTTCTGGTCTCAGTTGCCTACTTTTAGCTGACCGCCTTTACCCAACCCGCCTTTGACTTCCTGGGCCTTGTAGTTGCGCAGGGAGCGAACGATGTTGTTGTAGGCGTCCATAAACGCCGCTGCAATGACCTTACCCTGCGGGGTATTGGTGTAACCGCTCAGTCCTGCCCCACCTGCGATGCCACCGGCGCCTCCGAACAGGTTGCCAAAGCCGCCGATATCGGTTTTTGAGGCGCTGCCTTCGGCGGCGGCAATCTGCACACTGGAACGGTTATCGATCATGGTCAGCAGGGCGCTGGCCTCACGGGTCTTGGTGTTGACACCAGCTGAACTGACAAGAGCGCCGGCATGGCCGCCAATCATCCCGCCAAGAACTGATCCCACAGCGCCTGACATCCCGCCGGTGTCCTCACTGAACACGATTTCCGGAGAAAGGGCATAATCGGAGGAGACCATCTGCCCTTTGCCGAAGTTGCTGCCTTGACGCATCTCGCCGGATTCTTGCAAGGCTCGTTCACGGGACATGGCATTCATCCCGGCCGCGCTTCTTTCCACCACCACAAAGCAGTTAGACTGCTGAATCAGCAGGCGCAGAAGATTGGCGGTGGGTGGAAGATGGTATTCGTTGGTCAGAATTGTGTACCAGCCTGCTGACTGGTTTTCGATCAATGAAATGGTGCCCAGTGGCGCGGCACATTTTTCCAGGGCAGAACTTTCACCACTGGTGGAGCTGCCTGCGGCACTGCCTGTGGCCACGGTTTTAGCGCTTTGGCTGCCCATCTGCATGCCAGTTTCCACGCAGGAGGAGGAGAGGAGTGCGATTGCGGTAAGGCCGAGTAGCGTGAATTTGGCAATGGTCATTGGTGCCTCCGTTGATGATGTGGGTGATGTTGTTGCTGCAGGATCCTTAAAAAAGGTTATGCTACCCCAGAGGGAAAATCAACAGATATTTGAGAACTTCTTATCATTTCTGTCAGTCTCTTTTCTCTGCCTTTTGACCTAAACCGTCGTTCAACTAAAACTATAATATTTGATAGTGTGCGCCTATAAGGACATGAGAAAAAGATTGTTATTTAGAAAGATTCTTAAGTTTTTCCTGGAGCAAGGCTCCCAGGCTGCCGACAGCCTCTTCCTGTTTTTTTACCGGCTTATTCTTTGAAGTGAATTTCTTATATTCGTCCTTCTCGGCCGTTTCTTCGGATTCGCTGCTGACATAGTCGGTGGGGGCCAGGCTGATCTTTCTGGTTTCATTGTCAATCCCCTCTATCTTGACCTCAATCTCCTGCCCTTCTTCCAACACCTCGCGCGGGTGATTGATGCGGCGTCCACCGCCAAGTTTGGAAATATGGATCAGGCCATCAACGCCGGGGGCGAGGGTGACGAAGGCCCCAAAGGTGGTCAGGCGGGCTACAATTCCGCTATGGGTTGATCCTTCGGTAAAGTTCTCGCGGGCCATATCCCAAGGATTGGGCAGGGTTTCTTTGAGGCTCAGGGTGATGCGTCCTGCCTTCCAATCCAGCTTTTTGATTACTGCGGTGACCTCCTGGCCCACGGTAAGGTGCTCCTTGATATCCTCCACGCGGCTCCAGCCGATCTCCGAGATCGGGATCAATCCATCCACACCACCAATATCGACGAAGGCTCCGAAGTCACGGATGGAGCTGATGGTGCCATGAACGGTGCCACCTTCCACAAGGCTTTCCTGCAAGGCTTCTTTCTGCTGTTCTCGTTCCTGCTCCAGCAAGGCCCTGGCTGAGACCACGATATTGCGGCCATTTTCTTCAAAGCGGGTGATGAGGAAGGTCATGTGGCGGCCAGTGTACTCTGCTCCGGCGTCATCAACCCGGTGCAGTCCCATCTGGGAAAAAGGGCAGAAGGCGCGTACTGAGCCGCCAAGGGTAATGTCAAAACCACCCTTGATCTCTTCTTTGACCAAGCCTTCAACCGGAATAGCATTGCGCCAGGCCTCTTCCAGATGGGTCGTGTTTTTTCCACCACCCAGCTTGATGGTGAAGAGCTGTGCGCCACCGGTAGACTTGAGAAAATAGACCTCCACCTTGTCGCCAATGGTGGCGGAGAGCTCGCCTTCTTTATTCATTAATTCAGAGCTTTCGAGGATCCCTTCATTTTTACCACCGACATCAAGAAAGACCGAGTTTCCGCTATGGCCAACAATGGTGGCAGTTATTTTCTGGCCTGGTTCCAGACGGCGCAGGGATTTTGATGAACTTTCCTGGAACAGATCGGCAAAACTTGGTTCGGTTGTTTCCTGATTCATGGGTAATACCCTTGTGTAGATGTTTGATATGATAACGAGTGAATAAATGCGAATATACTACCATCAAAATGAAGAAAGTTAAAAACAAAAAGAGGTTATGGGGCGAAGGCCGGGATCGCCAGCGCCAGCACCCGGTCTTCTTCCTGGAAGAGGAGCCGTTTTGTGATCAGATCGGTCAGGAAATCGTTCATGGCCTTGGGCGGAATGGTTGGGAACTGTTGAGCCAGCTCTTTTCGATTCCGGATCTCCTGGCAGTAGAGGTAGATTGCTCTGGATGTCCCGCGCAGTCGGTGCTGCAGGCAGGGGCCATTGATCTGTTCCTGACGGATGATGAGAAAGGAGTCGCCGTCCCGGTAGCTCAGCGCTGGGATTCCATGAAGATCGCCATGGGTGTGGAAGGACTGCCATTGGGCAATTTTTTGAGAGACAGGCTGCCAGAGTCGGCGCTGCAAGGTTCGGTCGCCCCGATGCTCCTTGATCAACATCTCCATTCCGGCAAGGAGCTCTTGAGGAAAAAGCCTGCGGTTTTTGGGGTGCTGGATTACAGCTGAGATGCCGAACTCTTTTGGATTATTACAGACAGGTGAGCCGTGTCCAAGGAAAAATGAGGCGGCGGTAAGCGGGGTGAAGGGAAGGACGAAATCCAGATTGTAAAGGGTCTCAGCTACTTCTTCCTTGGTACTGCCGGGGAATTCGGTGATCAGGTTGCCATCAAGCTGCATGTGGCACAATCGGCTCTGTTTCATGGCAGCGATATTGTCCATGACCGTGGTGCCTTTTTCCATTCTGGCGAGCAGGGAAGTGGAGAGGGCCTCAATGCCGACCTGGACCGAAGAGAGGCCGCCGCGACGGTAGGCTGCCAGTTTGTCACCATCACTGATCACCCGAATCTCGGCAAAGAAGTCATAATCGATCTTCTCTTCAGCCATGGTTTGAAAAAAGAGATCCGCCTCTTTTGGCGGCAGGGCATTGTCGGTAAAGGTAAAGTCAAGACAGCCATGGCGAAGGGATTGTTCTGCCACCTCGCGTGCCACCTTGTCGTTTTTTTTCCACCTGTATCCCTGCCATTGCAGGTTCAGGTTGCAGAAGGTGCAGCGGTTCCACCAGCAGCCTCTGGAGAATTCAAGGGGTAGAATGGGGATGAAGGGCTGGCCGGGGAAGGTGTCCTGCATCTGCTGAAAGTAAGGGGCGTAATCTGGCGTCGGCAGTCTGTTCAGGTCAGGAATACCCCGGCAGGGGCCTTCGGTGAAAGGTCGCATCCGCAGGATGATCTGTGGCGGCAGGGTTTCCGGGTCGTTGTTCTGTTGCAGGCAAAGGCAGAGCTTGGTCAGGGCTTCTTCTCCTTCCCCGGAAATAACATAGTCAATCTGAGAAAAGTTTCCCAGCAGAGATGCACCTATCGTCCCGACACATCCGGAACCACCGATCACAATGGGCAGGGTGGGGTGGATCTTTTTGATGCGCTGCGCCGCGGTGAGTGAAGAGAGCAGCTGATTGAAGCAGATGGAAAATCCGATCAGGTGAAAGCTGGCGAGATCAAGGTCAGCCAGCCATTGGTCGAGGGAAAGGTCAAGTATCTGGACGGTTTGATCAAAATCAAGTGCGCGCAACTCTCTCTTGCCTTTGCAACTCTCGTCAAAAAGCCGTGCAGCCTGTGGTCGTTGTTCTGGAAAGAGCAGAGGGCTGTAGAGGGCCTCGCCGGCCCAACTGTTCCTGGCCAGATGGTGATAGATCTCGGTTCCAAGAGCCTTTGCGACCTGGAGGTAAGGGTGGAAGATGTGGGCCTGGATGGCGTCATCGCGGTCCAGCCAAGCCTTAAGAGCGCCCAGTTGAATGGAAGGCCGATTCAAGATCGACCAGGGCATGGAGATCAGGGCGACCCGAAAGACATCAGCCGCTGGCGTGTTCATTGATAGATGATTTCTGTTCCCTCAGGCGGGGTAAAGCTAAACAGCGCATCCATGGCCTTGGGGTCATCAGTGGGCAGGGTGTTGGTCTCCAGATTGCTGAATTCAAGGGTGGTCTTAGTCTCAAAATGGTCAAGGATCTCCATGCGCTGGATCAGTGAATCCGGGGTCACCCATAGATGGATCTCGCTCACTTGGGATTTATTTTCCTTAGGGATGAGCTTGATGACCTTGTAGCGGCCGGCATCCTCTTTTCTCGGGGTAAACGCTGGATTGGGTGCAGAGATGGTAAAATCTTTAAGCAGGTTACCGGCGCCGGTGAAAAAAGCGTAGGTGATATCTGTTTGCATGGACTCGGCAGGACTGATGATCATCTGTTCAAGTTTGGCAAAGTACATTGAAAAATCTACGCCATCGCTGACCAGAATCTGCTTGTCCGGGCTGGTGTAGTCCCAGCGCATCTTGCCGACGGTGCCGGAAAATCCCTTACTTTTTTTCTCTTTAACAAACCAGGCTGTACCGCTTCCCTGTTGCGGTCTGCCGCTGAGCTCCCCTTCAGTGCTTTGGGTGAAGTGAAAGCTGAGACTCTTGATCTGATCATAGTTCTGTTGCAGTCTCCGGGCGATATCCTCCGGGGACTCGATCACGTTCAGGCCGGCAAAGAGTGGCTGGTGCAGGAGCAGGAAAATGAGTGCGGAGAGCGATAGCAAAAGTGTGCGGGCTCCTAGGGATGGTTGGGTCAGAAAAGGTTTCATGTAAGGATCAGCTCCAGGGGGCGTTCAAATATCTTCCGGGCAACCTTTTGCGCGGAATCGGTCAGGTCTGAGACATAGTAGCGGTGGGTGGCTATGCCGCGATCTTTTTTGGCGACGAGGTGCGGTTGTTCAGTCAGAAGGTCTTTGACATAATGTGCGGTCTCCACCGAGGAGTCAATAAGGGTAACTCGTTTGCCCACTCTTGTCTGGATCAGTTGAGTGAGTAGAGGATAGTGGGTGCAGCCAAGTACCAGGGTGTCGATCTGCTTATCTCTCAAGGGGTGCAGGTAGCGCCGGAGAATCATCTTGGTCTCCTGTTTGTTTGTCCACCCCTCTTCCACAAGCGGGACGAGCAGAGGGCAGGCCTCGGAGAATACGTGAAAATCAGGACGTTGATCGCAGATGGTCTGTTCGTATACCCCGCTTCTGATGGTGGCCCTGGTGCCGATGACCCCGATCCTGCCTGATTTGCTGGTAGCAACGGCCTTGTTGGCTGCCGGGGTGATAACCTCAATGATCGGCACCTGAAATTCTCGGCGTAATGCCTCAGTTGCCACGCTGGAGGCTGTGTTGCAGGCAATGATGATGATCTCCGCCCCTTTCTGGAGGAGGAATTCGGTGTTCCGCAGGGAGTAATCGGTGATGGTTGCCGCACTTTTTGAACCATAGGGGGTGCGGGCAATGTCACCGAAATAAACGATGGAGTAATCGGGCAGCAGTTGTTCCACTGCCCGTGCCACTGTCATGCCGCCAATGCCTGAATCAAAGATACCTATCATGGGGAAAGGATTACTTGTCTGTGTAAAAGGTGAAGAAGGGAAAAAATATTTTTAGAAAACTTTTCTTTTATACCAGAAACATTAAGAAACAACAATGTTGATGGCTCATGTTCTGATTGGTCATATGGGCCATATTGTTTGACTGACAAGTATCTTGACAGTCAAACAATATGGCTGTATCTGTTCTCCTTGAAGTGGAGGTAAGGATAAAGGCAGTTTTTTTTAGAGAGGTTGCAGATGCATACTCATTCAATTGAGCCCTGGCAGCATCAACATGACTTTGTGGTCATTCAGGAACATGGCGAGCGACGAACCAGGCAGGTGCTGATTCTGACCGCCATTACCATGCTTCTTGAGGTGACAGCGGGCATAACTTATGGTTCAATGGCCCTGTTGGCCGATGGCTGGCACATGGGCACTCATGCGGTCGCATTCATGATCGCGATCTTTGCCTATCGCTATGCCCAGAGGCACACGAGCAGCAAGGACTTTTCCTTTGGGACCGGCAAGGTCAGTGTGCTTGGGGGCTTTGCCAGCGCCATTATTTTGGGCGTGGTCTCCCTTATCATGCTCATTGAGTCGGGTCAGCGCTTGGTGACTCCGCATCCGATCCATTTCAATGAGGCCATTGGTGTGGCTGTCCTTGGGCTTTTGGTCAATGTCGTCAGTGCTTTTCTCCTTCGGGATCATCATGGCCCTGATGATGATCAGTATCACCATGATCACAATCTCAAGGCGGCCTACCTGCATGTCCTGGCTGATGCTTTGACTTCGATACTTGCCATTGGTGCTCTGATTCTCGGTAAATATCTGGGCTGGAATTGGCTTGATCCCGTGATCGGCATAGTTGGCGCGGCAGTTATTGCCCGCTGGGCCTATGGTCTGTTACGGGAGACGGGATTTATCCTGCTGGATGGCAGCATGGAGGCCAAAAATCTGGCGGTCATCAAGGAAAAAATTGAGGGAGCGTTGGACAACCGGATTGCGGATATGCATGTCTGGAGGGTGGGGCCGGCAGACTATGCGGCCATTATCTCCATTGTCACCCATCACCCGCAGAAGATCGACTATTACAAGGAATTACTGGGCGATTTTAAGGATATTTCGCACCTGACCATAGAGCTGAATATTTGCGAGGAAGAGTCATGTCTGTCCCTTTAACCAGGATTGAAAAGCTTTCTCATCTACTTGTTGAATGGTATGAGAAAATGTCATTCTGGGAGCAGGATGTCCTCAGGGGCTCCGGGCTTTCCACGGCTCAGATGCATACCGTTGAAATCGTAGGGCATGGTGTCTCTCTGCAGATGAAGGAACTGGCAAGAAAGATGGGGGTGACCACCGGCACCCTGACGGTGATGGTGGACCGGTTGGAGGAGCAGGGGCTGCTGCAGAGAACGCCCCATGAGACAGACCGCCGTTCCTGGCTGATCGAACTGACGGAAAAAGGGCAGGTGCTTTTTGGTCAGCACCATCAATATCATCTGCGGTTGACGGAAGAGATCACATCTGCCCTGTCCAGCGAGGAGCAGGAGATGTTCAGTGCCATTCTCGAAAAGATTGTCGGCCAGATGTGAGGGAAGGGCTTGGGGTCCTTTTATC
The DNA here is from genome assembly GCA_013792135.1 of Desulfocapsa sp. Taxonomy (GTDB): domain Bacteria; phylum Desulfobacterota; class Desulfobulbia; order Desulfobulbales; family Desulfocapsaceae; genus UBA2270. The sequence continues at coordinate 47,016 of VMSP01000164.1, read as the reverse complement.
CTTTCTGGCAACTGGGACAGAAGTAACTTGCCCTGCCGCTTATCTGAGTTTTTTCTATTGGTGAGCCGCACTGGTGACAGGGTTGACCTTTCCTGCCATAGACCTTGAAGTTCATCTGAAAGTAGCCGCTCTCTCCGCTGGCATTGATAAAATCACTGATGGTTGAACCGCCGCAGGCAATGGCCTGGATCAGGATCTGGCGGATCAGCTGGATGAGTAGCTGCCAGTCGTCTTCTTGTAAGGTGCAAACCTCGCGGCAGGGATGGATGCCGGCGGCAAAAAGGGCCTCGTTGGCGTAGATATTGCCGATGCCTGCCACCACCTTGCTATCCATAAGAAAGGTCTTGACTGGTTGCTTCCTTGCCCGAGCCAGGGCCATGAAATGGGCAGGGGTGCAGGTCTTGCTGAAGGGTTCAGGCCCGGTGGTCCCGAAAAAATCCGTCTCTATGTTCTCTGCCTGTTTGGGGGTCAGCAGCCACACTGCGCCAAAACGTCTGGTGTCGTTGAGGCGCAGCTCAAGACCATTGTCCAGTCGCCAGCGGACATGATCATGGATCTTGAGCGGGGTAGCGTGGGGGAAGATGCCAAGGTTGCCGGTCATGCCCAGATGGATGATGACGACGGTCAGGGATGATCTAGTGTCGCGGGCGTCAAGGACGGCGGAGGAGCGACTGAGCTTTTCGTCTTCGGTCTCGATGAGCAGATACTTGGCTCGTCGCGTGACAGCACGGATCGTCTGGCCGCAGAGTATCTCGTTCATGAGGCTATGGGGAACCGGGTGACGCAGATCTTTGCCGCTGCTCTGGATGGCTGTGATGACCCGCCCGGTCAGGTGCGGGCGCAGGCCCTGGCAGATGACCTCGACCTCAGGGAGTTCAGGCATTGTTTTCTCCAGCTTGAGAGGGAATGACGCACAGACCAATTCCATATCCCTGGTGCAGGCAGACCGCTACTTGGAATTGAAATTGAGGGCTGAAGGGCTTCTTCCGGTCTTCTTGAAAATCAAGGGTGAAGAGGCAGGTCGTCTGGGATTCTGTCTTCGGGGACGGTCGCTCATGCGCCATCCCTGGCTCGAGCGACACAAGACCTTCCTTGGCCGTCGGTCGCTCTTGCGCCGTCCCTGGCACCCGCGACACTAGGCCATCCTTGGCCGTCGTCTGGATATGAGTCAGCATAAGATCAAGAAATCCGGGCATGCTCTCAAGAGGAGTGGCCTTTTTGACAGCCTCTTTGGCTGCCCAGAGCAGGGTGAGGTGCTCTGGTAGCTGCAATTGCTTCAACTCGCGGCCAAGAAGTTCTTCTTCTTCTTTGGAACAGAAACGATCTTTCACCCGATCCAGGGCCTTGCTGTCTGCCTGGATATCTATGCCGCAATGGCTGGAAGCGGCCACGGCCATGGCATATCCCTTTGAATGGGAGATGGAGATATGGGGCATGTTTAGATTTTTAGGCAGGGCCTTGCAGTCGAGGAAGGGGCGGCCAGAGGCGGAGGGCATGATCTGGAGGTGCGGAGCAGGTATGGAGGTCTGTTCTGACTGATTGCCATGGCTGCCCAGGAGGTATCGGAGGGAGGCTGCTTTAGCGCAGATCCTGCCGCCTAGCCACTCAAGGTGTCTCTTCTCATAGTGCAGGGTGTTTAGTTTTTCCTCTTCAACCTGGTGCAACCACTTCTCGCATATGGCCTTTTCCTGTCCGTTGTGGAGGAGAGTGCAGAGCTGACCAAGATCCAGCATTGTTGCCTGAAGGCGTGTCTGTGCAAAGATCTTGCTGATAATAACGGACAGGGATTCCGGGAGGGGAGCGAGTTGCATGGCCTGTTGTCGGGTTAAAGAGAGAAATAATTTCTTGCAATTTCAACTGTTCCTGCTAAAAACGATGCAGGATGTAGGCCTTGCTGGTCTGAGTTGTTAATTATCTTCTGTGGGGAAGAGATATGGACATTTGGTTTAATATGACGGCGTATGATCTTGTCATCATAGCCATTTTTGTTTTTTTTATGGCGCGCGGGATCTGGGTCGGGCTGTTGGGCCAGGTCACGGTGCTTGTTGCCCTCTATGTCGGATATCTTGTCTCCGGGCAGTATCATGACAAACTTTTTCCTTTTTTGCGAGGGGTTTCAGAAAATCCTCAAGTCGTATTTCTTCTGGCCTATGCCATTGTCTTTGCCTGTACCTATGTGCTGACCATGCTTCTTGGCAAGGCCTTGACCGGAGTGGTGCAATTGACCATTGCCGGCTGGTTTGATAAAGTGCTTGGCGCCCTCTTTGGCGCGATCAAGGCCCTGATCCTTGCCATTCTCCTTCATATGCTTCTCACCACTTTTCTGGGCGCTGATACGCCCATGCTGCGCCAGTGTCAGCTGTGCCCCTATCTGTCCCAAGCTATGACCCTGTTTCAGCAGGTGATTAAGGATGAAAAGGTACGGAAGGCCTTTGAGAAGAAGGAACCGGCGATTTCTGATCAGACCGTGGCGCCTGCTGCTGAGCCGGTTGTCCCATTGTCAATTCCTGCGAAGCAGGTACCAGTGAATAAAACTCCAGTAGAAAAATCCCCAGTGGGCCCCCTACCTTCGGTACAATGAGGCCAGCTTTTGTAAAGGGACACGGGTATAATAGCCAAGGATCACCAGCTGGTTGATAAGGGTGGTGCGGACGATTCCCACGCGCTGCCAGCGTCTGGCCGAGGTGGTCACACTCAGGGGCAGGGTGGTGATTCTGCCAGCCTGTCGGGCTTTTTTAACAAAGATGAAATCTTCCATGATAGGGGTTTCCGGGAACCCACCCAGTTGTAGAAAGTCGTCACGCCTGATAAATAGGGCCTGGTCGCCATAAGGAAGCTGCAGGAGGCGTGAACGCAGATTCGCACAGAAACAGATGAATCGCAGCAGCAGACCTCCATTATGAATCTTGAGGCGGAAGGCTCCGGCAATGGTTGCGGGCTCGTTCAGGCAATGCAGAATTGACTTGGCAAAACCGCAGGGCAGCTCGGTGTCGGCATGGAGAAAGAGCAGGACCTTTCCGCTGGCCAATCTGGCCCCGTGGTTGAGCTGGGCTCCACGGCCGGAATTGCAGGTCTCGACCCGTAATCCATGGCTGCGAGCCAGAGATACGGTCTTGTCACTGCTGCCACCATCGACAATAATGATTTCGTAAAGTATGGACGCTTCAGTGTCGCGGGCGCCAAGGACGGCGCTGGAGCGACCGCAGGACAGGGATGAAGAACGATCATTCCTCAGCGACTGGAGCCTTTGCCAATTGCTGATCTGGGTCTCCTCATTCAGGGTGGGGATGATAATCGAAATGTCTAAGGTCTGCAGGGGTATCGATGTCATGGAGTCTGGTCAGGGAATGGCAGCGCAGTTGGTGCTGTTCTGCTCGTGTTTTTGTGAGAGTATAAACATCATTCGTGCTCCAGGGGATATCCTGAAACAGGGTCTGAGTGATAATAGTTGACGACTCTTGACGAGTCCCGATAAGGTAATAGCCGCCATCGCAGGCAGGGCCTAAGGTCAGATCGTAGGTGGTCAGGGCGGCAAAGGCTTCTTTCATGATGTCCGCGCTAAGATCAGGGCAGTCAGAGCCGATGAGGAGCAGGCGGTGCATTCGGCCAAGGTGACTGCTGATGGCAGCCTGCATACGGCAGCCGATGTCCCCATTCGTCTGTTTCCGATAGTGATAGTCACTGCCCAGCCAGGAACGCATCTGCTCTTCGGTTCCACCGTCATAGTGGATCTCCAGATAATGCGGGTGGATGACGGCAAGCCTAGTCAGTTGGGCAACTATTCGCTGGGTCATCTCTTGGTGGAGACGTGTTGCCCCGATCCGTCCCAGCGCTGGAATAAGACGGGTTTTACACCTTCCAAGTTCGGGGTAGCGGGTGAAAAGAAGGACAAGATCTGGTTGAACCGGCATCGTCAATCGTATTGTAAATTTGCAGGTAAAGAAAACAGCAGTCAGGAATCGCACATGAAAGCAGGAAGACGCCTCAAAAAACCGGAATCATACCGTATGCGGACGTATCGCCAGTTTCCTGATCAGGGAGAGCTCGTCGCAATCCAGGTACAGATTCAGGAGACAGATCTTCAGATCCTTGCCACAAAAATCGCCACTTTTGATGTGAAAGAGCGAGCAACAGAGCTTGTTCTTCAGTATCGTCTGCAACTTGAAAATTATATTGTAAAGCATCCACAGTTTTTAGCAACGCTTGATCCTCTGCCCATAGATTTTATGGCACCACCTTTAGTGCGGGAGATGCTTGCCGCAGGTTTAAAGGCAGGGGTCGGCCCCATGGCTGCGGTGGCTGGGGTTCTTTCCGAGTTCGTGGGCAAGGCGCTGGTCGCGGAAGGGGTTCAGGAGATCATTGTTGAAAATGGCGGGGACATCTATGTGCAGCGGCTCAAGGAATGTTCAGTGGCCATCTTTGCCGGGCAGTCACCATTGAGTTACAAGGTTGGCCTGCGTCTTCTCCCCTCCCTGATGCCGATCGGGGTTTGTACCTCATCAGGGACAGTGGGTCATTCTCTTAGTTTTGGTAAGGCCGATTCGGTAACTGTTGTGGCCAGGTCAACCGCCCTGGCCGATGCGGTGGCAACCCGTCTGGGCAACGAGGTGGGTGCAACGCTCAGTGCCAAAGCCGGCGTCGAACGGGCACTGGCAAAGGCGAAGGAAATTGAGGGGATCGAAGGGGCCGTGGTGATCTGCGGTGAAGTGCTGGGCGCGATGGGCGCGGTAGAACTGGTGCAATTGGCCTCGTAGGCCGGATTGGCAAATGATGATTGTCATGGTTAATTTTGATACAAAGGGAACAATCCAATGGAAAGTATGATACCCATACCGGCCTGTTTCAAGGCCTATGACATCCGGGGCAGGGTGCCCGATGAGCTCAATCCGCAGTTGGCGCGAGACATCGGTCGGGCCTTTGCCGCGCTCTTTGCGGCGCGGAAGGTGGCGGTTGGATGCGATATTCGTTTGAGCAGTGCGTCATTGACCGAGGCCCTGATCTCCGGGCTGCTGGATTCAGGGGTCGATGTCCTCGATCTGGGTCTGTGCGGCACCGAAGAGATCTATCACGCGGCCTTCAGTCTGGAGCAGGAAGGGGTAGATGGCGGGATTGTGGTCACTGCCAGTCATAATCCGGCTGATTATAACGGCATGAAGATTGTGACCCAAGGGGCGCGGCCTGTGACCGGCGAGTCGGGACTGAAGGCAATGGCAGAGATGATTGTCAGCGGCAGGCTGCCTGAGTTGTCGGTGACAAAGGGAAAGCGGAGTCCAGTCTCAGGAAAGCAAAGCTATATCAAACACCTCCTTGGCTATGTGGACAAGGGTGCTCTGAAACCCTTGAAGCTGGTGGTCAACAGTGGTAATGGCTGTGCCGGGGCTATCATTGATCTGTTGGAGCCGGAGCTGCCCTTTACCTTTATCAAGGCCTTTCATGAGCCGGACGGCACCTTTCCCCATGGCGTCCCCAACCCCCTGCTCCCGGAAAAACGGGAAGAGACCGGGAGGCTGGTGCGTGAGCATGGGGCGGATCTGGGCATTGCCTGGGATGGTGATTTTGATCGCTGTTTTTTCTGGGACGCCCATGGTAATTTTATTGAGGGATATTATATTGTCGGCCTGCTGGCCCTGGAACTCCTCACCCAGGAGCCGGGCGGCAAGATTCTCCATGATCCGCGTCTGATCTGGAATACCCAGGAGCTGGTGCAGGGTGCGAGCGGCATCCCGGTGATGACCCGGACCGGCCATGCCTTTATCAAGGAGCGAATGCGGCAGGAGGATGCGATTTATGGCGGCGAGATGTCCGCCCATCATTATTTCCGGGATTTCGGCTATTGTGATTCCGGGATGATCCCTTGGCTGTTGATCTGCACGCTCCTGAACAGGAAATCGACGACCCTTGCCAGTCTGGTGAAAGACCGGATGGCGGCCTATCCGGTCTCAGGTGAGATCAATAGTGTGGTGGATGACCCTGATGCGGCCATTGCCCGGGTCAAGGCGCGATTTTCTCAAGGGGAAGAGGATGATACCGACGGTCTGAGTGTGACTTTTCCCAAGTTTCGGTTTAATATCCGCAAATCAAATACTGAACCACTGCTCCGCTTGAATGTGGAGAGCCGCAATGATCCTGCGTTGCTTGCAGAAAAAACCAGGGAGCTGCTGGCCCTGATCAGCGATAACAGAGAATCGAAAGAATAAGGCAGAATGGTGACAGCCAATCTTAAGGAGAAACAACGTGTATAAAATCCAACCCGTAATCCTGGCCGGTGGCACCGGGTCCAGACTGTGGCCCCTGTCCCGGGAATTGTATCCCAAGCAGCTTCTGCCCTTGATTGATGAGACCTCATTGCTCCAGACCACGGTACTGCGGGTCTGTCAACTTGCGGATGTGCTGGCCCCTGTGGTGGTGGTCGGTGAGGAACATCGTTTTATCACCCGCAGTCAGATTGATGCCCTGGGGGTTGTTTCAGCGTATTCCATTCTTCTTGAACCTCTGGGGAGGAATACAGCGCCTGCAGTGTGTGGGGCCGTGGAATTCTGCGCCCTGACAGACGATGATGACACCATCGTTCTGGTGCTGCCTGCCGATCATCTGATCCTGCGTCAGGAAGCATTTGCCGAGGCGGTGCGGAAGGCGGCGGAGCTGGCCGCTGATGGGGCCATTGTTACCTTCGGGATTGAACCGCAGAGTCCGGAAACAGGCTATGGCTACATAGAACGGGGAGAGGGCGGATCTGTCCTTTCGTTTAAGGAAAAGCCTGATTTAGCTACGGCTATGGACTATGTTCAGAGTGGAAATTACTTCTGGAATAGTGGGATGTTTGCTTTTTCCATCAAAACCTTTCGTGAGGAGATGGAAATCCATGCTCCGGAGATGCTCACCGCCATGGCAGAAGCTGTGCGCCATGGTATGCGTGATGGAAAATTCTTTCGCCTGGACAGCAAAGCCATGGCCAGCTCTCCCAGTGACTCCATAGATTATGCTTTGATGGAAAAGACCGACAAAGCAGCGGTAGTGGCGGCAAATCTTGACTGGAGTGATATCGGTTCATGGAAGGCTTTGTGGGAGATTTCCAGCAAGGATGACCAGGGAAATGTCACTGTTGGGGATGTGATTCTGGAAGAGACCAGGAATTGTATGGTCCGTTCAGAAAGTAAGTTGGTGGCAACTGTTGGCCTTGAAGACACGCTGGTGGTTGAGACCGCCGATGCGGTTCTGGTGGCGCCTCTGTCCCGGTCACAGGATGTGAAAAAGATCGTGACCAGGCTGAAGAAAAAACAGCGTGATGAATTCAGGATTCACCGCACTGTTTTTCGTCCTTGGGGTAGTTATACAGTCCTTGAGCAGCAGCCACGGTATCAGATCAAGCGGATAACGGTCTATCCCGGGAAAAAGCTTTCTCTGCAGATGCATCACCATCGGCATGAACACTGGGTGATTGTCACCGGGACTGCCCGGATCACCAATGGTGATGAGACCTTTTTATTACATGAGAACCAGTCGACCTATATCCCGTCCGGCGTTCAGCATAGGCTGGAAAATCCAGGAGTTATTGGCCTGGAGCTCATAGAGGTGCAGAATGGCAGTTATCTGGGTGAGGACGATATCGTCCGTTTTGATGATGATTATGGACGGGGGGCCCGGGAAGAGGTGACAGAGGCTGAGTGAGATTCGTCAGTCTGCGTGCGCTCCGGCGCATATTTTTGCAAGGTGTTGGTCTCTTTCTGGCTGTAAGTGTCGTTCTGACCCTTTTGTTTCGCTGGGTGCCTCTGCCCTTGAGCTCTCTGATGATCCAGCGTCAGATAACAGCAAAATGGCAGGGTGATCAAGGGTATCGATTGGTCCATACCTGGGTCGGTCTGGATCAAATCTCTTTGTATGCCCCACTGGCGGTGATTGCCGCTGAAGATCAGAAGTTTTTTGAGCATGATGGTTTTGATTTTGACGCCATGGGCAAGGCCTGGCAGGCGAACCAGCATCGACGTCGGCCACTTGGGGCAAGCACCATCTCGCAACAGGTGGCTAAAAATCTCTATCTCTGGCCGGGACGAACCTTTTTTCGTAAAGGGGTTGAGGCCTGGTTTACCTTGCTACTTGAAGGATTGTGGCCGAAACAGCGGATCCTTGAGGTCTATCTTAATGTGGCGGAGTTCGGTCCAGGGATCTTTGGGGTTGAGGCTGCCAGCCGTACCTATTTTCATAAGTCAGCCATCAGGCTGACCTCACCTGATGCAGCGCTACTTGCCGCAATCCTGCCCAGTCCTCTGCGTTCTGACCTCGATCATCCAACAAGCTATATCCTCAGTCGCGCCAGGCACATCGAGCGCCAGATGAAACTCATGGGCGGCGGCGCATATCTGAAACAACTTATCAGGCCTGATAAAGAATTAAAGAGCAGCAAGAGAACCGGCAAGTACAGGGGGGACTAATTCTCTTGTCCAAGTTACATATTATGGGAGAGATGTATCTCTCTCATAATATGCCTGGCTGTAGAGCTTTTTGTGTAAATCCAAGATGATTTAGTCAGGATTGGGACTATTATGACAGCTCCAGCAACTTACTTGATAACCCGCCGCCCAGTGTTTAATCCCATACTCACCTGCATTGATGGTTTCAGCAACCTTTACCGCGCTGTATGGGGTTCCAGCGCTTGTTGTTCCATGGCATTGGGCACAAGTGCTTTTATTAGCGTGTTGATGCCCACTAACCCAAGTCTGGCCAATTGGGTGCATGATATCATTGTGGGGACCACCAAAAGAAGGTTGAGTTACATGGCAGACAGTGCAGGTATCAATTGTTCCTGCATGGCCTTGGAGTAAAATTGCCTGGATGTTGTCATTTTTTTCCCTTGAAGGGGTTATAGCATGTTGACTGCCGTGGCATGCCTGGCAGTAGATACCTTGATGTCCTTTAGAGAAGCGGTATAGGGTGCCACTATTTTCACCGTGTGCGGCGTCATGGCATTGGTCACAGCGCGGTTCATCAATCCAGGGCCTGCGGTTGGAGTTGGCTACAGCTGTGAGGTTGCCGTGACAGTCATAGCAGGTTTTACCTGCCAGAAACATGGCTCCCCGTAGACATTTAGTCTGAGCACCTGGATGACAGGCATAGCAAGTTCCCTCCATTGTTCCATCATCAATGCCCGCACTCGCATGTTTTCCGTGGATGGCGTTGGATAGATTTGGAATACCTGGCTTTCCGGCAGTACCAAGGGCATTTGAACTGTGACAGTTGGCACAGAGTACAGGCCGTTGAGCCATGAGGTTGGTAGAGTGATTTTGATCATGGAGTGTGAGAATGTTCTGTTTCACCACGCCCGTGGCAATACCATGATTTGCAGAACCGTTGTCACCATGACAGGTTTCGCAGTGTAGCTCGGTGGAAACAGGAGCCACAGTCTGGGTGCTGGCTAAAATGTGACCGCTGCTGTCTTTAGCCACGAGTTCTGCCACCTGATAGGGATAGGGTGTGGTCGTGTTGCTGTCCAGATATTCGGTGAGCGGGATTGCCTCGGCAACGAAATGGTCAGTGTCCACTTTCATGCGGCCACTGAGACCATTCCCTTTAAGACCAATATTGGGGGCAAGGGATACCCCAAAAAGTTTTTGCGCATATTGCCAGAAGTTTGTTTTGTTGTCAGAACGGGTATTGCCAAGGATTCGATATTCGACAGTGATATTCGAGGTGACAATGGCAGGTCCGTCGCCACGACGAATAACCTGAGCCCACAAGGTATTGTAGGGAGGTAAAATTGAGAAATCCTCAAAACTGGGATCCATGCAGTGCATTCCAAGATCGTTCCAGGCAATAAGAGTGTATTGTCCATTCCCTTTCGGCGGCGTTCCTAAACCTGGAGGTGCTAAAACCCCAATTCCTGGGGGAGGAGCAGAATTATGTCCGTTCCCAATTATTGCCGGAAGGAAGAGAAACAGATTAGATTTGGCTTGGACAAGATTGGGTATGGCCAGCAGGAAGATAATACTGAAAATAGGGATGGCTACTTTTGCCTGCAAAGGAATAATGCGTTTCAATAGATTATTTTTTTGACTACACCTATTCATAATACTCTCCCTTTGTTTATTGTGCCATTATGGAGCTTTTCAACACCGATGGTTTAGATATCAGCTTTAAGGAATGAAGAATTTGTGGGAATGATATTTAATCCTAACTATTGATGACAATAATATCTGTGGTTGTGTATTGCAAGGTGTAGCTGATTTCTTTTTAAAGATGATATCCTTGATTGCTTTCAGGATCAGTTTGTTGAAAGGTGTTTGTATTGTAATTCAAACATGTTGAAGAGCGTAAAAGCGCGGTCGTATTCAAGAGGTCGTTCCGAGTTTTTTTCTATGACGTGTGATGCCATTAGGGCAACTGGTGTTCGAACACATATCGAAGTGGATGCTGAGAGACAAGCTCATTGGTACGTTATTGTCTCGCATTCAGGAAGAGCAGGGATGGGTATAAACGATGTCAGCCTTGGAAGGGAGAATTGATTAAATGGGCCTGAATCCATTCACCTGTGTGGAATTGCTGGCGGTGGGCAGGGCAGACCAAGTAGCAGGACGTCGCTTCACTCTTCTTTGCTAAGCGGGCTGTGCATATCCCCTGATTGATTTGGAAGATACCGCTCTTAAGACAGGGAGTTTTTTTTTCAGGACAGGTGAGATGTTCTGTTAGGCGAATTTTGATTCTTTCAGGGAGGCACTGTTTTATTCCCTGCAAGGCAAGCAGGGCAGGTCTCACTAATTCATGAAAGAGCAGGTGTACGGCTGGCGGCGGACCTGGCAGGCCAAAGAAGAGACTCTGGCCTAGCGTGCCAAAGAGAGTGGCCTTCCCTGGGCGTATCTTGAGGGCATTGTAGATTACCTGGCCCCCGGCCTCAATAAAGGCGTCTTCCAGCAGATCGTATTTCCCTGGCCCCATCCCGCCGGTGGAAATAATAACATCTGTTTGATCGGAATCAAGGGTGGCAAAGACCCGGTGTAGTTCGTTCTTGTTGTCCCCGACCAGACCACAGTCGGTGGGGATGGCCCCGAAGAGTTGGATCAGGCTATTTAGTAGGAAACGATTTTCTGAAACCTTCTGGCCGCTTAATTTTGTAGCTGTCGGCCCCACAAGTTCATTACCGGTGCAGAAAAAACTGACCTTGGGCCGAAGATGAACAGGAATTTCGGTATATCCGACACCAGCCAGCAGTGCCTGATGTTCAGGCTGGATAGGAGTCCCGGCCGGAACAACAACCTTTCCTTGTGCAATATTACTTCCCTGCTTTCGGATAAATGAATCCTTTGCCAGCAATCCTTTAGAAGAGATGAGCAGGATGTCACCCTCGACTGTGCATTGTTCCTGCGGGATGACCTTGACCCCACCGGTAGGAAGCTGGGCTCTGGTCATAATCCGCCATGCCTCCCCTTTGGTCAGATGGTTTTTGCAGATATCCCCAGCAGGGATCTCACCAGCTATACGGTATTTTCCCTGGCTATCCGGGCTTGCGCTTAAGACAAAGCCGTCACGGGTGGAATGATTGAAGCTGGGTGAGGGGAGCAGGGCTGGCAGAGAAAGGGAGGGGGTCCGGTAAAGGGATTCTTCCAGAGGAATGGCCTGAGCAGGTAGGGTTGAGGTCTGTTCAAGGATAAGCCTCTGGGCTGTCTGCAGGTCAGGGGTGGAGGGCTGATCCATAATCTTGCTGGGGGAGAAGAGGGAAAGAGGACAAAAAAAAACGTTTCTGCATTTGAAGGCAAAAACGTTTTTTATATTTTTTTAATTACCTCGAAGTTACTGAGTTTTCAAGGTCGCTTTCGGCAGAAATCATCAGGCCATGCCATCAGATCCTCATTATAGAGTCAGGTCGTCACGTACGGTCTTGCGAGGGCCGCCATGACCAGCTGTTGACCAGTCACGGATGGGGGCAATTGTTTCCATCTGCGACTGCTTGCCAAAACTGCCCAGGCGGTCATGGATAGACTGCCAGATGCACTCGGTGTCTTTGTTGATCTCACATTTACCACCCACTGAGCCACCGCAGGGACCGTTCATCAGGCTTTTGGCGCATCGGGCTACAGGGCAGAGACCGCCGGTGAGATGGAGGACACAGTTGCCGCAGCCGGCGCATTGTTCCGTCCAGATACCCTGCTCGGCAGAACCGCCGAAGAAAGTGGTGTTAAGCGCTGGATACACCATAGTTTCTTTGCGCAGATTGGCAATGAAGTTGACGCCGACTCCACAGGCCGTGGAGACAATGGCGTCGTATTGACCATCCCATTCGTCCATGGCATCGATATATTCCTTGTCGCACTGCCTGACCAGGCTTCCTTCGATGACCTGAATGGCTTTTCCTTCTTTCTTCATGCCAAGACGGATCAAGGAGGCCAGGGCTGCGGCCTCGCGTTCACCACCGGCTGAACAAACGGTTACGCACCCGCGACAGGCCAGAACCAAAACCTTGGAGCAATCCTTTACCATTCCTAAAATTTCAGCCATTGGCTTTCGTTCTGCGACAATCATCCTCTACACTCCTGATAAAAAAATAGTAGAACGGTGAAAATTGAACGGCTCAGTTTGCATGTCTGCTGTGTTCAACTCCTGTGTTCAACTTTACTTTTCAACTTTGAAACGGACTTGGCCCAAGGGCACGGATCTTTTTATCCATTGCTATCCCTGCAGCCACAAATTCCGGATGCAGTCCACGGGGAAGGTGAAACATCTCTATCCTTCCACTCTCAACATCGAGCTCTTCCAGGGCTTTTTTCACGGCCGTAACTCTTTTGGCAGCCCTGACACTTCCCTTGACATTGTGACAGCCATCCACCGGACAACCAACCACATAGACGCCATCGGCGCCGTCTTCAAAGGCCTGCAATAAGGTTGTCACCTGCACTTTACCGGTACATGGAACTCTGACCAGATTTATGGATGCCGGAAACCCAAGCTGTTGCAACTCTTTTCCTTTTTCAGCACAACTCTGCTGTGATGCGTAATGACAACTGAACAGGGTTATCTTTGGTTCAAAACTCATTTTTATTCCTCGTCCCTCTAAACGACCTTTGCACACGCCGTCTGATTTAAGCCCCGCAGGCTGCAATCAACCGTCCATCCTCGGATTCATTCAGCCTGATAGCCCGGGCTGGGCACTCTTCAACGCAGATCCCGCAGGCCCTGCATGCCTCAACATCAATGACTGCCACGCCTTGCTTGTCAATTGTGGGAATGGACCAAGGGCAGACGCGAATACAGGTGAGGCAGGCGACACAGAGGTCACGATCCACCTGGGCGGACTTGCCTTTGTCGATCAGATCCTGCTCGCTGACATAGCCCTCTTTCAGGGCCAGTTTGGCCAGCGCGCCCATGATTTCGGCAAAACGCACATCTTGTGGACAGACAAAAACACAGGATTTACAGCCGGAGCAATACCAGAGAAAGTCGGAGCCGAGCAATCGATCCTTCATCCCCATCCGGATCATGTGAATAATCTTTCGTGGGTCAAATTCAGGAATGGCCTGACTGACAGGGCATATGCCGCTGCATGCCCCACACGAAAAACAACTGTTTAGATGTTCACCGCCTGGAACAGCAACAACCTCGCTGTTAAAGGCAGGAGTTAATGTAGTGACTGGTTTTCCCATTTTGACAACTCTTGGCTTTTCGTCATTTTTCTTCAGGTGGTAATCGAAAAAACGACACCACGTTGATTGATACATTTCATAAATGAAATTTATATTTACTTGAACCAATCTTTTTTGTCAACAGGTGAAAATTCATTATTAACTGATCTCAGCAAGCCTTTAGCACAACTTTTTGTCTTGGAATATAGCCACTGGACAGGCCATTAAAATCTTGACTTTGACCTTCCCTCGTACCATAAAGAGAGTGGAAAGTATAAGATCAAGACAAAAAACAGGAGAGCAGTATGCAGGAAAGTGATCGGGAAATTGTTTTGGATGCCCTTTCCATCCATGAGCGGGTGGTGCAAATGGGGCAGGCAATCAGTCGTGACTATGCAACCGGAAATTTGCTGGTAATCGGAGTTCTGAAAGGTGCATTTGTCTTTATGGCCGACTTGATCCGGGCCATCGATATTCCGTTGGTTGTCGATTTTATTCAGGTCTCTTCCTATGGCCATGCTTCGTCTTCGTCAGGTGATATCATTGTGCGCAGTAAACCGACTATTGCCGTACAGGATTATGATCTGCTGCTGGTGGAAGATATCATTGACAGCGGCCTCACTCTCCAGTGGCTGAGCAACCATTTTATATCTCAGGGGGCTCGCTCAGTTAAGATCTGTGCCCTTATTGATAAGGCAGAGCGTCGTGCTCATCAGGTGCAGCTTGATTATTGCGGTTTTTCTGTTCCTGATGGGTTTCTTGTTGGGTATGGCCTTGATTTTAATGAGCAATATCGCCACTTACCGGCAATCTATCATCTCAAGACTCCTGTCTGATTCCAGGTTGCAGATTAGTATTCCTAATTCATGATTCGTAACAGCGCTTTTTTTCTGACTCTTATTGCAGCCCTTGTTTTAACAGGTGGTCTTATCTGGTTTGTGTTGGACAATTATCGTTCAGCTGCGCCGATGGCCCAGGAAAATCTGCGAGGTCTGGCCTTGACCATGGCAACTGCCATGGAAGGGGTGGCGGCTCGTGATCCTTCTCTGAAATCTTTGGCCTCGTTCCAGACCCCAGAGATAGCCTATGCGGCCCTTCTTTCTTCCCAAGGGAAGATTCTTTTTCATACAAATTCCGATCTTGTTGGTTCTGATGTGGCGGATGGGCGCTACCGTCCATTATTGACAAGAGGAGGTTTGAGTGAGGAGCGTATAGGATTGGGCACCGGGGAAACGGTTTATGAATTTCAGACCCCTGTGCATTTCTCAGGTCAGACCTCTATCCTTCGTCTTGCCCTGCATACCTGGCGCTCTGAGAGTGTCATGCGTCGGGCACGTCAGGGGATGACAGTTATCTTCTCCCTGCTGACAGTTGGGTGGATGATGGGGTTGATTATCATCTGGCTGTTACGGAGGCAGGTGCAACAGCAGTATCAGGTCGCGCGGCAGCAGGAATTGGCACGATTGGGCGAGGTGGGGGCGGTGTTGGCCCATGAGATCCGTAACCCCTTGGCCGGAATCAAGGGATATGGTCAGCTTCTGCAAGAACGGTTGCCGGAGGGGAGAGAGCGTGGCTTTGCAGCCCTGATTGTCAATGAGGCTCGGCGTCTTGAAGGGCTGGCCCATGATATTTTGCTCTATACTCGTTCAGAGTCCCTTGTGGCAGGGGCAGGTCAACCTGCTGTGGTTGCGTCGACGGTGTTGGAACTGCTGTCTCTTCAGGCGCAGGAACAGGATATTCGTTTTTCATCTGATATTCCTGAAGAGTTGATGGTATCCTGTTCGGATACCGATCTGCAACAGCTTTTGCTTAATCTGCTTACCAATGGGCTGCAGGCATCTCCAGTTAGTGGCATTATTGTCGTTCAGGGGCGGCGCGAGGGGAAATGGGTTGAGCTTAGGGTGAAAGATAATGGCCCTGGTATTGCGGCAGAGATGCAGAACGTGCTTTTCGAACCTTTTCGTACCAGCAAGGCCCGGGGGGCTGGTCTGGGACTGGCGGTCTGTAAGAAGATTGTTGATGGTTGTGGCGGCAGTATAGAGTTGAGAAATGGAACAGACGGCGGGGCAGAGTGTATCGTTCGTTTACCGATTGTTTTGCAGAATGGAGACAGTGCATGACAGGTCGAATCCTGGTTGTTGAAGATGATGGCACTTTTCGAGGTCTGCTTACGGCCATCCTTGAAGATGCGGGACACGAGGTGAATCAGGCGGTAGATGGCGCAGCAGGTCTGGTAAAACTGCAGCAGGAATCCTTTGATCTGGTCTTGTCTGATCTCAAAATGCCGAAAATGGGGGGGATTGAGCTGTTTCAAGCCAGTCGCCAGGATGTTTCAGCCCCGCCCTTTGTCCTGATCACGGCCTTCGGAACGGTGGAGGAAGCCGTTGCGGCCATCAAGGACGGAGTCAGTGATTTCCTGACCAAGCCGTTGAAGGATCCAGCCACCCTTCGAGCGCTGGTGGAGCGTCTTCTGACCGAACATTGCCGAAAACGGCGGCTGGACGCACTTGATGAGGCTGAGATGGAAGGCCTTCCCCCCCTGGACATCCTCTTTGCGGGCAAGTCTATGGATCAAGTACGCTGGCTGGTGGGAGAGGTGGCGCCGACTGAGGCCACGGTTTTAATTGGGGGTGAAAGCGGTACCGGCAAGGAGCTACTGGCCCGTTATATTCATCTCGTAAGCCCTCGTAAAAATGGTCCCTTCATTGCGGTGAACTGTGCGGCTATACCGGAAAATCTGCTGGAGAGTGAGTTGTTTGGTCATGAACGGGGTGCCTTCACCGGCGCCTCAACTGCCCGTCAGGGGAAATTCGAGCTGGCCTCCGGCGGTACCATCATGCTCGATGAAATTGGAGAGATGGTGTTGCCGATGCAGGCGAAGTTGCTGCGGGTGCTTCAGGAACGAACCTTTCAGCGAGTGGGGGGCAGTCGTGAAATTCATGCCAATGTGCGGGTAGTGGCGGCCACCAATCGAGATCTTGCCCATGATATAACCATTGGCCACTTTCGGGAAGATCTGTTTTACCGACTCAATGTCTTTCCCATTACTCTGCCCTCGCTGCGTGATCGTCGGGATGCCATCGATGTCCTGTCGCAATTTTTTGTTCGTCTGCATGCTCATAGCATGGGAAAGCGAATTTCTGGAATCGCCACATCGGCGCTTAAAGCCCTGCGCTCCTATCACTGGCCAGGTAATATCCGTGAGCTGCAGAATGTGATGGAAAGGGCTGTTATTTTATCGCGGGGTGAGGTGACAAGTGCGGAACTCCCTGAACTCTTCCGGGCGACAGAAAATGGTGCGTTTCCGGGTGAAAGTGGTCTCCTGAAGGAGGCTGAACACCAGGCGATTATTGCCGCCCTCAAGGCCATGGCCGGCAATCGCCGACTGGCTGCAGACCGTCTGGGGATATCGCTACGAACCCTCCAGTATCGCCTGAAGGAATATGGGATGTCGGATTAAGAGAAAGAGGAAGAATAGTGCAAGATTTTCCCTGCTTGTGCAGAATCTGCACTGTTTTTTTAGGTGATGGATGGATTGCTATAAATAAAAATGTTTAATTTCAATTAGTTGGTGAGAGCTGTATAACTGGCACAGATTGTGGAATCCTTATGACTGAACGTTTGCCGGGGATTTCCCCTGGTTAAACATAATAGGCAGTTTGAAACCACAAGGAGAAATTGAACATGAAAACAAAACGAATGATGGCTCTGGTATTGGCGGCAATTTTTGCAATGACCCTGGTTGGTGAGGCCATGGCCGCTACCAAAGCGCAGAGTCGTACCAAGATTCGTACCCCGACTTCAACCTGTGCACCATGAACTTAATTGTGGCTGAATAAGTGCCGTAATTAATATTGAAAGGCTATGTATGGCCGTTGTCAAATGATGGAGTCAGAAATTGAATTGTTGTTTCCTGATGGCTCTTTACTCTTTATAAGGAAAAATATATTATGAAAACAGGACAAATGATGGTCTTGGGATTGGCGCTAATGTGTGCCATGACGTTGGCTGGAGAGGCAATGGCTCGTGGTGGAAATGGTGGTGGAGGCGGAAATGGTGGTGGAGGCGGGAACGGTGGTGGAGGCGGGAACGGTGGTGGAGGCGGAGTTGGGCAGGGAGGCCAGGCGCAATCCACTTCACAAAGCACAACAACACGCCTGGCAGATTCACAACAACGTCGCGATGGCACCTTTCTGACCACCGGCACCACCGCTAGTGGTGCCACCAGTCGTCCTGGCAATGTCAATGGCGTGCAGGATGGAAGTTGTTTGACTACTCCAGCAGTGCCGGCAGCAGCGGTAACTGAATAAAAAAAATAGTTTCACTGGAGGACAGATATGTCCTCCAGTGAAACGACATGTGATATGCGACTACAACTCATCACTTTTTTCCATCTATTGATACTTCTCTTGATTGTTCCCTTTTCCGCACAGGCCTTTTGGGGAAATGATGAAGAGAACTCACCTGCTTTGAACCTTGAATCGGGGTATGATGTCAATACCGTGACGACTGTGACTGGTCAGATACTTTCAATCCAAAGTAGTGTTGATCGGCCTAATCTCCAGTTGGAGATTGATGATAGTGGAACCAGGATGATGGTTTTTCTTGGTCCGCAGCGGTATTGGGTTGATCAGGGCGTTCCCTTGAAAGTGGGAGATAGGGTAGTGGTTCGAGGCTCCAAGGCCCAAGGGCAGGATGGTGTTATCTATATCCTGGCCCAGGAAATTACTGAAACCAGTCAAGGGCTGGCGGTGATTCTCCGCGATGCCTCCGGCCATCCAAACTGGGCTGGCGGCGGAATGGGGAGCGGTGATCGGTCGGGCAGCGGGGCCAGAGGAAGTAGAGGTAGTAGTGGAAATGGTGGTGGCGGTGGAAGCGGAGGAGGAAATGGTGGCGGAGGCGGAGGTGGAGGAGGAAATGGTGGCGGAGGCGGAGGCGGTCGATAATTACTCTCCTGTCAGCTGGCAAGGGAGGCAGCTAAAATAATTCAGTCACTAATAACTGGTTCTGTTATTTCCCCAAACAGAACTGCTGAAAAATCAGATCCAGAATATCTTCCGTTGAGGTCACGCCTATAATGGCGTCAAGCTCGGCCAGACATTCCTGGAGATCGATGGCCAGCAGGTCGCTGGTAATTCCGGTCTGCAGCCCGTCCAACACCCGTTTACTGGCCGTATAGGCCCTTGTCAGGGCATCTTTGTGCCGGAGATTTGGGGCGCAGCCGCCTTCCTCCCACTGCTCTCTATTGCCGACAACTGCATTGAAAATGGCCTGTTTCAGTTCGCTGATTCCTTGTTGCTTTTTTGCTGAGATTTGCATCAGAGCCAAGGTATGTTTTTGAAATTCCGACAGATTCTGTGCCTCTGTCGGCAAAAGATCCATCTTGTTGGCAACCAGGATCACCTGCTTATGTCTGATGCTGTGAAATAGTTCAAGATCCGCGTTACTGATTCCCTTTGCCAGATCAATCATAAACAAGACAAGATCAGCCTGGCTTATCTGCTCTTTGGCGCGCTTGATCCCCAACTCTTCAACCTCTTCTGCATTTTCACGAATCCCTGCGGTATCGATGATGCGCACCGGCATCCCTTCAATATCAACATATTCCTCGATGGTATCGCGAGTGGTTCCAGGAATGGCGGTGACCAAGGCCCGTTCTTCCTGGAGGAGGGTGTTGAGCAGGCTGGATTTTCCTACGTTGGGAAGCCCGGCAATGACCACGGTAATTCCTTCCCGGAAAATTTTACCCTGTTCTGCATTGCGCAACAATAGGGCAAGGGGAACCCTTACTTTACTCTCGAGTTGTTGGCCTAATTCTTTATGATTGATAATCTCCAGATCTTCGTCAGGAAAATCAATGGCGACCTCGACAATAGCCCGCATATGCATCAGGGCCTTGCGGATGGAGTCAACCCGATCATATAAGTTGCCTGAAAGCTGGCCCTGGGCAAGTTCTATCCCCTTCCTGGTCCTGGCTGAGAGGAGATCAATCACTGCTTCAGCCTTGGTCAGGTCGATGCGTCCATTCAAAAAAGCACGTTTGGTGAATTCTCCGGGATCAGCCAGGCGAACCGGATAGCGGAGTAGCAGTTCAAGGATGGACTGGAGAAGCAGAAAATTGCCGTGACCATGGATTTCGACTACATCTTCGCGAGTGTAGGTCTTGGGGGCCCGCATAAAAACAGCAAGAACTTCATCCACAATTGTGTTCTTCCCGGAGAGTCCTGGGGCGATAATATGGCCGTAATAGAGCTGATGACTGCGGAAGGAACAGGAGGGGTCGTGGGGTTTGAAGATCTGCTTGAGGATCTCAAAGGCGCGTGATCCACTTATGCGGATCACCCCGATACCGCCGGCGCCGGGAGGCGTGGAAATAGCGGCAATGGTCTCGTTTTTAGAAGACATGGACTGTTTTAATTAAGCCGTTGTAAGAAAATAACTGTAACATTGAAATACCGTGAACGGCACATAAGCGGGGAGGCTGTGACGAAATGGTTAACTAGGTAATGGTTATTTTGTAACGGCCCTTAAATTGAGGTCTGGGAAAAGTTTTTTTATTCCTGCTCACCATTGTCGGTTGTTGGTTTATTGCCTTTCCCTCTTCTTCCTCGAGATTGTGGGCGTTTTCTGTTGTTGCCGCCACTCTTGGGCTCGCCTGGCTTATAGATAAGGATTTTTTTAAAGAGACCGTCGCCCACACTGCGGCTGCGGATCTCTTTATCATTTTGCAATGCCATATGGACAGCACGTCTTTCAGATGGGTTTAAAGAGGGGATGACCTGGGTCTTGCCATCTTCCTTTACCAACACTGCAAGCGCCAAGGCCTGATCCTGTAATTCGTCCTGTCTCTTCTCCCTGAAATCACCTACGTCAATAGAGATCCGTACCCGTTCAGAGACCTTTCTGGCGATGATCTTGCGGAGTAGGTACTGTAGACTGTCCAGAGTCTTTCCTTCCTGTCCGGTAAGATCTTCTTCAAAGTCGCCGCTCACGTGGCATCTTACAGAGCTGCCTTGTGCCTCAACCTCTATTTTGGAAGGAAACCCCATTAACTGAAGCAATTGGGTAAGCTCCTGTTGAACGCATTCGATACTTTCCTGGCTGAGTGGTTCTTCTGAGTTTGAAGGGACGGCAAGATCATCCTCGTCATCTTCACCGGAGGCTACGTCACTCTCAATGGCTTCTGCTTGAGGGAGGGTGGTCTCCGGTGGAACGGGATTCTCGGCAGCAGCTTCCTGTTGAGCAGGTAAAGGCTGTTCGATTACCGGGGACTTTTTGGCCTTACTCTTTGTGGCTACAACAGCCTCTTTGAGGCTGGCCCTGATATGGGCCTTCTTGCGAATAAAACCGAAGATACCAGTTGAGCCTGTCTCTATCACCTCTATATCCAGGTTTTCCTGGGGTGTTTGAAAGGCATCACAAGCCTGCTTGATCACATCTGCTACTGTTTTTCCAATAAAATCTTTTTTCTCTAAAGCCATGGATTATCCTTCAATGGTCACTTATCATCTGAAATTCGTGTTGCCCTGTTGCGCAAGGAGAAAGAGGGAAGGCGCATACAAAGGGGATACACAGAAGAGAACAACTACACAGTCACAGTCTTATTGGCTTGTCTGTTGATCAAGTACTGCTGCAGGATGGCCAGCATATTGTTGACAAACCAGTACAGAACCAGACCTGATGCAAAATTTAAGAACATAAAGGTAAACATTACCGGCAAAAACATCATGATTTTAGCCTGGGTCGGGTCCGCAGTGGTTGGTGTCATCTTCTGCTGCAGGAACATCGATGCCCCCATGAGTAGAGTTAATATCGGAAGGCCCCCCAGGTAAGGAATGTCGATGCCAATCATCAGGCGATCAGGAGCGGAAAGGTCGGTGATCCAGAGCATGAAAGGGGCATGCCGCAACTCAATGCACATGAGCAGAACCTTATACAGGGCGAAAAATACTGGAATCTGCAGGACCATGGGCAGGCAACCGCCGAGGGGGTTCACCTTGTAGGTCTTGTAGAGGTTCATGACCTCCTTGTTCATCATGGCTGGATCGTCTTTGTACTTTTCCTTGAGCTTGACCATTTTGGGTTGCAGTTTCTGCATATTCTTCATGGACTTGAGGCCCTTCTGGGCGATAGGCCAGAAGGCAAGTTTGAAGGCAACAGTCACCAGGATAATGGCGATCCCGTAATTTTTAAAATAGGTATGGAAAAAATTGAGCAGCCAGAGGGTGGGCTTGGCCATTACGTCAAACCAGCCGAAATTGACGGCCTTGTCCAGATTATATCCAGTCTTCTCGAGTAGGGAGAGTTTCTTGGGGCCAAAATAAGCGTGATATTTATAAACCTTTTCCTGGCCGGGCTGCAGCACGTCGAGTGCGCTGCCAATCTGCATGGTCACCATTTTGTCCGCTTGCTGCATGCTTACACTGGTAACACCTTCATTTCTAGGCAGGATGCTGCACATGAAATAGGTACTGTCGTATGCGGCCCAATCCACGTTCCCTTGTACAGTCTTTGGCCCCTCTGTCAAGACCTTGCTGGCGAACTCCGAACGCTCACCATCAATAAAGAGTGCAGGACCGCTAAAGAGTGCGACCATGGAGCCAGTCGTTTCTTTCTCAAAGGGCAGGTTCACCTGGTGTAATAAAGCAGAGCCCTGCAGGGGAGTGGAAGAGGTATTCTTTACCCTGAAGGCAAGTTCCATGAGATAGGTGTTGCGGTCAAAGCGGTAGGTTCGTTCCAGCTCAAGACCAGACTCGTTAATACCCTTCATGGTCAGGGTGCTTGTGGTTTCAGCTCCGACAAACTGTATTTTATCAGTATCCGCGCTGTAAAATGTGTTGGTAGCGGCCACGCCTCCCCAGGAAAATGTCAAGGGGAGCCCCTCCTGCTCTGTGGTGTTGATCAGTTGTACTCCGGCAGAATTTTTGGCCCGGCTTTCTTTGTAACCTTTCAGGATAAAGCTTTTAATGGCGCCGCCATTTTCAGTGATTACTGCGCTGTAGAGGTCAGTGTCGACGATAATTTCACGGGCCGGGCGGTCTGGTTGAACAGGTGAGGCCAGAGGCTGTTTCAGATCTTCTGGTTTCGTGGATGTCAGCTGACTCGTCTGATTAGTGGCAGCTGGTGTTGTGATAGATGTGACAGACGCCGTGGACGCTGGTTCGTTCGCTGCCTTTTTAGAATCAAAGCCCACAAAAAAGAATTGATAGCCAACCAGAATAACAAACGAAATGACAACAGCTAAAAGTGCTCTATAGGTATCCATACCATGTCCCTGAAATAATTCGCTCTATCGAGGAGAGCCTATTATATAAAAAATGTTCTGATCTCTCTGAGACCAGTTCTGGCCAATGATCCGAGTTCTGCGGGGGGAGGTATTATTTAACTGGATCATACCCACCCCGGCAGAAGGGATGACAGCGCAGGATGCGACGGGTTGCAAGATAAACGCCACGCCATACACCGTAACGTTCTATCGCTTCAATTGCGTATAATGAACAGGTGGGAGTGAAACGACAGGCAGGTGGGAGCAGGGGAGAAATAATATATCGATATCCCTTGATAAACGAAACAAAAATTCTTTTTATGGCAAGGCTTGTATTCATGGTAGGAAGTCTGGAAGGCGTCATGCTGCTCGACTGCAAGCAGCTACTGCTTGATTGACTTCAGCAGTTGACGCAAGCACCATTCCCGGACGAATGGCAAAAATGATATCAGCACTTTCCGGGAATAATTCACGATGCAGGCGAAAAGACTCTCTTATTATCCGTTTGATTCGATTCCTTTTCACGGCACCTCTGATCTGCCTGTGCACACTGATCCCAATCCTGCTATATCCGAACTCGTTCCGGTTAAAAATCAGGGTGAACCCTTTGCCATGCAATCGTCTGCCCTGTTTGTATACCTGTTCAAACTCCCACCCTTTACGCAACAGGTGACTCTTCGGGAGTCTGAACACCTGGTTACAATCAGGCAGAGAGCCGTTTTCGTCCTCTGGCGCGGCGGGCACTTATAATGGCACGACCCGCTGCGGTGCTCATGCGGTGACGAAAACCATGTTTACGTTTCATTTTGATATTACTTGGTTGAAAGGTACGTTTGCTCATTACTCACTCCTGATCCTGGATATCCATGGATATTTCTTATTTTACCAGCTGGAAAAGTTGATTCTCTGAAATTTATTTTGATTCTTCCAGCCCCAATAGCCCTGCCCAGCTCTTGAGAAGTCGTGGCGAAATAATAATTATATAGCTGATTATTATTTCGTTCCGGCTTCTTTTGCTTTTGCCGATCACGCCATTCCAGTTGTTTTTGAACAACGGTTTGTTGGAATATCGCACATTGCAGGATACAAAACGAAAGAAAGATTATAAACACAGATACCGGCAACTGTCAAACAATTTCACTGCTCTTTCGGGCTTCACTTGCAGAAGTATGAAAGCTGTGCTACTTTTCACCTTTCAATTTAATTGATTCTTTTTTTAATCTTTTTTGTTTGTTGAGTGCGTTCATGCCCATTCCCCCTGAAACAATATTGACAGATATTGACTGGAATCTGCTGTGGCAGAATGCCAGAAAACAGAAATCATGGTCCAGCAAGGGGGCAGCGGACTGGGATAAAAAGGCTGATTCTTTTGCCTCCAGAAATGCGGGTTCTTTGTATACCACTCTTTTTTTGGAGCGTCTGCCGCTGGCTCTTGATCGAACCGTTCTCGACATGGGATCCGGTCCGGGAACTCTGGCTATTCCACTGGCGGGACTGGTTCGCTCGGTGACTGCTGTTGATTATTCAGCTGGGATGCTTGATGTCCTGAACAGGCAGATAAAAGAGAAAAAAATACCCAATATCCGAACCATCCAGGGAGCCTGGGAGGATGACTGGCAGCAACTGGATATCGGGATGCATGATATTGTTATTGCCTCCCGATCGCTGGCGGTTGATAATCTTTCCATGGCCCTGGAGAAAATGAACGATCATGCTCGACAATATGTCTTCATTGCTGATCGGATAGCGCCTACCCCTTTTGATCCATCTGCCTTCGCCGCCATTGGCCGTGAGTTCCAATCAGGCCCTGATTATATTTACACCGTCAATATGCTCTATGCCATGGGTATCCATCCCTGTGTAGATATCCTGCAACTGGACCGCGATAACACTTTTATTGATATCGAAGAGGCCCTGCGCTCCTATGCCTGGATGTTTAAAGACCTTACTGCCCAAGAAAATGACGCCTTACGGAGTTATCTCAACTCAAAGATCATCCATTCAGAAAAAAAACAGATTACCATCCGCCGGGACTATCCTCCCCAGTGGGCCCTTATCTGGTGGAAAAAAGATAGTCCTCTGGAGAACTAATGTCACAACAGGAAATAAGCCGTTATAAAAAAATAATACCAATCTGGATGACAAAAACGGCATAAGGAGCCGTAACGAAATGGAAAAAGATACAGCAGCTATTTCACAACGGCTCCTAAACAACTATGATGTTGTGGTGATTGGCGCCGGGCATGCCGGCTGTGAGGCCGCCTTGGCTGCCGCCAGAATGGGATGCAAGACCCTGGTCGCGGTCATCAATGTTGACACTATTGGTGCCATGTCCTGTAACCCGGCCATTGGCGGTCTTGCCAAGGGGCATCTGGTGCGGGAGATCGATGCCCTCGGTGGTGAAATGGGCAGGAATATTGATGCCACATCCATTCAGTTCCGACGTCTCAACACCAGTAAGGGGCCGGCAGTCCGTTCTTCCCGGGCCCAGGCGGATCGTCTGCTTTATCGTTTGCGGATGAAGTCTATCCTTGAGAATCAGGAAAATCTTGAGATTCGGCAGACAGTGGTCGATTCGCTGCTAGTCGAGGATGGCCGCATCTGCGGCTTGATCACCTCGCTTGAAGAAGAGATTCGAGTGAGGGCAGTGGTGGTGGCCACCGGTACCTTTCTCAACGGTCTGATCCATGTGGGGCTCAAAAACTTTCCGGCCGGCCGTATGGGCGACAGTCCCTCAACCAGTCTGGCCCGATGGTTTAAGGAAACCGGGTTTCGGGTGGGGCGGATGAAGACGGGAACGGTTCCCCGCATTGCGGCTAACAGTATCGATTACTCCGAACTTGAGATCCAGCACAGTGACCAACCACCGGCCCATTTTTCCTTTAACAGCGCAGGTGACTACGTCCTGCCCCAGCGGCCCTGTTATATCACCTATACCAATCCCCAAACCCATGCAATCATCCGGGCGGGCATCGACAAGTCTCCCATGTATGCCGGGATCATTGAAGGGATCGGAGCCCGGTACTGTCCGTCTATTGAGGACAAGGTCATGCGTTTTCCAGAGAAAGAGCGCCATCAGGTCTTTCTGGAGCCGGAAGGCCTGGATACCACCGAGGTCTATCCCAACGGGCTGCCAACCAGCCTGCCTCTGGCCACTCAGGTGGCCATGCTCCAGAGTATCAAAGGGCTGGAGCAGGTCCGGGTCATCCGGCCCGGCTATGCCATTGAATATGATTATGTGGATCCGCTGGAACTCAAACCATCGCTTGAGACTAAACGTATCCGTGGTCTGTTTCTGGCCGGCCAGATCAACGGCACCTCCGGCTATGAGGAGGCCGCAGCCCAGGGTCTTATGGCTGCGATTAATGCTGTTCATCATGTCAGGAATCAGGAACCCCTGATTCTCGATCGTTCCCAGGCCTATATCGGGGTGCTCATTGATGACTTGGTCACCTGTGGTACCAAAGAACCGTATCGGCTCTTTACCTCGCGGGCCGAATACCGGCTACTCTTACGCGAGGATAACGCCGATACCCGTCTCTGTCAGATTGGTCATGATATCGGCCTGCTCGATGATCAGGCATATCAGAAATACAGGGGAAAACAGACTGCCATTGAGCAGGGTGTGCTTCTTCTTGAATCTATTCCGGTCAGGCCGGATAAGGCGACCAATGAGGTCCTGTTTGCCTTGGGAAGCGTTGATCTTAAACAGAAGATGACCCTTGCCGAACTTCTGCGCCGGCCGGAACTGGGACTTGCGGAACTGGCGAGACTGCCTCTGGATGTGGAAACCCAGAATCGTGTTCTGCAACTAGCAGAGTCTGCGGTCAGGGATGAGATTCAGCTGCAGATTAAATTTCATGGTTATATCCAGCGGCAGCAGGAGCAGGTGGATCGATTTAAAAAGATGGAGGCACTTGCTCTGCCTGAAGACTTTGAATATAAAGGTCTGGCAGGCCTTTCCAATGAAGTGGTGCAGAAATTGTCCACGGTGCGTCCTCTGTCCCTGGGTCAGGCGTCACGGATCTCCGGGATAACCCCGGCTGCGATATCTATCCTGCAGGTCCATTTGAAAAAGATGGCAAAGAAGATCTAGGGGATCTTTTCATGATGACCTTTCCCAATATCGATCCCATTCTTCTCTCTTTAGGCCCCCTGCATATCCGCTGGTACGGGCTTATGTATGTGCTCGGCTTCATGGCCAGTTATTTTCTGGTGCGCAGGCAGATCCGCCTCTTCTCTTACCAGGAGCTGGAAGCCCATTTCGAGAATCTGAATCTGGTGCTCATCCTCTCGGTGGTGCTCGGCGGGCGTCTGGGCTATGTCCTGTTCTATAATTTTTCCTATTACCTCCACCACCCCTTGGAGATTCCAGCAACCTGGACCGGGGGCATGTCGTTCCATGGCGCCTGCATCGGGGTGCTTGTGGGTGGCTGGCTCTATGCGCGCAACAAGAAACTTGACTACTGGAAGACGGCAGATATCTATGTGGTGACCGTGCCCATTGGTCTGGGGCTGGGTAGGCTGGGCAATTTTATCAATGGCGAGCTCTATGGCCGGACCTCTGATCTTCCCTGGGGGATGATCTTTCCCGGTGGCGGCCCTCTGGCCCGACACCCCTCTCAACTCTACGAGATGTTTCTTGAAGGGATAATTCTTTTTACTATCCTCTGGTCACAGAAACACAGGCCCTGGCAGGGCAGTCCCCGCTGGCCGCATGGCAGCATGGTCTTTCTTTTCCTCATTTGTTACGGTGTCTTCCGGTTCCTGGTGGAAAGGGTACGGGAGCCGGATTCGCAGCTCGGCTTTTTCTTTGGTCTGTTGACCATGGGACAGCTTCTCAGCAGTCTGATGATTGCCAGCGGTTTCATGTTCTGGATTGTTTTTTGGCGCCGGCAGAGCAGGTAAAAAAAACAGTCGTTCCTCGTATTATATCGTGAGCTTGTCTTCTTCTCTCAGAGTAATCCGTGGCGCAGGGCGGTTTGAATCAGGGAGATGCTGTTTTTCTGGCTGAATTTTTTGAGCAGGTTGGCACGATGGCGTTCGATGGTTCTGATGCTGAGGCCCAAGTGTTCTCCCATTATCTTACTGGTTTGTCCCTTGGCTACCATGGCTAAAATCTCCTGTTCGCGCGGGGTTACCTTGATGGATGCTACGGTCTGTGGCTTGTGACGTTTGGGACGGCAATTGAGGGTGTTGTTTTCTATAAGCTCTTTGCCAAGGGTTGGGCCTAGTCCTTGATGCGCTTGGGTTGTCTCGGTCGGCATGGGTTTATCCAGCGGGGTAAGAGGAGATTATTTGAAATCCAGTGTTACTGGGCAGTGATCTGAACCTAGGATGTCGGCCAGGATGTCGGCGCCAACTATTCTTGTTTTACTGGCGGAATCAACAAAGAAATAATCAATACGCCAGCCGATATTCCGCTCGCGGGCGTTGCTGCGGTAACTCCACCAGGAGTACTGTCCCGGTTCCTGATTGTACTGTCTGAAGGTGTCAATCCATCCCTCTTCGATATATGAGTCCATCCATTTCCGTTCTTCCGGAGTGAAACCGGCGTTTTTTGTGTTGGCTGCGGGGTTGGCAAGGTCTATCTCGGTATGGGCGACATTGAAATCACCACAGATCACTACGGATTTGTCACGGGCCAGATCTTTAATAAAGTTGTGTACCGCACAATTAAATTCCTGTTTTAACTCCAGTCGGCTTAGGTCATGGCGGGAATTGGGGAAATAACAGTTCACGAGATAGAAATCGCCAAATTCCAGGGTCAGGACCCGCCCTTCTTCATCAAAGCGCTGATCACCAATGCCATGATAGACCTTGTCTGCCGGTTCCCGGCTGTAAATGGCCACTCCTGAGTAGCCTTTTTTTGGGGCAGAGTTAAAATAACTTGTAAATCCGTCCATCTCCCGCACCGAGTCCGGCAACTGTTCAGGCAAGGCCTTGATCTCCTGAAGGGCGAGAATGTCCGGGGCTAGATCGCGCACGATATCGACAAAGCCGTTTTTGGCCACAGCTCGCAGGCCATTGACATTCCAGGAAATCAATCGTTTGACCCCGGCTTGTTTTTGTGTTTTTGCTAGCTTGAGTTTTCTTGGGGTGACGCCGATCCGGGGGCAGAGAGCGTCAAGGACGCAGCTCTCACAGTGGGGACCAACAGGTCGACAGGTTCCCTGGCCAAAGGCCACCAACAGAGAATTGACTCGGATCCAATAGTGCTCAGGAAGTTTTTCCCGCAGGACCATCTCGGTCTGCAAGGGGTTTGCGGTCTGCACATATCCCCAGATGTTCATGATCCGGTGGACATGGGTATCCACGCAGATCGCCGCTTTACCGAATCCTTGGGCCCGTACCAGATTGGCTGTTTTTCGGCCGACTCCCGGCAGGGAGGTGAGTTGTTCGATGCCGTCGGGAACTTGAAAGGAGAATTGTTTTTTGAGGACCTCTGGCAGGGCTGCCAGATACCTGGCCTTGTTTTTGTAAAACCCCACCGGATAGATAAGCTGTTGTAGAGTCTTTTCGTCAAGAAGTGCCAAGGCATGGGGGGTGGAAGCTCTGGCAAACAGGCGGGCAGCGGCTTGTGCGGTTACTTCGTCTCTGGTCCTGGCCGAAAGAATAGTCGCCACCAGGACCTTGAAGGGGTCATGGGTTTGTATGGCAATCAGGTCCACTACCGGGACCTGATAATTTTTTACTTCCTGTTCCAGGATTTGTAAGGCTTTGTCGATATTGAAAGACATATATGGGTTGAGACTCGTGTCGTTAAATAGATAAGCTGTTTTCCTGCAACAGGATTTATTTTGGGTGTTTGCTTAATATATGTATACAACTATAGCTTTATCTTCATGTCAACATGAGGTTAGTCATAGTTCTGATGAAGCATGAGATGCCCTTAAACGGATGTCGTCCAGTACCCAGCTGATCAAAACTAAATTTTTCAGGTGGGGATTTGCTTTATACTCCTCCGTTCATATAGAGTGTAAGGGGTGTGTGTCTGCCATGATAAGACGGCTTTGATGGTGTAAACCGTTCCTATACCGCCAGCCTCAGAATCTCGGCAATGGTTTCCTTGGTGTAGAGCCCACCAATACCCCATTGGCGGGCCAGGCCTTCAGCGTTTTCGGCGATTGCTTCGATGTCGGCGGCGGGGATCTTCACCTCGCCCAGACGCACCGGCGATTTGATCGTTACAAACCACTGTTCTAGGGCAGCAATCCCTGCTGCGGCAGAATCCAGCCCGAAGATCTCCTTGGCGAACCGTTCAAACTGGCTGGGGTTTTTGGCGGCGTACCACTTCATCCAGGCGGGCATGACGATGGAGAGTCCGGCCCCGTGCGGGATATTGTAGATGGCGCTCATGGCATGTTCGATCATGTGGTTGGGAAAGCTGTATTCGCCGATCCCGGCCGGAGTCAGGCCGTTGAGGGCCAGGGTGGCGGTCCACATGAAGGAGGCGCGGGCTTGGGCGTGGCCGGGCTCGGCCATGATCAGATCCGTGGTCTCGATCACCGTCTTGATGATCCCTTCCACCAGCCGGTCCTGGAGATGGGTGCCGGGCTTCTTGGTGAAGTAGCCCTCGATTACATGGGCGATGGCGTCCACGGCGCTGTAGGCCGTGTAATTCAGCGGCACGGAATGGGTCAGCTCCGGATTGAGGATGGAGACCTTGGGGTAGACGTGGGGCGAGGCGATATTGTATTTCTGGCGGGTCTCGGCATTGGTGACCACCGAGTTGCCGTTCATCTCGCTGCCGGTGGCGGCCAGGGTCAGGATGGTGAAGACCGGCAGGGCCCGCTCCACCTCCTTGCCGACAAAGAAGTCCCAGACATCCGTGTCGCTCAGGGCGCCCACGGCGATGGCCTTGGACTCGTCTATAACTGAACCGCCTCCCACTGCCAGGATCGCCTCAACCTTGTCCCGCCTTGCCAGGACCACGCCTTCCCTGGTATGGGAAAGAAGCGGGTTGGAGTCCACCCCGCCATACTGGCTGCAGGTGATATCGCCGGCCTTGAGGCTGGCCATGACCCGGTCGAGCAGGCCGCTTTTGACTATCGAGTTGCGGCCATAAACCAGCAGGACCCTGGTTATTCCGGCAGCGTTCAGTTCCGCGCCGATCAGGGCCTCCTTGCCGGCGCCGAAGATGATCTTGGTCGGGTTGTGAAAGGTGAAATCAAACATGAGTCTCTCCTTGTGGTGGATGGTCTGGTTTTTTGTGATAGGCGTTGAGGATAGAGAACAACTGAGAATAATGTATCATTCTTTGGCTGAAAGTGCCAATTTTTCCGGCTCCTCGACCAGTGTGGGGGATGTTGCAGGCTGTGTCGTACCCCGTCAAGTACAGGAAATGTGGTCTGACCCCGCTTGATTCGCTTGATTTTGTCTTGATTTATTTTGCTTCCCGTGGCATCGTGTAATTACAGTAATCACAATAATGCCGCTCACATTCAAATGCAGGTGCCACCATGGATAAAACGTTACGCTCTCGGGATATTAAGATAGTGCATATAGGCAACTCACTGGGGGTCCGCTTGCCCAAAGTCCTCTTGCAAAAATACGGTTTCACTCATTCCCTGGTTCTGGAAGAAACCGCTCAGGGGCTTCTCCTCCGGAAGAAACAAGACGACAAGCTCTCCTGGGCTGACACCTATAAGGCCATGGCCAATGAGGGGGAAGACTGGAGCGAGTATGACCCGACACTGCTTGACGGATTGGAGGATGACGACGTTGACGCCTAAACGATACGAAATCTATTTTGCAGACTTGAATCCAACCCTCGGCAGCGAAATCAGTAAAATCCGTCCTGTTGTTATCATTAGCGATGACGCCATGAACACATATCTGGAAACGGTTGTCATTTGTCCGATAACTTCGAAAATCCACCCAACATGGAGAACACGCTTTCAGATTACGTGTGTCGACAAACAGGCTGAAGTTGCTGTTGATCAGATACGAACAATCAGCAAAACACGACTAAAGAAAAAAATTGATCAGTTGCCTGATGATGATGCTTCCCAGTTACGGAGAATCATTACCGAGATGTATGGTGAGTAGCTCTCTTCCCGATCTTTGTGAATTGAGGTCCGTCAGCCGAGCACAAATTGAAGCCAGCCACCCATGGGGTGATGTCCGGGGGATGGTCAATCCCTGATTCTGTTTTTTTTATTTTGGTCAACTTGCTAACTTGGAAGCCTGACACCGTTTCTCCTTGACCATTGTCTGATTTGACGAGTAGCTCTGGCTTCAATGAACCTCCGAAAATTTAACGTCAAAGCTCAGGGACGCGCCGCTTGCGGCGCGTCCCGCTGGAGCGAAGGTTAGCCCGATGTGCTGAGCATCGGCACCCACAAAGCTGCGGCGGCAACAACACAAGCCAAAGCTACTGATGCGATAAATAAACCACTGCCACCGAAAAAAGATCGCCAGAACGACACGTTGTTTTCTTCGTTACCATTATTGTTCAATCCAGATAGTCGGTATAAAGCGGACTGAACAGTGATGAATTGCTGCTTCTCCCGATAATGTGCCCGTGCTTTTGATGCGAGATAACCGATTACGAAGCCATTGAACAGAACAAGTAAGACACAACCGATAGACTTGCCAATAAACGAAAGTTCGGCCTTGCTCCCAATTAGACCCGCAACCACAGCGACGTCTAAGGTAAGAACCTGAAGTGTTGTCGTAAAAGACCTTTCCGACAAGGATCGTAACGTTGCGAGTCCCCCGTCATACAAAACCTTGAGCGGTTCAATGTTTCTTGTTTCTTGATCTGCCATATCAGTCACCCGTGGGTATGAACAATAAAATATACCGGTTTATCCGGTGTATTTTATTGTTGGAATTTGGTATTCAATTGTCAGAATTATTTCCCCCAAAAAAAGAAGTGGTCACTCGCGTAAAAAAAACGTAAGCTAGTTTTATCAACAGATACGCGGTCAATATTTTTAAATATTTTAGAGCAGATAGATGCCAATAACTAACACTCCGTTAAGATATCCGGGCGGCAAGTCGTCTCTCAGTTTGTTCCTTGCCCAAGTTATTGAGCTTAATGACCTCCAAAGCGGAACTTATGTTGAGCCCTATGCGGGGGGCGCCGGTGCCGCCCTGAACTTGCTTTTTCATGGCACAGTGAACCACATAGTTATTAATGACTTCGACCCTGCTATTTATGCCTTTTGGGTCTCCGTTCTTAATGAACCTGACGAGTTCGTCCGAAGAATCTCCTCTGCCCCCCTCAGCATTGAGGAATGGCACCGTCAGAAAAATATTCTTAATACCCATAAACAGCAAAACATTTTTGATGTTGGCTTTGCAGCTTTCTTCCTGAACCGCTGTAATCGATCGGGCATTCTTAAGGCCGGGCCCATCGGTGGCCAGCATCAAACGGGGACATATACAATAGACGCTCGTTTCAATCGGGAGGACCTTATTAAAAAAATTAGAAGAATCGAGCGATACAAGGAGAGAATTAGTGTCTACAATCTTGACGCGATCGATCTCCTACAGAAGGTTGTTCCAAGCATTGATGGACCAAAGCTTGTCTATCTTGATCCTCCCTACTTCAAAAAAGGTCATCAATTGTATCTGAATGCCTACGAATATGACGACCATGAAAATCTAGCTTGGGCGCTTGGCAAGATGTCAAGTTCAGATTTCTGGGTGTTGACCTATGATGACGCCCAAGAGATCCGTGTTCTTTACCAAGACAATATCACCTCGACATACACCTTGAATTACTCTGCTGCCAAACCAAAACAGGGCTGTGAGCTTTTAATTTCCCCTCCCTGGTTGATGTTGCCCGACAAGATTGGGACCAAATTTACCATGGCCTAATCTTCCTCGAGTATCATCTCGATAAGCGGTTCGATTTGGGACCAGAAATTGCGCAAATCATCTGTCGTCGGCCGTCCATAATCGCCATGGACGTAATCGTTCAATGTTTCAATATGGACAAATGATTGACTGTCATGGGCCACGAAGCGTTGAAACTTTTTACGAATTGCGGTGCTTTCAAACCAGTCGCCATGGCGGCCATGCAGGT
Source organism: Desulfocapsa sp. (assembly GCA_013792135.1). Lineage (GTDB taxonomy): Bacteria > Desulfobacterota > Desulfobulbia > Desulfobulbales > Desulfocapsaceae > UBA2270. The sequence goes on along the minus strand of VMSP01000164.1, from coordinate 13,109 downwards.
TGTTGATACGCTTTGTCAACCCGAGGGTAAGTCCGTTTTGGTCTACTGTTTCACTTATGGCTCCGTTGATGTCGTATAGCCGTTGGACGGCCAAGTCTAGAATCGTCCTGATCAACAGGCCGCCAGCATTGGGGTAAACCCCCACGGACATTTTTTGCCCTTCTTTTATAAGTTCGTTCAGTTTTAGTGAGCCCGTGTTGAAATCTAAAGTGTCTGCGATCAATTTTTCAACTCGTTTGCGTGGTTTTGGTTTGCGGGGTTCCTGCTTGTCCGGCTCAGATTCGCTTTGTTCTGCCTCAAAGGTATTTTCCTCTTTTTTACCTGATGTAATTTCTTCAAAAATGTCGGAGATGTATTTTTTGCGCTCATCGACTTCGTTTCTGGATGTTATTGTCTCGTCAGCTATATCTTTGAACATCCTTAAGATGATTTGCAGGAATTCGTCTTTTGGAATCTCATACTGCAGGGCGGCTCCATTTACCTGAAACCCTGTTTTCTTGATAAAACTGCTTGTCTCCATAAATCTGGTAAGGGTTGATGTCTGGAATTTCTCAGAGAGGTATTTGTCTTTTCTGTCATCATCTATATCAGCCTCACGTACCATTTCCCTAACAAGCATGGTAGCTGCCGCTGTACGCACCTCAGCTATGGGCACGGAGTAGCGGTCAGCGATCTCTTCATATGGTACTTTCTTGAGCACGTCTCCGGCAAGGAAGCGCATTTTCATGATACGCTGCCACGGAGAAGTCATCTCTGACCCGTGCCTGGCAATAAGAATCGGAGCAACAGCTTCCCTGGACGGAGCAATGTACATAGGCAATTTCTCCCATTGGTTCGTGTCAACATCTTCGGCTAAGCGGGAGTAGGTATGTTTCTTGCGAGGAGGTGCTATGTCAGGGTTGCGCAAGAGCTTTAGCGCCGTAATGCGACGGTTCCCCTCAACTACAACAAAGTGGTTTCCCTCTTTGGCGACAATGGGCAATTCGTTTATAAAAAAGCCGTTTTTGGCGATGCTTTTCGCTATCTCCAGGATCTTAAATTCCTCAATCATGTATTGTATGATCGATTTCTGGGGCTCGTTTAGCATTTCTTCCGGTAGACGCGGGTTTTGTTTATCCAGCCTTATGGCGTCGACAGATAGTTTGCGAAGTTCCCAGTCTGAGTAGTCGATCATGGTGCTGTTCTCCTGTAATGTTGTGTCGTTTTCTGCCCAACCGTATAATTAGGCCTGTTTTTGCATCGAAAGACGAGCCTGTTGGAAAATCATAAAATTTATTCATCATAGGCAGGGACAGGGGGGAATGTCAAACGATAACTTGTTCCGAATTATTAATAATCTCCGTAAATTATTGGATAGTAACCCTCGTTTGGCGCTATAGTGTTACCGGTTTTTTCACGTAACTGTTGCCTGTCGTTGTATTGCCGTTGTTGATGATTGAAAAAGGAACAAAAAGGTCGATATCGCAAGCGGCTTTTGCCTTCAGTGTTTATTGTGGGGTTATGGATGTCGGGATGAGCTTTTTCGTGTCGTTTGGTGTTGTTTGCTTGCTGTATATTTTTGTTTTGACAGGAGAATGGGTTGACGGGTAATAAATTGGCAATGGTGACCAGTTCAATCAGGAAAAAGGCGAGACCATCGGTTGCCGCCTCTGTGTCTGCACCGGGCGGCGGGGACATCCTGCCGCTGCCCGCTTCGTGGGCGGAGTGTGCGGCGCGCGGCTGGGATCAGGTGGATGTGGTGCTGGTCAGCGGTGATGCCTATATCGATCACCCCTCCTTCGGCATTGCCCTGATCGGCAGGCTGCTGGAGAGCCATGGCTATCGGGTGGCCATCCTGGCCCAGCCCCGGTATGACCGGCTCGATGACTTTCTCCAGTTCGGCCCGCCCCGTCTTTTCTGGGGGATCAGCGGCGGCAATCTGGACTCCATTGTCGCCAATTATTCCGGCAACGGCAAGGTGCGCACCGAGGATGCCTATTCGCCGGGCGGCAATCCCTGGCGCGACGGCGAGAAGGGCAGGACCAACCGGCGCCGGCCTGATCACGCCACCCTCATCTATGCCAATCTGGCCCGCGCCGCCTGCAAGGGTGTGCCCATTATCCTGGGCGGGGTCGAGGCTTCGCTGCGCCGCTTTGTTCATTATGATTATCAGCAGGGCAAACTGCGCGCCTCGCTCTTGACCGACGCCAAGGGTGATCTGCTCATTTATGGCATGGGTGAGCGGGCGGTGGTTGAGGCCGCTGACCGTCTGGCTGCAGGCAAGGGGCTCGACGGGATTGCGGGCAGCTGCGAGCGTTTGACCGAGGCGGAATTCCGCTCACGCCTTCCTGATCTTCCCGTAAGCGGCAATGAGGCGTGTTCCATCCTGCCATCCTGGGAGGCAATAGAGCAGGACAAACGGCTGTTCATGGAAGCGGAGCGGATGGTCGACATTCATGCCCGAGGGTGTCTGCCGAACCTGTTGGTGCAGCGCCAGCAGAGCGCCTGGCTCATCCAGCATCCGGCGGCATTGCCGCTGACCACCGCCGAGCTCGATCAGGTGTACGAGTTGCCATACAGCCGGAAACCCCATCCGGCCACCCCGGATATCCCGGCCTACCGCATGATCTGCCATTCGCTGACCATTGTCCGTGGCTGCTCCGGCAACTGCTCCTTCTGCGCCATCACCCGCCATCAGGGGCCGATCATCAGCAGTCGCAGCCCGGAATCGATCCTGCGTGAGGCCAGGATCGTCAGCGGTATGGACAACTTTACCGGTGTCATCAGCGATCTGGGCGGCCCTACCGCCAATCTCTATCGGACCAGTTGCAAGGTCGGCTCCTGCCGCAAGCATGATTGCCTCTATCCGAAGATCTGTCCCAATCTGCAGGTGGAGGAAGAGACTTTCCTGAATCTGCTGCGGGATATCTCGAAGATAGCAGGGGTCAATCATGTCTTTATCTCTTCCGGCCTGCGCATGGAACTGCTGATCAAGACCCCCCGTCTGCTCCAGGAGATTATCCGCAGCCACACCCCAGGGGCCATGAAGATCGCCCCGGAGCACACGGAAGATGAAGTGCTGACCCTCATGCACAAGGAGTCGCACCAACAGTTGATTGATTTCCTCCACCAGTGCCGCCAGGTGGCGGCAGGGATCGGCAAAAAGATCATCTTTACCCCCTATCTGATCGCCTCTCATCCCGGCTGCACAGCCAGGGATACGGAGGCCATGACCAGAAAGCTCCGGGCCCTGGACCTGCCGGTCAAACAATTTCAGGACTTCACCCCGACTCCCGGCACGTTGTCCACTGCCATGTATGTCACCGGCCTGCATCGGGATACCAATAAGCCCATCCCGGTTGCCCGGAACCAGTCGGAGAGGAAAGAACAGCGCGGTCTGCTGGAAAGACAGATGCAGAGAACTGGTCGGCATGGAAAACAGACGGCAGCGTCCAAAAAAGATTTTCTGCCGAGAAGAAAGAAAAAATAGGAATGATTCTCTTTATCTCTTTACAGGGGCATTAAAATGAACCATAATATGGAACATATCTTTAAGGTAGCGGACTATATTAGTTAATAAATTCCCATAGTATGGAAGGGTAATCATGTGCCAGGAAGTAAACAGAGATTGCAGTTGTGGAAAGGAAAATGTCTCCTTTCATCTGCGTGATAATATTATGAGCCAGGAGGTTATTGATCGTCTCTTCTGTCCTGCCTGTTCAGGAACGGTAGCCTTGGAGCAGGAGAGTATGGTTGAGGATAACGGGTGGGTCATTGAATATGATATGGATCTGGCCCGGATGTATGCCATCGCCAAATTAGGTGTGGAACCGGATCAGGTACACCCGGGCTTTGTCTTTGATGAGGGCTATGTCACCTGGCGTGAGATGTATCCGGGTGAGACCAGGGATATTGGTGATGAGCGGAAGCGGATTGTCTCCATGAAAGATAAAAATCCTCAGGAGTATTTGACGACCATCAACGCATGGGCGGTTGAACGGATTGCTCGTTTGAAGGCCGAGGGCTGGCGAAAGGCGAAACGCGCGTAAGGACGGTTTCCCTTCTTTATTGTTGCTGGCTGACCATGGGGAGGCTGGCAACAACCTTTGTCTTTCCTGACTTCTCGATGGTGCCGGCGACCGTTGATGTCTGTTGCGCAAAACCATACTCCACCAGTGCCTTGAGATCCGCCCACATGGTTCTGCTGCCCATGATCGCGACGACGATCTCACTGGATCCTCTTTTGAATTTCCCCACATAGGTTTGTCCGGCCGCATTGGTAAAGCCGGTCTTGCCGCCTATCGCCCCTTCTATCTGCCACAGGGCCTTGTTGTGATTGCGGAGCAGTTTCCCCTCTGCGGTATGGGCCTTGATCTGTTTCATCCTCTGCGAAAATTCTTTATCCTGCATGACGTGCCTGAAGATAGTAGCCAAGTCTCGGGCTGTGCTGCTTTGTCCTTCCGCGGTCAAGCCGTTGGCGGTCTTGCAGACTGTTTTCTGTGCGCCCCAGAGTTTGGCTCGCAAGGTCATCATGCGGGCAAAGGATTTCTCTGAACCGGCAATTTTTTCGGCCAGGGCAACGCTGGCATCATTAGCCGAAGAGAGCAAAACGGCATTGATCAGGTCATCGGCCCTATACTGTTTCTTCCTCTCAAGATAGACCTTGGAGCTTGGTTGTTCGGCGGCCTTGGAACTGACCGAGACAGAGTCGTTGGAATCAAGGGATTTGATGGCAATCATGCCGGTCAGGATTTTGATGGTGCTGGCTGGCTGGCGGGGGGTATCAGGAGACACTGCAAAAATAGTCTCACCATTGGCTGCATCCATGATGAAGGCACTTTTTGCTGAGATCTTCTTCTCGAGTTTCTTGCTGCCCCGAGATGAGCACTGGGTCGTTCTGACCTCGGTGACAGTAACTGTGGTGACAGTAACTTCCTGTGCCGTAAGAGCAGCTTCTGGCCTGACCTTGCCGATATTTTTTTTATGTGGAGAGATGTCCTTGTAGTTTCCGAGGACCTTTATCTCCTGGGGGATATCTTTGTTGATGGTACTCTTTGTCCGGCTCGAATTCACCGATCGCTTGGCCTTGTCCTGCAGCACAGGAACAGCCATGGTTGGCGTGGCCGATAGTCCGATAAAAAAACAGCAGAGCAACAGACTGGCCAACAGAAAAGAGGGAATAGATGATTTTATCATAGGGGCAAGTATGTTCCGATGGACAGAAGATATCATAAGAAATTATAAACCTTTGATTATTTTTATATAACAGGCTGTTTCTTGTCAAGAAATTAAAGCATTTTTGTAAAAGAAACAAAAAATAAGCTTTTGGAGTTGGTTCTCCGTTGCTTCTTAATTGACCGAAAAGTTTGTTTTAGGTAAGATCGAATACGATTATGCCAGTAACTAGCGGTCCCGATCTCTTCCTACTATCCCCATGATTGTCAGTATAATAACTAACACAATATGAAAAGGGGCGTTTCGTGCCGGATGACACCAGTGTGCATATGACCTTGAATGATATCATTGATGCAAGTCAGAAAAAATTTGCTGACTTGCCGGCAGTAGGAATGGCCCTTGAAACTCCTTTGAGTTATCAGGTTTTTTATGAGCGGATTATCGCGCTGGCGGTACGCTTGTCGAGGGAAGGGATCAAAAAAGGTGATCATATTGCCATTCTGGCGGAAAATTCCCAAAACTGGGGCGCCGCCTATTTTGCCATTGTCCGTCTGGGAGCTGTCGCTGTTCCCGTCTTGCCTGATTTGCCGGAGGCGGATGTCCATCATATCCTCACAGAGATGCGGGTACCGGTTCTTTTCACCACCGAGCGGCAGATAGAAAAAATATATGAGTTAAATCAGAAGAGCCTGAAGCGGATTGTTATGCTCGATGACTCTGCTGCCAGCCTCGACTTTCTTGCTGTGGAGACCTTTTCTGGCTATCTGGTGGGTGCTCTGGAAATGCGGGAAGAGGCGGCAGCAAAAGGGAATATTGTCTTCGATAAGGTGCTTGAAGATGATCTGGCATCTATCCTCTATACCTCAGGGACCTCAGGATATTCCAAGGCCGTCATGCTCAGTCATAAGAATCTGGTTGCCAATGCCAGATCCGCTTCTGCCATGATTGATGTCGAGCCGGGAGCTGTTTTTCTTTCCATCCTTCCCATGTCACATACCTATGAGTTTACATTAGGATTTATCCTGCCCTTGTCGTGGGGTGCCAGAATTGCCTATGCAGGTAAGACACCGACGCCGGCCGTCCTGCAGAGAATCTGCAGCCAGGAAAAGCCCTATGCCATCTTTGCGGTGCCTCTTGTACTGGAAAAAATTTATAAAAAACGGGTACTCCCACAGATTAGCAAAAGTTTCGCCTTGTCTCTGATTTGTCGCTTTGAGGCGGGCAAAAAATTTATCCATAAACGCATCGGGGCAAAGCTTCTGGAGTTCTTTGGCGGGAATCTGCAACTGATGGGAATAGGTGGGGCGGCCCTCAACCCGGAGGTTGAACAGTTTTTGTATAATGCCGGTTTTCCTTATCTTATCGGCTATGGCTTGACTGAGTGTGCACCTTTGCTGGCAGGTGGGCCGCCAGGCGATAAAACTATTGTTGTAGGTTCAACAGGCAAGCCTGTTCCCGGAGTGAAGGTAAAAATTGTCGACCCTGATCCCCAGACTGGTATCGGCGAGATTTATGGTTGTGGCCCGAATGTGATGCGAGGCTACTATAATGATCCGGACGCTACCGCTGAAGCTATCACCGAAGATGGCTGGTTGGCCACCGGCGATCTGGGGTACATTGATGATCTGGGCAATTTACATGTCCGGGGTCGATCCAAGAATGTTATTGTCATGTCCAATGGTGAAAATGTCTATCCTGAGGCCATTGAACATAAGATGAATGTGCGTCCCTGGGTTGTGGATTCGCTGGTGGTTGAAAATAATAACCGTCTTGAGGCCTGGGTCTATCCTGATTATGAGTATGTTGATGCGGCAACCACCGATCAGTCACGGCTTCAGCGGCATGAGTACATAGAAGGGTTGCTGGCGGAGATGCGGGCGGAGATAAATGAACAGGTGTCGCCGGCCGCGCGATTGACCAGGATGCTTGAGCGCCGGGAACCCTTTGTCAAGACAGCAACTCATAAGATTAAACGGTATCTTTATGCTGGTGGAAGCATGATGTCCTGAGACCATGGTTTTTGCAAAGTGTGTCTATTGGTTAACCGGATGCTCTGGTTGATTGGAAAGAAAAATATTATTGAGGAGAAGAAATGAAGAAGATAATCTCTGTGGTTTCCCTGGCAGCTCTTTTGACTGCTGGGTCAGCCTGGGCCGCTGGCTACCGGATTCCTGAGCAGTCGGTGGATTCAACGGCAAAGGCAGGTGCTCATATCGCCTCAGCCAATGGTGCTGATGCCAGTTATTTCAATCCGGCCAATATGTCCTGGAACAGTGCTGACACATGGCAGGTTGAGGGTGATTTGACCTATATCCATCTGCCGTCGATAACCTATAGTGATGATCGTTCAGTAACCATGAACGGTGAGTCCGAGAAAGAAAACTTTCTGCTGCCAACGGTATTCATGGTTTCCCCTGACTATAATAATTTCAGGGTTGGTTTTTCCGTAACCGCCCCCTATGGTCTGTCCAAGCGCTGGCAACAACCCTTCCCCCGAACCTTTTCTGAAGAGTATAGCCTCAAGGTCTTTGATATCAACCCCACGATTTCTTATAAACTTTGTGACTATTTCGCCGTTGCCGCAGGTCCGCGCATACTTTACAGCTCTGCCAAGGTGAGCAGTAATGGTGTTGTCTCGCGTACGATGGGCTACACCGCGACCCGTTTTATGGAAGGAGACACCACTGAGCTGGGTTGGAACGCCGCTCTTTCCGCCCGGCCGATGAAGAACATGACCCTGGCTGTGACCTATCGTTCCGAGGTGGATCTTGATCTCGACGGTGACGCTCTGCTCGGCACCAACACCCAGGCTGCTCCTGTGGCCACAGGTGGCAGTGTCAGCATTCCGGCTCCAGCGGTTTTGAGCCTCTCCGCGGCCTATACCTTTGATAAGTTGACCGTTGATCTGACCTGGGATCGTACATACTGGTCAGACTATGAGAATATCATCTTTCAATATGATACCACCCTGCGTAATCCGGTAATAATCGGTGCCTTTGGTACTCCCATTGTCAAAAACTGGGATGACAGCGATGCCTATCGCTTGGGGATTTCCTATGATCTCAATGAGGCCTGGACTCTGATGGCTGGCTTTGCCTATGATCAAACACCTGTCCCTGACGCCACCCTGGGCTTTGATCTCCCTGACTCCGATGCCTATCTCTATTCCTTGGGCGCGCGTTACAAGGTAAGCGCACAGGTGGAGCTTGGCGCCGGCTATCTCTATGATTATAAAAAGAGCCGCTCGGTCACCAATGCCATCGTGGACGGTACTTTTACCGATTCTGCCGCCCATCTTCTGACTGTAGGGCTTACCTATACCTTCTAGGTGGCTTCAGCAGCGATCAGCTTCCTGGCAGAGCAACTGTCTGACTTGAAGCTGATCGCTGAACACTTTCTTGTCCTTTCTTTTCCTCTTGCTGTCTTGGTACTTTGGCTTCCCCATGAAAACAGATTCTTCGATCGCTGTCATATATGGTCTAGAGCAAAAGACCAACGTGATCCGTCCACTCTTCTCCTGTGGAGTTTCTGCCGGTTTTCCTTCACCTGCCGACGATCATGTTGATCGGAAACTGGATCTGAACGAACTGCTGATTCAAAACCCGGCGGCCACATTTTTTGTGAGGGTGGCCGGCGATTCCATGACCGATGCCGGGATTAATCATGACGATATTCTGGTTGTAGACAGATCATTGCAGGCTGGTCACGGTAAGATCGTCATTGCCATTATTCATGGCGAGTTGACCGTAAAACGGCTGATGGGCAGGGATTCCTCCTGGCAGCTGGTGGCGGCCAATGCTGCGTATCCTGCGGTGAAGATCAGTGAAGAGGCCGGGTGCGAGGTGTGGGGCGTGGTTACCAGTGTCATTCATCAATTTTGATGGTGTTATGAAAAAAGTCTTTGCCCTGGTTGATTGCAACAACTTCTATGTCTCCTGCGAGCGTTTGTTTCGTCCTGCGCTCAACATCCAACCGGTGGTTGTGCTTTCCAATAATGACGGCTGCGTGATTGCCCGGTCCAATGAGGCCAAAGCGCTGGGGATTCCCATGGGCGAGCCTTATTTCAAGATCAAGGCCTTTGCCCGCAGGCAGAATATCCATGTCTTTTCTTCCAATTATGCCTTGTATGGAGATCTTTCCGCCAGGGTGATGGATGTCCTGCACCAGATGGAGGCGGAGATGGAGGTCTATTCCATTGATGAGGCCTTTTTGTCCCTGCCGGTTAGCAGGAACTGGAACCGGATCAGTTATGCGGCAGAGCTCAGGGAACGAATCAGGAAATATGTGGGGATTCCTGTATCCATTGGTATTGGGCCAAGCAAAACCCTGGCCAAGATTGCCGGTCGGGTTGCCAAAAAAGAAGGCCGCTATCAGGGCGTGTTTGATCTGGCTGACAGCAGCCAGATGGATGATGTCCTCCGGCAGACAGAGGTCAATGATGTCTGGGGGATTGGCAAGCGCTTTACGGAAAAACTGGGCAGGCAGGGGATTCATAACGCCCTTGAACTGAAAAGGGCCAATGATGCATGGATCCGCAAGCATCTGACGGTGGTTGGGGCACGGATTGTCATGGAGCTGAATGGTATCTCCTGCCTGCCTCTGGAGAAGGCCCCAGCCGCCAAAAAATCCATCGTCACCTCTCGATCTTTTGGCCAACCGGTAACGGCATTGAGTGATCTCAGAGAGGCGGTCATCAGCTTTTCCTCCAGGGCGGCGGTAAAGCTGAGGGAACAGAACCTTGAGGCTGGCGCGCTGCATCTTTTTTTGGCCACTAATCGTTTTGGTGATCAGGCAGTCTCGTATTTTAATGGCCAAACCGTGCCTTTGCCCCACCCGACGTCAGACACCTCAATGTTGATAACCACGGCCTTGCGCTGTCTTCAGTCCCTTTATAAAGCGGGATATAGATATCAGAAGGCAGGGGTTCTCCTGTCAGCTCTGTCCCCTCAGGGATATAAGCAGCAGAGCCTTTTTGCCCCGACGACCGAGGAAAATAAACCGCTGATGACGGCGCTCGACAGGATCAATGATAAGTGGGGGCAGGATACCATCCGATATGGATTGACCGGAGCACACAAATTATGGGGGATGCGCCAGTCGTACAAATCGTCGGCCTATACAAGCAGTTGGCAGGAGCTGCCGCTGGTCAAGGCATCTCTGGTATAAGTTACAAGACGTTTGCCATTATCAACAGGGAGGAGAAAATGAAATCCTTTGAAGAGGTTGTTCAATTCCATGGCCACGTCTGTCCAGGTCTGGCCTTTGGCTTCCGGGTGGCGCAAGCGGCCCTTGATGCCATGGGTGCGCGTTCCAGGGATGAAGAACTGGTGGCGGTGGTGGAAAATTGTTCCTGTGCTGTTGATGCCATTCAGGTGGTGAGTGGTTGTACCTTTGGAAAAGGAAACCTGGTGGTCAGGGATTATGGGAAACAGGTCTATACCTTTCTCAAACGACCGGAAGGGGAAGGGGTGCGAATCAGTGTCACCTGGATTGCCCCGCCGGAAGATGAGGAGATGACCGCCTGTTGGCAGCGTTTTTCCCGGGGCGATCGGTCAACCGAGGTCATGCGGGCGATCAAGGCCCATAAGGGCAGGAAGATTCAGGCAATTCTCCAGGCTGATACGGAGGCTCTCTTTGAGATCCGAAGAGTCAAAGAACAACTGCCGGAGCAGGCCCGTGTCAATCCCAGTATTCGTTGTGCCAGGTGCGGGGAGAAGGTAATGGTACCCAGGGTTACGATCGTTGACAAGCGATCCCTCTGTCTCCCATGTGTTGATATCGAAAGAGGGAACCAGGAATTTTGCAAAGGTAAGACTATGTCGTGATAGTTGTAAGCGCCTCATCTCAATCAGTGGTCTATTTGTTTGGCCCTTGAGTTAAATGGCTTGTGAGGTAAAGGTAATTTTAAAAAAGTTATGTCGGGTGGTTGAGTTGTCTGCATAAACCCCCGTGTTAAAATTTTATTTTTGCTCGTGCACTCCGGATATCAGGTGGAGGTGTGGCGCCAAAAGTAAAAGGTAACTTTAAATTCATGGAAGAGGAGGTCTGTAGTGTTCAGAATATCTTATAGGTTGTTTTTTCTTGTCTTCATGCTGTTTGGCGTACCAGGTGCTGCAATGGCAATGGATGCCGCCGCTGGAAACCATCTTGACCTCACTGCAAGCTGGGTCGGCTATGTTTCCCTTCTTCTTTTCGTTGTGGCCTATGGTCTGGTTATGGCCGAAGAGTATACCCACATGCGTAAATCCAAGCCGGTGCTGCTGGCTGCCGGTCTGATCTGGGGTATCATTGCCTGGGTTTACGCCAGTAACGGTTTTACCCATGCCGCTGAGGTGGCGGTACGCCATAACATTTTGGAGTATGCCGAACTCCTTCTCTTTCTGCTTGTGGCCATGACCTATATCAATGCCATGGAGGAACGGCAGATCTTTGAGGCCTTGCGGGCCAAACTGGTCTGTGCCGGTTATTCCTTCCGCCAACTCTTCTGGATTACCGGACTCCTTGCCTTTTTCATCTCACCGGTGGCCGATAATCTGACCACCGCCTTGCTCATGTGTGCCGTGGTTATGGCCATTGGTAAGGACAATGTTAAATTTATCAGCCTGTCCTGTATTAATATTGTTGTCGCCGCCAATGCGGGCGGTGCCTTCAGTCCTTTTGGCGACATCACGACCCTCATGGTCTGGCAGAAAGGTATTGTTGACTTCTGGACATTTTTCAACCTCTTTGTTCCCGCTGCCGTGAATTGGCTGGTGCCGGCCGTGATCATGTGTTTTGCCGTGCCCAAGGTTCATCCTTCTGCCTGTGAGAGTGGTGTCAAGATGAAACGCGGTGCTATTATGGTTATGATCCTCTTCCTTCTGACTATTGCCACCGCAGTCAGCTTCCATAATTTTCTCTACCTGCCGCCGATGATGGGGATGATGACAGGTCTTGCCTATCTGAAAATATTTGGTTTTTACCTGAAAAAAACCCATAAAAACGGCCACGGCAGCCAAAGTTATGACCCGGACAAGGCAGAAGAAGAGATTGGTGACACGGTACCCTTTGATGTGTTCAGGCATGTTGCCAGGGCTGAATGGGACACCCTGATGTTTTTCTACGGTGTTATCCTCTGTGTCGGTGGCCTTGGCTTTATCGGATACCTGACCATGGCCTCCCAAGTCATGTATGGTGACTGGGGTCCGACAGCCGCCAATATCATGGTTGGTGTTCTTTCCGCCATCGTCGACAACATTCCGGTGATGTTTGCCGTGCTCACCATGAAGCCCGACATGTCCACAGGCCACTGGCTGCTGGTTACTCTGACCGCCGGTGTCGGTGGCAGTATGCTTTCCATCGGCTCAGCCGCAGGGGTGGCACTCATGGGCCAGGCTCGGGGAATGTATACCTTTGGAGGGCATTTGAAATGGTTGCCGGTAATTGCTTTGGGTTACGCGGCCAGTATCGGGGTACATTTCCTGATTAACGGCCGGTTTTTCAACGGGATACCGATGTGAGATTGTTACAACTCACGGGTGTCAATGGTCATTTTGAATGACCATTGACTGTTTTTTGAAGAAGATCACTGCAGTCACCATTCATTACACCAAAAAACGACGGTAATTTCAAAAAGTAAGAACCGAGGGGTTGTAGCCATTTTTTCATGTGCAGTATATTTCCCATTTATAGGCTTGTGTAAAATTTTCTGGCACGTCTCATCTTAAAAGTTTTTTGGGTTCAGGACTTATTGGCTTGTCAGATACCTAAAAAGAGAGACTCGAATAGCTCCGGAGCTTGTTGACATGTTATTTACTCAACTTTCTGTGTTGACTTAACTTCTTGAATGCATGACAGAATTGACAGTTAACCGTCTGCTTGTTTGAATGAACTCAACTGCTGCCCCCATAATGGCATCAATCATAGCAAAAACAACATCTTCGGCAAACTCACCTGATGACCGAACTTTATCCAGT
>VMSP01000148.1 GCA_013792135.1 Desulfocapsa sp. | reverse complement strand
GGTTTTGTTGATATGGTCGAAGATCAGGCCGAGGCCGTAGGCGGCATTGGCGTTCATGCCGGTGGTCATTTTGTTGTCTGCGGCGAATACCGGGGAGACTTCGGCCATAAACTCCAGCATGGCGACAGCCTCCTCCAGGAGATCACGGGCGTCCTGTTGTGGGTTCGTGGCCATGGTTACGCCTCCTTATCCTTCGAACGAATAAGGCCAAGTCCTTTGACTACTCTTTCCTGGCGGTCGGCGATGGTCATCTTGCTGCTGCGCATAGGCACGTCGATGCGATAAAGCAGCTTAAAGAAAGTATCGTATGTTTCAACCAACTCCTCGTTTTTGGTGCACCAGGCGCGAAAGACACCATAGAGATCAATCTTTTTGACATGACGGGAGCCCTTAACAACACAGCACTCATTGACGAACCGGGCAATTGCCTGTTCGGGATCGAGATGGATCTGTCTGCTCTGTCTGGCCCCAGGGTTGGCGCACAGCTGCTCGACCTTGGCGGCCAGCTTGCCGACCATCGTCATGGTGTCGCTCAGCGCACTGATTAGATTATTAATCACCGGGGTATCAATCAGTTGCTCATGCAAACCGACCAGCGGTACGGCTTTTCCGGTCTCCAGCTTCATCCAGCGGTCGATGACAATCGCCCGCCGGTTGGCATCATAGCCGGTGATCACGAGCATGGTAGCCTGAAAGTCGAGGACATACATCGGCTGCTCTCTATTCATACTATCAAGGTAAAAGATCTGTCCAAAATTGGTTTCAGCAAGAGCCCCCTGGTCGATCAGATTGCGGATATCGCGCATAACGTGCTGGTGGTTCTTTTCCATCAGCTCGGCAATCTCAAGGCTGGTCATTTTAAGGGAGGGATTGAAAGGGCCATTGCCGACGGTCGTGATGTTGTTCATGGTGTACTCCTGTTGAAGGGGTTTGAAGTTACCGCCCCCGCGCTGTCAAACGCAAAAAGGACGGTCTGTGCAGGGTTGACAGACCGGCAACAGGCAACCGGCGAGCCTAACGGCTCCCCCACACAGCCCGCCCAAAAGGTTTGCCGTGCAGTGGACGCAAAAAAACCGCCAATAAAACTTATTATGCGGCGGCGCGTCCGCCTGTTTAATGCCGGGCTGTCAATCCCAGGCAGCCGTTTTCTCCGGCTGCATGGGTAGAGTAGCCCCAAAGGCGGACGCTTGTCAAGAAAATTTATTCCCAGAAAGCGCTCAGCCGCACCAGGATCGTCCCGCAGCCATAGCCGATCAGCAGCACGCTCAAGACAAAATTGTTGAAGCCCACGCCGACATAGAGAAACAGCACGCCGATCAACAGGCACAGCAACGGCAGGGCATGATACAATTTCGTTGGGATCCAGATGGCCATAATGTCCTCCCTTAAAAAAGTTTCAACTGTCGATCCTCGCCGGGCTCCTGGCCGAGGATGTTATAGGCATGCCGTTCGCTGACGCCGTACTTTCGGGCCAGATCAACCACCGAGATCCCGCCGCCGTCGTACTCGGCGCGCATCTGCTTATCCCGGTGCTTCACCAGCCAGCGGCGATGGCCGTACAGCCTCGCCGGGGTGCCGTCAAACAGCTCGGAGATCTGCAGCGCCAGCCGCACCCCGAATCTTTCCGCCAGCATCTGCAGATCGCCGCTCAGCTCAGCGAGCTTTGGCAGGGCTTCCTCCGGCAGATTGTCGACAGTGTACTTGCTCATCATTCCACCCCGGCGCTATCCTGCCGCTTTTTCAGATCGGTGATCAGGATATGCAGATCGCCCGGCGTGGTCAGCCATTCAAAGCGCTCCACTCCGAACTGCCGCTTGCAGCGGGCATGCAGCTTGTCCATGCCGTAGCCCAGAGAGTTCCACATAGCCAGGACCTTGCGCTGCTGCTTAGCGGTCGGTCCCGGCTTGATTTCGACATAATGACCGTCCCGCCGTTTCATCCTCGGCGCTCCGGCGCTGGCCTTTTTCGGCTTCCAGCCTTTGGCCTTAAAATGCTCAAGAAGCTGCTCGGCCTGGAGAACGGTGAGCTCCTTGGCACTCTGGACGCCATTAAAGTTCAAGGCCAGGATATCGCGGTAGACATCGTCGGTCAGTTGCAGATCTTTCTTGGCGATATGGATCTTGGCCAGCTGGGCCATGGTTGGCGGCATCATGACACCTTTCGTAATTCGTAATTCGTAATTCGTAATTCATCATCTCCCCAAGCCATCCCGCCACCGAAAAGCTGCGCGGTGCAGGATGGACACAGGCTCTCTTCCAGCGATACCAAGACCCCACAGCCGGCACAAGGCCAGGGCCTTTCAATAGACTCTTCCTTTTTTGCAACATCATTTGAGGGCATCAGTCCATCTCCTTAATAATCGTTGGGATACTGGCCAAACCAGCAGTTTCGGCGTCCG
>VMSP01000072.1 GCA_013792135.1 Desulfocapsa sp. | reverse complement strand
TGATCGATCCGAGCGCTCAGCTCCGGCCATTGCTCACGTGGCAGGGAAAAATTCCGACCCAGGTTCAGCACGGTCAGTTGCCTCACCTTGCCGTCTGTTCGCTCCGAGGCAACAAGCCGGAAGGTGTAGTAGGCATCGCCCTCAACGGTGCTACTGGTTTTGGTTTGTCGAATAAACATGGAGCGATAATACCAGCCCAATACGAAAAGTCAATAATTATTTAATAAATTATGGCACTACAAAGCGCAAAATCAGCAATTTCTGTTGAAATCATTGAGTTTTTTTGATAAAAAATCTGTATTTTATCGGAAAATTGTCTGAAAATGTTAAATATGGGTTAGGAAATAATATTCAACAATAACGGGAATAGACTATGGCTCAGACAAAAGCAAAACCAGTGTTCAGCTCAGGACTTGAACCCCTTGATGAAATCCTGCAGGGTGTTCTCGCCGGTGACAATGTCGTCTGGCAGGTTGATGAAATTCAGGATCATATTCCGTTCGTACACGCTTTCTGCAGGTGCGCCCATCTTGATGGAAAAAAACTGGTCTATTTCAGATTCGCCCCCCATGATCCGCTTGTGCCCGATCAATTCGAACCCGAAGTTCATACCTTGAATCCCAAGGCAGGATTCGAACAATTTATCACCAAAATCCTGAACGTCGTCAAAGAGAGCGGGAAAGGCGCCTGCTACGTCTTTGACTGCCTGTCCGTGCTGGCTGAAGACTGGTACAGCGACAGGATGCTCGGAAATTTTTTCAAACTTGCCTGCCCCTATCTGTATGCGGCAGACACTGTCGCCTACTTTGCCCTGATACGAAATTCACACACCTCGCTCTCAATTAACGCCATCCATTCCACCGCTCAGGTCGTCCTCGATCTGCACCGGATTAATGATAAAGATTACATCCTGCCTTTGAAGGTTAAGGGACGGCATACGCCCACCATGTACATGTTCCATGTACTGGAGAAGAGCACCCTTACCCCGGTAACAAAGAGTACCATTGTTTCTGAGATCCAGTCCATGATCCACCAGACATGGATCGATGGAAGTATTGTTCACCAGGACGCTTGGACCAGAATACTCAATGAGGCCCAGTCTGCATGCCCAGCGCCCGGCAAGACAATTTCGAGCAAAAGATGCCTTGCTCTCCGTAAACAGTTGATCGGGATGATGGTCACCCGCGGCAAAACAGTTGCGCGGCTCTGCGAAGACAATCTTACATTGTCCGACCTTGTATCCATCGGTAAACGAATGATCGGCACAGGGTTCATTGGTGGAAAAGCGACAGGAATGCTTCTGGCCCGTGCTATCCTGCAAAATGCCGACCATAAATGGGAAGAAAAGCTGGAGATACACGACTCATTTTTTATCGGATCCGATGTCTTTTATTCCTTTATCATTAACAACAAATGCTGGTGGGAACGACACCAGTTGAAGGCGTCGACCGACCCATGCCTGGATGCCAAAAAGATCAGAGGAAAACTGCTGCTGGGAAAATTTCCACGAGATATAATCGCCCAGTTCAAGGAAATATTGAATTATTATGGCCAGTCACCCATAATTGTACGTTCAAGCAGCCTGCTGGAAGATGCCTATGGCAATGCATTCTCCGGTAAATATGAAAGCGTTTTCTGCGTTAACCAGGGAACCCCTCGAGAACGATTAGAGCAGTTCAAGGATGCGGTTCGTACTGTCTACGCGAGTTCCTTGAGCAGTGATGTCCTGACCTACCGATCTCATCGGGGCTTATGGAACAAGTACGAAGAGATGGCCCTGTTGGTTCAGCGTGTTTCCGGCGCCTTCTATGGCAACGTTTATATTCCGCAACTGGCCGGGGTGGGATACTCATTCAACCCATTTGCCTGGAATAAGGAGATAGATCCGGCAGCAGGAGTCCTGCGACTCGTCTATGGCCTTGGCACCCGTGCTGTGGATCAGCATGATAATGACTACACACGCATTGTGGCTCTCAATGCTCCTTTCAAGCGGCCCGAAGTCAGTGCGGATGACGTTCACAAGTATAGCCAGCACACTGTGGATGTCCTTGATTTGAGAAGTAACACCCACGCGAGCACGGATTTTGAAACCGTTGCCAAGGCAAACCCCAGCCTGCCCCTTGATCTTTTTGCAGTACGTGATACTGAAATGGAAAAGCGTGCCAGGCAATATGATGTCAAAAACGTTTTTTCATGGATGTTGACCTTCAAAAATGTCTTTACCAAGACAACATTTATTAACGACATGAGAGATATGCTCAGCACTATTGCCAGTGCCTATGAATATCCGGTTGATATCGAATTTGCAGTGAATTTTGCTGATGACAACTCTTTCCGCATCAACCTTCTGCAGTGCCGGCCCTTTCAGGTCAAGGTGGAGACCGGAGGTGTGAACCTGCCCAAAAACATCAAGAAAAAGGATATCCTTCTCCAGACTGCAGGCCCCATTATCGGGCAGGCAACGGCCAAGCGGATCGACAGAATTATTTACGTTATCCCTTCCAAGTACAGCGTATTGACTCCTTCAGAGCGTTTTTCAGTGGCCAGGCTGATCGGAGATCTGTCCAATGGGATGCCTGCTGAGCAAAACACTATGCTGGTAGGGCCGGGACGCTGGGGCAGCAAAATGCCGGAGCTTGGTGTACCTGTTACCTTTAATGATATCAAGAATGTCTCGGTTCTCTGTGAACTGGCTATCATGCACGAAAAACTGGCCCCTGACATCTCTCTTGGCACCCATTTTTTCAATGATATTGTTGAAATGGAAATTGTCTACATAGGCATCTATCCGGAAAATGAGGGGTATGTACTCAATGAGAAACTGCTTCTGCAGGGACCTAATATTCTTTCTACAATATATAAAAAGTCCGACCGTATCGCTGAAGCGCTTCATGTTGCAGACGTCAGCAATGCATTAACGAGCGTGTTTATCCACGCAAATACTCTCAACCAGGAGGGAATTGTTTTCCAGGCACAAAATAATCCGAGTTTGTAACAGCTTGCTCACTCATAAAGAAGGATCTGTTTCCAAAGCAAACATTTTTGTCTTATGAAATTATAACATTACGACACCTCACCATCTGCAAAACGAGGTGTCACAGCACCTTTATCCTCGTGTTTAACCTTGACGAAGACCTTTTTTCTTTGTAAAAATTTTTTCATGGTATAATTCGTATATCCTTATCCACCCCCACTATTTTTTGATTGCTTTGATGGGCTAACAGATTCGACAGTCTCAGGAAGCCAATAATATTTTCCACTCTACTCTCTGCCTGTACAGTACAGGCAGTTTTTATTTCATTCATCAGGAGAAAAAAGCATGTGCCGTTTAGCCCTGAAAACCGCCAATGAGCCTTTTTCGCCCTATGAGGTTCTCACGGCCATGGAAGCCATGAAGGAAGGATATGATGGCTCCGGACTTGGTTTGTTATTACGTGGCCTGCGCTTCGATTGTTTCAAATACAACTCAAGTCACCCCGTCCTTTCCGGCATTGCCCACAGCGAAGACGCCTGGAAGCGTCTGAACACCATCATGGAACAGCGTGGTTATGAGCTGATACATGATCACAAGTTTGTGACCGAAACCTCGCTGATCGAGGCCAAAGATCGCTATCGCTACTTTCTCCGGGTCTATAAGATGCCAGCGGACTTTGAGCAAAAGAGTGAAGTGGAAATAGAAAATGAGCTGATGCTCACCCGCCTCTTCCTACGGGCCAACGGTGAAGAAAACGGCAATGACCTCACCGCCTTTTCTTTCTGGCCGGATGTGGCCATAATCAAGGAGGTGGGCTGGCCCCTGGAAATCGGTGAGGCCTTAGCCCTCTATGATAACCGGCTCACCTCCAGGGTCTGCATGGCTCAGGGTCGTCAGAACACCAATTACGGCATTAATCTTTATGCCTGCCATCCCTTTTTTATCCAGGGCATTGCCACCATGACCAACGGCGAGAATACCGCCTTTGTCCCCATCCGAGACTGGCTCCTGGGTCAACACTTCCCAGGCTACACCGGCTACCAGAGTGATTCAGAGGTCTTTGCCCATATCCTCCACTACACCCTGAAACAACTCAAGCTGCCCCTGCAAGCGTATAAACACATCATCACCCCGTTGAATAACGCAGAGCTGAGTAAACACCCCCAGGGTGCTTTTCTCAAGGGATTGCGTAATGCCTGCCGCCGCTTGATCATCGACGGCCCCAATGCCGTCATCGGCACCCTGCCCGATGAAACCTGCCTGCTGGTTATGGATCAAAAAAAGATGCGTCCTGCCACAGTCGGCGGCAGAGACGGAGCCTGGGCCATGGCCTCCGAGATGTGCGGAGTTGCGGCCATGATTCCCGACCGTGATCCATCCCTTGATTTTCAACCCATGCGTGAACATACCATTATCGTTCCACCAGATAGAAAGGAATTAACAATATGGTCTCAGCTCGATCCGTATCCGTTGGCCCAAGTAGCTTAAGCTACACCGACCTCCCCTGGATAATCCAGCACCGGGAAGACAGGTGCACATTATGCGGACACTGCACTGCGGTCTGCCCGAAAGAAGCTATTTATCTGGCGTACAGACGGCAGAGGATGCCCAAGCTGGATGTCCTCAAGAAGTCGCGCGGCAATGAGTACCGCACCTTTGTCGGTATCCGCCAGAAGACCACCATGGCCAATGCCTGTATCGGCTGTTCCATGTGCACCATGGTCTGCCCCAACGAGGCGATCATGCCGGTGCCGAACACCAATGAACACCGCACCCTCTTCTTCCATAATCAGAAGGGGCAGCCCCAGACCCGTGGTGGCCGGAGAAATGTCAGCGGGCCGAATCTGCTTGACCGGATCATGTTTAACCGCATCTCCATGCTCACCGATCCGGCCCTCGATGCCGGACGCCATGAGTTCAACCTGACCACCACCCTCGGCCGCACCCTTGCCCCGGAAGAATTCCTGAAACGGCAGCGCGAGGGCGGCTGGATTCCTCCGACCCGTGAGATCTTTCCCTTCGTCATCGGCTCCATGTCCTTCGGCGCCCTTTCTCCCAACATGTGGCTGGGGTTGCTCCAGGGCGTGGCCTATTGCAACGAGGTGCTGGGGATTCCGGTCGTCATGTGCACCGGCGAAGGCGGCTGTCCGCCATGGGTCTTGAAAAGCCCCTATCTCAAATACATCGTCCTGCAGATCGCGTCCGGTTATTTCGGCTGGGATGAGATCATCCGCGCCATCCCCGATATGCAGTGCGACCCGGCGGCCATCGAGATCAAATATGGCCAGGGAGCCAAACCAGGGGATGGCGGCCTGCTCATGTGGTTCAAGGTCTCCAAGCTGATCGCCCGTCTGCGCGGGGTACCGGAGGGTGTTGATCTGCCTTCCCCACCCGTGCACCAGACCCTCTACTCCATTGAAGAGAGCGTCATGAAGATGATCCAGACCATGTCCACCGCTTTTGGCCACAAGGTTCCGGTCTATCCCAAGATTTCGGCCTCCACCTCGGCCAAGTCGGTGCTCAACAACCTGGTGCGTAACCCCTATGCCGGCGGACTGCTCATTGACGGTATTGATGGCGGTACAGGCGCGGCCTACAACGTCTCAATGGACGCCACCGGCCATCCCATCGCCTCCAATGTCCGCGAGTGTTATCTGGATCTGGTGGCTCAGGGCAAACAGAACGAAATCCCCATCTTTGCAGCCGGCGGTATCGGCAAGAACGGCAATGTGACCCAGAACGGCATGGCCCTCATCATGCTGGGCGCCTCCGGGGTTCATATCGGCAAGTATATCATGCAGTCGGTTGCCGGCTGTCTGGGCAACGAAAAGAGCCGCTGCAACGTCTGCAACGTGGGCATCTGCCCCAAGGGCATCACCAGCCAGAACCCGAAACTGTATCGGCGTCTTGATCCTGATCTGGTTGCGGAGCGGGTGAGCGAGGTCTTCATGTCCATTTCCACCGAGGCCAAAAAGATCATGGCACCCCTGGGCCGCTCCCAGAGTCTGCCCGTGGGCATGTCCGACGCCTTGGGTATCAGCGACAAGGACGCCGCCGATCGACTGGGGATTAAATACGTCTGTTAAGGGAAGAAGATTTCGAGATGTTCACTTTTAAAGAACAGCTTCTCTCCCCAACAATTTAAATTTCAAATTTGATTTTGAGGTGTTTTCAGTGGGTACGATTGTTGTAAAAGGTCTTGACGAAAATGGCCACCGCATCAGTTCCATGAATTTTGAAAAACTGGTACGGGAGGCTGCGGACAAGACAGACCATCTGAGCCTGGAGACCTTTGGCCAGCATAATATCGGTATCCGGCTCCACCGCCCGGAAGGCCTGACCATTGAAACATCAGGCCCTGCCGGTCAGCGCCTGGGTTGTATGGGCATGCCTGGAACATCCATCGTCTGTCACGGCTCAGCCTCAGACGATGTGGGCTACCTCAATATCGGGGCCGAGATCTCGGTCCTGGGGGATGCCACCAATGGTGTGTGCAGCGCCATGGCCAACGGCAAGGTGTACATCCGGGGCTCCATCGGTGCCCGTGGTCTGACCATGACCAAATGGAACCCTGAATACACACGGCCGGAGCTGTGGGTGCTCGGTTCCACCGGTGACTCCTTTGCCGAGTTCAACTGCGGCGGGATCGCCGTGGTCTGCGGCGTTGAAGCCAAGAATCCAGCCAATGTCCTGGGCTACCGCCCCTGCGTCGGCATGGTTGGCGGCACCATCTATTTCCGTGGCCCGATGGACGGCTCCTACTCCAAAACCAATGCCCGTCTTGCCAAACCCACAGATGAGCAATGGCTGTGGCTGCAGGAGAACATGGCCTCCTATCTGGAGAAGATCGGCCGTAGCGACCTGCTGGCCACCCTTTCCGTACGCGATGAATGGCAGATGTTCCTGACCGTCACCCCGCAGGAACGGGCCTTGATGTTTTCAGGCCCCATGCCCATGGCTGAGTTCCGCAACAAACACTGGAATAAGGCCTTTGGCGGCGGAGATCCTCTGCGCGATCTGGCGCCGGGACTTGACCGCAGCCCCATTGAAGCCGTACCCACAGGCGACCTGCGCCGCAGAAAGCCCTTCTGGGCCAACCGCGAATCCGCAGCCCCCTGTACCTATTACTGCCCGGTCCACATCCCCACCGTCGACCGTCTTCGCCTCATCCGTGAAGGCAAGATCGATGAGGCCTATGAGATGCTCCTGCGCTACACACCCCTGCCGGCATCGGTCTGCGGTGCAGTGTGCCCGAACCTGTGCATGGAAAACTGTTCGCGCTCAGGCGTTGATGAATCCATTGACGTCCAGGTTCTCGGTCGTGCCGTTGCTAATGTAGCGGCCCCTACCATGGCTGCGCCCATTGGCAAAAAGGTGGCCATCATCGGCGGCGGCCCGGCAGGCATGAACACCGCCTGGCAACTGGCCCAGGGCGGGGTCGAGGCCCATATCTTTGAGCAGGACAAGCAGATTGGCGGCAAACTGGCCCAGGTTATTCCCTGGGAACGTCTTTCCAAGGCCGTCTGGGATCAGGAAATTAAACGTTTTCTCGATACTCCCAATATCCATGTTCACCTGAGTGTGACCATGAACAAGGAGAAATTTGAGGAACTGCAGAAGGACTTTGATTATGTGGTGGTTGCCGTCGGCACCCATGAGCCGCGGCGCATCCCCTTCCCCGGCAATGAAAAGGTTGTGCCGGCTCTTCACTTTCTGAAAAATGCCAAAAGTGCAACCCCGGACAAGGTGGGCAAGGAAGTTGTCATCATCGGGGCCGGTAATGTCGGCTGCGATGTTGCCTGCGAGGCCTACCGGCTTGGGGCCGAAAAGGTGACCCTTGTTGATATTCAGAAGCCGCTGGCATTCGGCAAGGAAAAAGAAGCGGCCGAAGCCCTGGGATCAGTCTTCCGCTGGCCTGTCATGACCCGCGAAGTGACCGATGAGGGTCTGGTCATGGATACAGGCGAGTTGATCCCTGCCCAGACGGTGATCATCTCCATCGGCGACGTCCCCGCCCTGAAGTTCCTGCCGGAAACGGTTGAGACAGTTACTGTTGGCGGGGCAGCATGGATCAAGACCAAAGATTCACATCTCACCACCAATGCCAAGGTTCTGGCAGTCGGCGATGTTGAAAAGCCGGGTTTGGCCACCAACGCCCTGGGAGCCGGAAAGGCTGCTGCCGAATTTATCATTGCCGACTTCAAAGGTGTGGAATGGAAGCCCTTCGCCCAGCACCCGATCACCCAACAGGCGCTGACCATCACCCACTATGTGCCGGATGAGCATATGCGCATCCACACCGAGCAGGCCCAGGCCGAGAGCTGTCTTTCCTGCGCCTCCTGCCGTGACTGCCATCTCTGTGAGACCATCTGTCCCACAGGGGCCATCACCCGGCGTGAACTGGAATATGGACACACCAAGGGCTACGAGACAGGACTTGATGGCGGCTGGGAGTATACCTCGGATGACAAGAAGTGCATTGCCTGCGGCTTCTGTGCCGACACCTGCCCCTGCGGTATCTGGATGACAGGGTGAATTTATCCTAACTCGCTTACAAAACAATATCGACAAGTTGCATTATATCCTGGACAACACCTCCCACAACTGATAGAAGATTCATATTACAAATATGAGGGAGGAGTTACTTTGAATGTGAACCATGTCAT
>VMSP01000089.1 GCA_013792135.1 Desulfocapsa sp. | reverse complement strand
TGAGCGTTACAAGAAATTCTTCGTGACCAAGACTCGCTCAGTTGTCACGCAGTCGCTCCAATATCTGAGCGGGCTCTTGCGGACTGTTCGCAAGAATATTGAGCGGATGACCGAAGTTGTCCCGGAAACAGAATATCAATCCTTGCAACACTTCACAACTCATTCCCCTTGGGCGCATCGTCCAGTAATGGATCAGGTGGCATTGGATGCTGATCGTCTTTTAGGCGGCAGTCCCGATACCGCTCTTGTTATTGACGAAAGCAGCCTGCCGAAAAAAGGAAAAAAGTCTGTCGGCGTTGCGCGTCAATGGTGCGGACGACTTGGCAAGGTTGATAATTGCCAGACCGGCGTTTATGCCTCGCTGGTTCGTGGGGTGCAGGCAACGATTATCGACTGTCGTCTTTACCTTCCCAAGGAGTGGACAACCAACAGCAAACGCTGCCAGTCTGCTGGTGTTCCAGGCGACATAGAGTTCAAAAGCAAATCGCAACTGGCCCTTGATATTATCCGCCATGCCAGATCCACGGGCATACGATATGCCTGGATTGGAGTGGATGGCGGATACGGCAAAAAGCCACTCTTTCTCAAAGCCCTTGACAACGAGGGCGAACAGTTTGTTGCCGATGTCCACAAGGATCAGTCCGTTTATCTCGAAGATCCTTGTCCATATGTCCCTGAAAAACAGGCATCCAAGGGAAGGGCACCGTCCTTGTACAGGACTGATACCCCCAGAATAACGGTGGCAAAATGGGCGAACGATCAACCAAAAGATGCCTGGCAACGAATAACCACTCGTGACTCCACGAAAGGGTTGCTCCAGGTGGACATCCTCACTCGGCGAGTCTGGGTTTGGCTCGATAAAAAACAGTGCGTCCGTCTATGGCACCTTGTAGTCAGGCGTGAGACCGACTCGCAAAAGACCATAAAATAGAGCCTTGCCAATGCACCAGCCGAGACTTTCCCTGAGCGGCTTGCCTATATGCAGGGGCAACGATTTTTTGTTGAACGCTCCTTTCAGGATGCCAAGGAGACTGCCGGCATGGATCATTACCAGGTCCGGGGCTGGCTGGCTTGGCATCATCATATGGCCATGGTGATGATGTCCACGCTCTTTCTGTTGGAAACCAGAATGGAACAGAAGGAGCCGCACCCGTTACTCAGTTGTCCTGACATTGCAAAATTGCTTGCTCACTTTCTTCCACGGAGGGATATAACTCACGAAGAAGTCTTCCGGCAGATGAATGTCAGGCACCGGCAAAGGCAAGCTTACATTGACTCTGCATACAAACGGCAAAGTGATGGGTAATGTGACAAAGTAGAACTAAGGCCATGCCTGTAAAAACTATCGCTTCCTTTGTTGACGAACACGACACCAGATTGTGGCGAATAGTACATCATTACGTTGATAAAGGCCGTTTGGAGGCTGATTATTCAAAGGTTAAAGAGGTCGGCTTTGACGAAACTTCCAGCAAGCGTGGTCATAACTATGTCAGCCTGTTTGTAGATCTGGAAGGCCCTCGTGTCCTGTTTGCCACTGAGGGAAAAGATTCCTCAACGGTTGAACGGTTTAAGCAGGACTTGGTAGAGCACAACGGCTGTGCGGAAAACATTGAACAGATGTGCTGTGACATGTCCCCCGCCTTCATAAAAGGTGTCCGTGAACAATTCCCTGACACCGGGCTGACCTTTGATAAATTCCATATCATGAAAATCATCAATGAAGCTGTTGATGAGGTGCGCAGGCAAGAGCAAAAAGACCGACCCGAGTTAGCCAGATCACGGTATGCCTGGCTTAAAAACCCTGAAAACTTGAAGCAATCACAAGTGAATATCATTGAAAAGCTTACTGTCAAAAAACTTAATGTGGGTATGCACTTGACTCAAGCGCATACCATATGTTGTATGGTCACCATTAGCCGAATATTGCAGCCTGGCTGGCTTTTCGCCCATGGATTTCTTGTATCGTTACGGGCCGTACCTCAGCTGCCTGTTGAAGCAAACGG
>VMSP01000130.1 GCA_013792135.1 Desulfocapsa sp. | reverse complement strand
TCATTACAGTACCTCCAGCTCAGTCAGGGCATGACCATAAGAAAGCTTCTCTGTGGGGTCAACATGCACGCCGCGCGCGGACTTCTCCAGGATCGCCATATTAAGTCGGGCCGCCCGTGAATAAGCGAAACAGATTTTCGCCTGCCGTTGGTCTGGAAGGACAACGCCGGACAAATCCACTGGTTCCCATCCGGGGGAGCCTTGGCGCGTCACGTTCTCCTTGTGGATCAAATACAGTTCGCCATGCTTCTTATCACGCATTGCCTCCCCAGCCCGTGCGGTCAATTCCTTGGCGGAACAGTTTTTCAACTCGGTAGCCAGGGCCAGACGTTGCAAGGATTCATCATTCTGATTCATCGGCTTGAAAATGTGCTGGCCCATGGGTGCCGACACTGGCCGGGTGGAAAGGATATGCTCAATGTCCATCCAGTTGTCCCGATAACCCGCAAGCTCATCATCAGCCGCTACAACTGCTTGATAATGCTCAATGACAGCCGCTGAATGCTCTGCGCGGATCTCAGCTTCTTTCTTACTCAACATTTCAGAATGGCCGTAGTGTTCGCGCTCCTTTGCGATTTTTTCAAGCTCCTTGCCTAAGCGTTCAATGACACCCATGGCTTTTTCCTGAGCGGTTTTAATATTTCCCTGCATCGATACGAGTGAGTAGATGTCTTTCATTTGTAATGCTCCTTTTTTTTGTTGATTTTTTCAGCCTTAACTATTCTTCGCAACTGGCCGACTTTTCGTTATTGCCGCGAATAAACAGAATACTTTTTCCCTGCCTCTTTTTGGCTGCCGTAACTTCCTCAGCGTTGCGACAAAAAATAATTTCTGGTAACGATTCAACCCTTTTCCTTTTTTCAATCTGTCTTAATCGTGCCTTCATGCTCACGGCGCAACCTCCTTTGTATTTTTCTTTCTGAAATCAACAGCCCTGAGCAGAATAGCTGTTGCGCCAGGGTTCATCTTCAGATATTCCGCACATTCTACCGGATCAAAGAACACTTTCACCGGCTCTGGTGGAATAAGGTTGTCCCGCTCTTTTTCAAGATTTTCAAGTCTGCCTTTTAAGTTTCTCATGATCTCCTTTTCAACCTGGTAAGCTCTCAATCAACCGACTGAAGGCATCAACGAAACGCGTCTGTGTGTCTCCACGCTCTTCTTGTTGGTACAATCCCATTGCGCGGCCTCTTGCTATCTCAGCAGATACCGCTGCCGCGATTTGTCCTTTCCTTGCGGCAATGTTACGGAGCTCAGCAAGGGCCTCCAGGTGTATTTTTAAATCATCATTCACAATAGACCTCCATTAAATAAATTCTTCAGGTGAAACGTTTGGAAGCGGGTTTCCTTCGAGCTTCGCCATTCTTATTTCCATGTCCGTCAGTTCCTTGATTTTAATCTGACCCTGAATCAATCCCATTAAGGCCGTTGCCTCGTCGGTTGTGATTTTGCCCAGCCTTGCGGCCTCATACACATTCGCGGCCTGCTCAGCGAGGGAGCCGCCAGCAGGGAGACGCGCGGCAATCGGTTTTGATGTTGCTTTCAGTGTTGGCGTGATCCGGTCAAGGCATATCCTCAATGCTTGGATATCGCCATCAAGGGCAAGCTCTACGGCCTTCCTGGTCAGGGCCTCACACTCACCCTCCAGGAGTGTCAAGGTGGCAATGGTGGCCTTGCTACGGCTTCCTTGAGGTCGTCCGGATGGATTACCGCTCACGCCCTTTTGAAATGGCTTGCCACGCTGTTTCTGGTTTGTTTTGTCAGCGGAATTTTCCATGATTGTGACCTCAATTTTCATTTGTGATGAACTCTTTTTTTTACCTGAAAAAACGCGC
>VMSP01000022.1 GCA_013792135.1 Desulfocapsa sp. | reverse complement strand
GATGATGGTCGTGATGGTGAAGTGAGATTTTACGGTAAAATTGAGAACGACATGAATCAACTCGACAAAGTTATCCGTAAACTTCTATCAACAGGGGCGGTGCTTCGTTTTGTCTACGAAGCAGGGCCTTGTGGATATGGTATTTATCGCTATTTAACCAATAACGATCTGGATTGTGTTGTCATTGCTCCATCTAAAATTCCGCGACAAAGCGGTAATCGGTTGAAGAATGATACGAGGGACTGTCTTTCTTTAGCAAAGCTGCATCGGGCCGGCGAGCTGACTCCTGTGTATGTACCAAGTGAAGAAGATGAGGCCTTACGGGATTTAGTGAGGGCTCGTGAAGATGCGACCCATGCTCTTCGGACGGCAAAGCAACGGTTTGGAGCATTTTTGCTTCGGCACGATATTGTCTATTCAGGAAGGACAAAATGGACGAAGGCTCATTTCAATTGGTTGGCTACTCTTACGATGCCACAGCCTGCACAGCAGATCGTTTTTCAAGAATATACCGATACCGTAGCAGATTGCAGCAATCGTGTTCAGCGTTTAACGGAGCAGATCCGGCAACAATCGCAGCAATGTCGTCTGTATGAATTGATTCAAGCCCTTCAATCCATGCGGGGCATCTCTCTTATTGTTGCGGCTACAATAGCAGCAGAGCTTGGCGATCTCACTCGTTTTGAAAATCCTGAAAAGCTCATGGCTTATCTTGGTCTCATCCCGTCTGAACATTCAAGTGGAGAGCGAGTAAAAAAAGGATCCATTACCAAAACCGGGAATGGCCATGTACGCAAAGCCTTGGTGGAAGCAGCCCATGCCTACCGATTTCCCGCGAGAAAAAGCAGCGCAATTCGTAAGCGACAGGAAGAATTATCAAAGGAGGTAGTTGATATTTCATGGAAAGCTCAGTGTCGACTGTGCACACGTTATCAGTACTTAATGGCAAAAGGCAAGACAACAAATGTCGCTAAAACGGCTATAGCCAGAGAGATTGCCGGTTTTTCCTGGGCTATTGCCCAGGCGCTCCCCAAGGCTGCCTGATTTTTGATCGTCGTAGCATTGAGTGGTTGGGGGGTCAAGGTCAAGCCCTACGGGTGCTTCGTGCCTCGCAACCTTGACCCCCCAACCACTCAATGCTCAACCTGAAGTTGGCGATGCGGAGGAGCGCCTCCGGCGGGGCTCAAACAAAAGAGCTCAGCCAGCTTCGACTGAACAACTTTACTTTACCGGAGTATTTGATAGAAAGGCACAGCCCTTCCAGTTCATTGCCAGGGACGCGGTCACGGTCAGGAGAACCCTCGAAGGCACTATGGGAATAAGCATAACAGCCGAAACTCCCGTCTTTAGATAGAGGCAGCTCCACGACGAAGCCAATTCATACGGTACCCAACCCGCGCATATCAGACTGATCAACCGTCGTTACACGATGACCCCGTCTCTGACCATGAACTGGAAGATGTTATTTACCCTCGTTGCAAACACCGATGGAT
>VMSP01000094.1 GCA_013792135.1 Desulfocapsa sp. | reverse complement strand
ATCAGCACGGGTCAGGGACAAATGACTGGATAAATGGGTCATTTGCCTCTGACATCTGTCATCTTGGCCTCAAGGACGGAAATTTGGTTCGTCGGTTATGATTTTTTGATGGAATTTTGGGCTAATGAGAAATGCGGGCTAAGCGTTCTTGCTTTGTCTCTGACCAGTTTTGTGAAGGTCATTACTTCTTCTTCTTTTCCTCCTTGTTTTTTTCTTTTTGTCCTCTTTGTTGAAACCAAAAATAATGTTTTTTAATTTAGGCCGTGATTTCAGTAGGATGCTTTTTTTGATAAACAGGTCATTCATGAATTAATTCTTGGGTGATGTCCATGATGTGTCTTCTGTTGCGTAATTTTGATCAGTGTTGTACTTTATATAGTGTTTTTTGCCTTTAACTGCATGAAGCTAATCGTTTTTTATAAAATTGGGAAAAAATCTTGACAAGTGGGTTCCTCCTGCTATAAAAGGGTATATAGTGGTGTAAAGTGGTGAAGAAGGGAGTGGGGTGGAAAAGGGTGGCGGGAGGCCATGGAAAACAGCAACTTAACAGCCAGCAGATTTCGCGGCAGGTCGGAACACGCGCTCGATATTAAAGGACGATTGAATGTCCCCAGTAGATTCAGGGACGTCCTTGCGCAGTATGATTCTGAAGAGTTGATGGTGACCAGTTGGGGTGCTCATCTTCGCATCTTCCCTGTCTCTCAATGGGAGCTTCTGGAAAATAAGTTATTGACCAATGGTCGTGAACAGCCTGGGCTGACTGGTTTTATCCGTCTGGTGGTCTCCGGGGTAACACCGTGTCAACCTGACAAGCAGGGTCGAGTGTTGCTTCCTCCCACGCTGCGCAGTGAGGTCGGGATAGTCAAGGATGTAGTGCTGACCGGGATGCTCGACTATGTGGAGATCTGGGACAAAGAGGCCTGGGAGATGGAAAATCAGGCCACCCGGGAGAATTTTGGGGATTATACGGAGAGTCTGGCCAAATTGGGTATTTTTTGATGGAGCCCGAGGAGCAGGAAGAATCTGTTCATTGTTCAGTATTACCCGCCGAGATTCTCCATTATCTCGCTCCCCGCTCAGGCGGATTATATGTTGATGGTACATTAGGTCTTGGCGGCCACACCGAGGCAATTTTACGCCACTCTGCACCGGATGGTCGGGTCATTGCCTTTGAATGGGATGAAGATGCCATTGCCAGGAGTCGGGTCAGATTGCAGCCTTTTGGCGACCGTCTGACCATTGTCAGACGTAATTTTGCCGAGATCGGTGCCGGTTTGGCAGAGCTCGGAGTCGAGCAGGTGGATGGTATCCTCATAGATATCGGTCTTTCTTCCCTGCAACTGGATCTGGGAGGCCGCGGCTTCAGTTTCCGGCATGATGAACCCCTTGATATGCGGATGGATACCAGGCGGGAAGTGACGGCAGCATCGCTGCTTGCAACGTGTACTGAAGAAGAACTGGCAGACATTTTTTTTTATTATGGTGATGAAAAGCAGGCCAGGCCGATTGCCAGAGAGATTGTACGGTCCCGATTTCCAGAGAAGATCATAAGCTCTGGGCAACTGGCAGTTGTTGTGGCCAAGGCAATCCCCCGGCGTTTTCATCCCGAGAAGATTCATGTGGCCACCAAGGTGTTTCAGGCCCTGCGAATCGCCGTGAATGGGGAGTTGGAGAATCTGGCCCGAATTCTTGATGATGCTCCGTCACTGCTTCGATCCGGGGCAAGGTTTTGTGTGATTTCTTTTCACTCTCTGGAAGATCGATTGGTGAAACGAAAATTTAGAGAACAGGGCGATATGGAGATCCTTACCTCCAAACCTGTAATGCCGACAGCAGCTGAGATTGCGACAAATTACAGGGCGCGTAGTGCACGATTGAGAGTGGCGGCCAGGAAATGAGAGTCTGAACCTGATCGTATTGTTTTATTAGAAATCAACGGAGGGAGTGTACTATGTTTATCAATCAATCTGTCCAAGCATATAGCCGTCCCATGATGTCATCGTCAATGCACCAGCAATTGCGGCAAAAAGCTCTTAGTGTGCTCGGTCCGAAAATATTGTGGATGGCTGTAGGGAAGGTGTTGCTCTTCTTCTGTCCATTGCTTCTTATGGTGAATTTCTGGCTGACATCCTCTGCTGGTCGGCTAGCTTTAGTTGTTGAGGATGCAGAAAAAGGTCGTTATGTCCTTATGGATGAACATATCAAGCTCAGGGCTGAGCGGGCCCGTCTTTATTCTCCTGAGTATCTCAATAAGATAGCGGCAAGTCAGCTCGCGCTCTATGTCCCTGGAAAAGAACAGATTACCCGCTTTTAGGGGACGATCAGGACTACTCCTGTGTCAAGGGTGGCATAGGAGTGACCTTCTCAGGGTATTCCCTGACGAATTCTTATATCCTTCCTATTATTCTAAGATCAAAATTATTCTTTACAAATAAGAGTTTAACTAGAGCTAAGATGGTCATCCAGTCGCGTCGGAGGGGAAAGAAAAGCGGGCGAAGCGGGTTGGCATTTTTGGGAATTGCCCTGATTGTTGTCGCAGGAGTTGTAGCTGGTGCTGCTCTGTATAGGCAGGCGGTCGCTCCTGCGCCGTCCTTAGCGCCCTCGACACTGGACCATCCTTGGTCTGCGCTTACAGGCTTTGTTTACAAGATATTTTCCGGGCAGGAGAAGGCGACAGATAAGGAAAAAAATGTACGCGGGACGATTTATGATCGTAGCTTCAAGGAGTTGGCCTTATCTCTTGATCGGGTTTCTCTCTATGTAAGACCCAGAGAGCTGGAAGATGTGCATGGCAGTGCCGGGCAGCTTGCCACAGTTCTGGGTCTGGATGAGCAAGAGCTGCTGGCCCGTCTGGATAAGGATAACCAGCGGATCTGGTTGGCTAAAGATATTAGCCTGGAAGAAGAAAAGGCAGTGGCGGATCTTCATCTTTCGGGTGTTTTTCTGCATCGGGAACAGGTTCGCTATTATCCGTATAAAAGTATTGCCGCTCATGTGATTGGTTTTGCGGATCGGAATATGGGATTGGCCGGGGTGGAGCGTTATTATAATCGTCTCCTTGATCAGGCCAGCATCAGTCGGGATGATTTTCCCCAGATCGATTTGGCAGGCCATTATAAGACCGGTATCAGTGGTCAGCATCTTGTCCTGACCATCGACCTGAAGATACAGGAATTTCTTGAAAAATACGTGACAGCCCTTGGTGCGGTACATGAGGATGCGGAGATTGTAGCTCTTCTCATGGAGACAGAAACGGGTGCAATCGTTGCCAATGCAAATTTCCCTTCCTTCGATCCGAATTTATTTTATCAATATAAGAAACAGAATTTTGCCAATATCTTGTTGGAGCCTGTGGTTATTCCTTGTGGAATCAGTAAGTTGTTTCATGACTCGGCTTTACTTCAGGCTGATTGGCGGCAGGGAAAGCAGAGCTACCCGTGGAGCATCACGGCAGGGTCTTCTGATAGCGGAAGCGAACTTCGTTTGTGGCAGCGGTTGGGCTTGAGTGCCGCACCGGATCTGGATTTTTCGATGCAGGATATTCATCCTGATGTTGGCGGGATTGGGAGAAAAGCTGTTGTACCAGAAAGTGGAACGGGAACCGTGCCGTCCACAGCAACGCCCATACAGATACTTATTGGCTTGAACTCTCTGTTAAATGGTGGCCATCAGGTCTTGCCGCATGTGCTTGATCGCATTATGGAGCGGAATGGTGCCCGCGAGTATTTTTTCAGATCTTTTGCAGCAGGTAATGGACAGGGAGGTCCTGATGGTGCGGGAACCAGGGATGAGGGGATCGGTGAAGAACATGGGCAGGTGTTGCAGCCGGCATTGGCTGAAACATGGAGTTTATTAAAGGCCCAAGGACAGAAAGGGGTACTTGATTCAGTTTTTGTTGATGTCCCGGATCTCTCTTTGCAGCCGGTTGGTAAAAATAGCGAATATCTCAGAACCAGAATGATGTTTGCCTTGCTGCCGGCAGACAAACCGGAACTGATTCTTATGGTAATGGTGCGTCAACCATATCTTGAACCATCCATTGACTCAGCGAAAGATGTTTTTGATCTTGTCGGGCCGGCGGGGAAGATCCTGCCGTCAATGGTGGCACTGCAGCAGGTGCATAAAAATCTTTCCGACATGATGAGTAAGTCTGAAAGGAAAGAGACTAACTACCAGCAGGAACAAAAGAAAAAAAATCCGGTCGGGCTGGAGACCATGCTGGAACGGCACCATCCACTCATGCCTGACCTTTCCGGCATGAGTCTGAGGCGGGCCTTGCATGTATTGCAGGATAAGAAACTAAAGGTGCGGATCCAAGGGACAGGCCGTGTTGTGGCCCAGAGCCCGACCGCTGGTATATCGCTTGGCGGGGTGAAAGATTGCCTGCTTACCTTGAAGAAAGATGAACAAGCAGGCAATCACGTAGCTGGTAAAAAAAAATCCACGAGTGAGAGCAATATAAAAAATAAAATTGAACTAATAAAGGGTGCTTTGAGGAAATAAATGACCAAAGTCCTTTTGCACTCTCAACTGAAAATCTCATTCACGTGTGTCTGGTGACTGATTAAGGTTCTAAATTTTATCTTTCAATTATTTTTAATGGATAGTGTAAGACCCGAAAAGCTGTTTGTTGAAGAGTGTAACTGCAAGCAAGACTTGCTTGAGACGCTTCTGGCTTCTGTGGCTTATTCGCTTTTGGGTAAAAAACTGCCCGCAGGAATAGTCGTCTCTGATGTAACGATTGATTCCCGGAAAATACAGGCCGGGTCGCTTTTTGTGGCCCTTACCGGAAGCAGAACGGATGGGCATGATTATCTGGAGCAGGTGATGGCCAGTGGGGCTGCGGTCTTGGTGGTTGAAGAAGGCCGGGTGAGGCCAGAGCAGTTTGCTGATTGTAGTCAGTGTGTGATTGTGGTTGCAGATAGCCATCTGGCCTATGCGCAGATTGCGGCCAATCTGTATGGTCAGCCGGCACAGGGATTGACCCTGGTTGGAGTCACCGGTACCAATGGTAAGACCACGGTCAGTTATCTCCTTGAGAGTGTCCTGAGACAGCAGGGGCTGGCGGTTGGGGTTATCGGCACGATTAACTATCGGTATCGTGATGCTAAGGGGCAGGATTTTAAGATTCCAGCCCCCTTCACGACTCCTGAACCGCTCTTGCTCCAGTCTCTTTTGCGGCAGATGGCTGATGCCGGTGTAACCCATGTGATTATGGAGGTTTCCTCCCACGCTTTAGTCCAGCACCGCCTTGGAGATCTGCAATTTGATGTGGTTGCCTTTACCAATCTCTCTCGTGATCATCTGGACTATCATCAGGACATGGCTGATTATTTTACAGCCAAGGCCCTCCTCTTTCGTGATCATCTGAAAAAGGGCGGCAAAGCTGTTATTACCCGGACAGCAGGTCATGATCCTGAGGAAGAACAAAGGACGCAACAACTGCTTGACTTGTGTAAAATTCAGGGCGCTCAGGTGTGGCAGTGTGGTGGAAACGGTGATATTTATCCTTTGCGTGTCCAGTCAGGTTTGAATTCCACTACCATAACCCTGCATGCTTCCGAAGATGAAATTCAGATTACGACTACTCTGGTGGGTGATTTTAATGTTGCAAACCTGTTGACCGTGATGGGGATTGGGCTGGCCCTGGGAGTTGAGGTGCAAGATTTGTCTATGATGCTGGGGCAGGCGTCCGGGGCGCCGGGACGCCTGCAGCGGATAATGGCGGCAGAACAGGAAAAACACTTCCGGCCAGCGGTGTTTGTTGATTATGCCCATACCCCGGATGCCCTGGAAAAGGTCTTAGAAACTCTTTCCCGGCTTCCGCATCGGAGATTGATCTGTGTCTTTGGCTGCGGCGGTGATCGGGACAAAGGGAAACGGGCCATCATGGGTGAGATCGCCGGTCGTTGCAGCGATGTGGTACTGGTCACCGACGATAATCCCCGGAGTGAATCACCCCAGGAGATCATGGCTCAGATAGCCTCCGGTGTCCGCTTATCGGATCTGGAAGAACGGGAATCTTCCTGGCTCATGGCTTCGGCCGGAGATGAAAAGGGATTTCTGGTGCTTCATGATCGTGCCCAGACAATATCCTTGGCCATTGCTGCGGCAACGGTCGAAGATATTGTACTTATTGCTGGGAAAGGGCATGAACGGTATCAGCTTGGGCCGGATGGTAGGCGTTTCTTTGATGACACTCTTGAGGTCCGAAAAGGATTGACCAGCTGGAGACTTGAAAATCTTCGTCTCGCTGCTCACGGTGAGCTGATCGGAGAGAGGAGGGGAATAACTTCTCTTGGATCAGTGGTCACCGACAGCCGGAAAGTGGTCGCGGGTGATATCTTTGTGGCCCTGGCCGGAGAGAGGTTTGACGGTCATGATTTTCTGAAACTGGTGGCCTCTGCTGGTGCAGGATGTCTTGTGATTCGCCGTGGAACTCATTTGGAGGCGCTTCCTGGTATTCCCTGTCTGTTGGTGGATGATACTTTACAGGCCTTGGGTGATCTGGCCGCATATCGGCGGCAGGTGATGAAGGCGATCAGTGGGCCGTTGGTGGTGGGGATTACCGGTAGTTGTGGCAAGACCACGGTCAAGGAGATGACTGCGGCGATCTTTGAACAGCATTGGCAGGAGTTGAATCCAAGGACTCAGGCGTCTTTTGATCAGGTATTGAAGACCAGAGGCAATTTTAATAATCTTATCGGGCTACCCCTCTCACTCTTGCCCATGAATCCAGGCCACAGGGCTGCAATTCTTGAGATGGGGATGAACCGGCCAGGTGAGATTGACAGGCTTGTCCGTATTGCTGACCCTGATATCGCCTGTATTGTCAATGTCCATGCCGTGCATCTCGAGGGGCTGCACTCCATCGAAGGGGTTGCTCGAGCTAAGGAAGAGCTCTTTGCCGGAAGTGGTGAAGGCAGTACCTTGGTGATTAATCTGGATGATCCCCATGTGCGGAACTGTGCTGAAAAGTATTCGCAGAAAAAGGTTTTTTATTCAGCAGGTGAAGAAGGTATGCGTCACAGACCTCAGGTCTGGGCTTCTGCCATATGGAATGAGGGAAGTAGCGCCCAGACCTTTGTCCTCCATATCGCATTGGAGACAATCTCTGTGACCTTGCATGTTCCGGGTGTTCATAATGTCTCCAATGCGGTGGCTGCTGCGGCCATTGCCCATGCTGCAGGCCTTAGTATAGGAGAGATCGGCGCAGGGCTTAGCGTATTCCAGCCTGCTGATAAACGAATGCAGATTGTCAAAGGCAAGGGGGATTTGTATATTCTCAATGATACTTATAATGCCAATCCGGCCTCAATGCGGGCAGGTCTTACGACCCTTGCTCAGCAGGGTAAAGGAAGGCGGCTGGCCATCCTGGGAGATATGCTGGAGCTGGGGCAGGCCAGCGCTGAGGCCCATCGGGAAGTGGGAGGGTATGCGGCGGAGCGGCTCATTGATTATCTGGCCCTGATCGGTAATTTTGCGGCAGAGACTGCCACGGGGGCGAGAATGGCAGGTATGGACAGTCAGCGCATCAGGGTTTTTCGGGAGAAGAAGGATGTGGTGGTCTGGATAGAAGAGCTTCTGGCCGCACGTCAGTTACAGGCTGGTGACTGGCTGCTGGTCAAAGCTTCAAGGGGGAAGCGCCTTGAAGAAGTGGTAGAACAGTTGCAGGAAAGTTTGTAGACTTTTGGCTGTCAGCTAAATTCCATGCAGGCTTAACAGCTTGAGTGGTTTAAAAAATAACCATAAAAACTCGTAAGTTATGCTCTACCATCTTCTCTACCCACTGCATACCGCTTTCAGCGGTTTTAATATCTTCCGCTATATCACCGTACGTTCTATTGGCGGTGCGGTGACGGCCTTTCTGCTGATGATTATCCTGGGACCAATGTTTATCAGGGCTCTGCGGCATTTTCAGATTGGACAGGTGGTACGGGATGACGGGCCGGAAACTCATCTGGCAAAGCAGGGAGTGCCCACCATGGGTGGGGTGCTGATTCTCTCTGCCATTACCTGCTCGACACTGTTGTGGGCCAGACTCGACAGTTCATTGGTGTGGTTGCTGCTCTTTGTGACCTTGTTTTTCGGCATGATCGGGGCAATTGATGATCTGAAAAAGGTGCACAAGAAAAACACCAAAGGGCTCAGTGCCAGAGGGAAACTGATTCTGCAGATTGGTGGCGCTTCCGTGGTTGGTCTCTTTGTGCTTCTGCATCCAGGATTTGACGGGCAGTTGAGTGTACCTTTTTTTAAAAATATTCATCCTGACCTTGGCTGGTTTTATGTTGTCTTTGCGGTATTGGTCATTGTTGGAGCCTCGAATGCGGTAAATCTTACCGACGGTCTTGATGGTCTTGCCACTGGCCCAACGGTTATCTCCGGAGCGGTCTATCTTATCTTTTCTTATCTGGCCGGACATACCGTGCTGGCGGAGTATCTGCAAATTCCCTTTGTGCCGGGAGCAGGCGAACTGGCTATCTTTTGCGGGGCGATGGTCGGGGCATCTCTAGGATTTCTGTGGTTTAATGCCTATCCGGCCCAGATCTTCATGGGTGACGTCGGATCGCTGGCTCTGGGCGGGGCCTTGGGTTCGGTGGCCATCATTATCAAACAGGAGATCCTGTTGGCCATTGTCGGCGGGATCTTTGTCATGGAAGCGCTATCCGTCATCTTGCAGGTGGGATATTTTAAGATGACCAATGGCAAACGGATCTTCCTTATGGCACCTTTTCATCATCATTTTGAGAAAAAAGGCTGGCACGAACCAAAGGTGGTGGTCAGGTTTTGGATTGTTTCTGTTATCCTGGGTCTTATAGCCGTTGCTACTTTGAAGCTGCGCTGATGACCAGGCAAGTTAACAAAGCAGTCGGTAGGCATGATCCCTCTTTACCCATCCCAGGAGTGTCAATGTCTTGCGTTGCGGTGATGGGGCTGGGAGTCTCTGGCCGGGCGGCGGTACGTTATCTGGTATCGCAGGGGGTGAGGGTGTTGGTTTCTGACGCCAGGGACGTTCAGCAGTTACCGACAGCAGACCGGGACTTTCTTGCAGAATATGTGGTGGAATACGAATGGGGCGGTCACACCTTGGACTTTCTCAGGCAGGCTGATAAGATTCTGGTCAGTCCCGGAATCAGGCAGGAGCTGGAGATCCTCCAGCAGCTTCGAGCCCTTAGGATTCCGGTGCTGGGTGAATTGGCTGTGGCTGCTCCGCTCATCAACAAACCGGTAGTTGCCATCACCGGTACCAATGGTAAGACCACTGTGACCTCCCTGATTGGCGAGTTGTTGCAAGGGGCCGGAAAAAGGGTCTTTGTCGGTGGCAATATCGGTACTTCGCTTTTTGAGTATCTCAATAATCCTGAATATGTTGATGTGCTGGTCCTTGAACTGTCAAGTTTTCAGCTGGAGGCAGCAGGGGCCTTTAAGGCTGATGTGGCGATCCTCCTCAATGTGACTCCGGATCATCTGGACCGTCACGGCAGCATGGATTGCTATGTGGCGGCCAAGATGAAGATTTTTTCCAGGCAGGGACAGAATGACACGGCAATTCTCAGCGGTGATGATCACTATTGTCGAGAAATGTTGCCGGGCCTTGGTGGCGGGCAGCGGCAGCTGCTTTTTGGGCATGGCCGGGACTGTCAGGCGCGGATTGAAGATCATAGGGTTATGCTTTTGTGGCAAGGACGCGAAGAGCGTTATGACCTTACGGGTTCCATGCTTGATACTGCTACAGGTGCATTGAACAGCGCAGCTGCCATCCTTGCCGTCCGCAGCTTAGGCTGTGGGCAAGAGCTGATAGCGAAGGGTCTGGCTGCCTTTCAGGTGGCGGCTCATCGAATGGCTTTAGTGGGGAAGGCTGCCGGGGTCTCTTATTATGATGACTCCAAGGCCACCAATACCGGAGCCGTTCTCAGTGCTCTGGAAAATTTTAAGGGGAACGTGATCCTTATTGCCGGTGGCCGTGACAAGGGCGATGATTATACTCTGCTGCAAGAGAGTGTCGCTCGAAAGGTGCGCACTCTGATCCTGATCGGTGAGGCCGCAGAGCTGATCGCCCAGGCTCTGGCAGGGGTGACTGAGCTGCGGAAGGCCTGTTCAATGGAAGAGGCGGTGACGCTGGCGGCGTCCCTTGCCAGAGCTGGGGATACGGTGCTGCTTTCTCCTGCCTGTGCCAGTTTTGATATGTTTGAGAATTATGGCCATCGGGGCAGGGTCTTTGCGGCGGCAGTACAGAGGATGATTGACCAGTCAGGGCCTGTCGCATGCCAGGATGGTGATATCTGATGGGGAAGAGGCAGGAACCCATACGGCTGCTGCTTACCGGTGGCGGGACCGGGGGACATCTTTTCCCGGCCATTGCCACGGCAGAGGCCATGTGCCGCCGTTTTCCAGGTACCGAGATACTTTTTGTGGGAACGCGACGGAAAATGGATAAGAGCAGCCTTGCCCACTATGGTTTCAGTACCAGGACCATCCATTGCCAAGGATTAAAAGGAAAGGGGGCCTTGGCTTTGCTTCAGGCCCTGATTCTACTTCCGCTCTCCCTGGTGGAGGCCCTCTGGCATATCCTCCGTTTTCACCCGCATCTAGTGGTGGGTGTCGGCGGCTATGTGACGGGACCGGTGGTGGCTGCAGCAAAGATTCTGGGGCTTCCAACCGTGATTCATGAACAGAATTCGGTGCCGGGGCTAGCCAATAGAAAATTGGGTGGCTTGGCCACAAGAATCTGTCTTTCTCTCCCCGGCAGTGAGAATTTTTTCCCGGCAGGAAAAATGGTGCTGACCGGTAATCCTGTGCGTCGTCAGATCCTGGAACTGGCCGGGAAGTCGCAGGCCAAGGATGTCCCAGTGTCGCTCGCTCCAAGGATGGATGAAGAGCGACCACCCAGGAAAAACGGTGATAAGGTAAGGATTCTGATCCTGGGAGGCAGCTTGGGCGCGCACCGGGTCAATGAACTGATGGTGGATGCCTTGACCAAGTATGATAAGATATTGCCACCAGGCATAGAGGTTATTCATCAGACAGGCGTCGCGGATCAGGAGATGGTGCGGTTGGCTTATGAACAGGCAGGAATCAAGGCCACGGTGGCAGCTTTTTTTACCGATATGGCAGAGATTTATGGAAAGAGTGATTTGCTGGTCTCAAGAGCTGGCGCTACCACCCTTGCCGAGTTGGCAGTTCTTGGAAAACCTGCACTGCTGATCCCTTATCCCTTTGCCGCTGATGATCATCAATATAAGAATGGTCGCTATTATGTTGACAGTGGTGGGGCCGTGATGTTCGTGGAGCGTGAACTGACGGGAAGGAAACTGGCAGAGGCCCTGGCTGTTCTTGTCAGTAATCCTGGACGATTGCAAGAGATGGCAGAGGCCATGCAGTCCATGGCACGTCCTGATGCCGCGGAAAGGATAGTTGATGTTTGTTTGGAATTGATAACCAACTGATATACATCATGTATAAGAAAACGAAACATATTCATTTTGTCGGAATCGGCGGCATCGGTATGAGTGGTATTGCCGAACTGCTGTTGAACCTGGGATATAAGGTATCAGGCTCTGACTTGTACAGCTCTGCCATTACTGCCAATCTGGCATCTCTTGGCGGAATGATTTATACCGGTCATCAGGGACAGTGGGTGAGTGGTGCCGATGTGGTGGTGACATCATCGGCCATTGCCGTGACTAATCCGGAGGTAGTGGCTGCCCATGAAGCCGGTATCCCTGTGATCCAGCGGGCGGAGATGTTGGCCGAGTTGATGCGTCTGAAAAAATTTGGAATTGCCATTGCCGGCAGTCACGGCAAGACCTCCACCACCTCCATGGTCAGCTGGATGCTGACCATGGCCGGACTTGATCCAACTATTGTTGTTGGGGGCAAGGTTGACAGCCTGGGCGGCAATGCCAAGCTCGGGGAAGGCGAATTTCTGGTGGCTGAGGCCGATGAGAGTGATGGCTCTTTTCTCAAGCTTTCTCCCGTGCTTGAGGTGGTTACCAATATTGATCTGGAACATCTTGATTATTATCGGGATATCGACCATATCAAGTCGGTGTTCATGGAGTTCATCGATAAGATCCCTTTTTATGGTGCGGTGATCCTTTGTCTCGATGATGCCAATATTGCCGATCTTCTGCCTGCGATCAGGAAGAGAATGATCACCTATGGACTCACGGCTCAGGCGGATGTGCATGCGGAGCAGTTGGAGGCGGCAGGGGGAAGGACCCGCTTTGTGGTCAAGAAAGGTGACGCACAGCTGGGCGAGATCCATCTTTCTCTGCCGGGTCGTCATAATGTTTATAAT
Source organism: Desulfocapsa sp. (assembly GCA_013792135.1). Lineage (GTDB taxonomy): Bacteria > Desulfobacterota > Desulfobulbia > Desulfobulbales > Desulfocapsaceae > UBA2270. The sequence goes on along the minus strand of VMSP01000094.1, from coordinate 25,984 downwards.
GCCTTGGCCGCGGTCTGTGTGGGGCTTGAACTGGAAATCCCTTTTACAGTTATTGCCGGGGCGCTCGGCAGCTTCGAGGGGGTGCAGCGCCGGATGCAGTTGAAAGGGGAAGCACAGGGTATCACGATCATTGATGATTATGGTCATCATCCCACTGAGATCAGGGCAACCTTGTCTGCCATTAAAGAGGCTTGGCCTGAAAAACGGCTCGTGGTTCTATTCCAGCCCCATCGCTTTACCCGGACCGAGGCTCTGTACAAGGACTTTCTGACGGCCTTTCATCAGGCGGATTTCCTCGTGATGACAGATATTTATGCCGCAAGTGAGATGCCGATTCCCGGGGTCAGTAGTGAGAATTTGTTGCTGGATATTAAGCAGCATGGGCAGCGTCACACCCAATTAATTCCGGCAGTGGAAGGGCTGGCCGAAGCATTGTTGCCCCTTCTGGTTAAGGATGATCTGGTGCTGACCCTCGGTGCCGGCAATATTGTGCGGGCTGGGGAAGACCTGCTGGACCTGCTCGGGAAGACATAAATGGCAATGGGTAGTGAGTTGAGGAAGGAGCTGGCATCGCTGGTAAGCAGCCCAGTACTTTGGGATTGCCCTTTGAGCGGTTATACCTCCTTTGCTATAGGTGGTCCTGCTGCAGCCTTGATTACGGTCGAGGAACTTGCGGAGCTTCAACGATTGCTTGTGTTTTTCAAAAAGCAGAAGATCCAGTGGCGTGTTATTGGTCGGGGAACCAACCTGTTGGTGAGTGATACCGGATTTGATGGGGTCGTCCTTATTCTCGGCAAAGGATTTACTTCTATTGCCCGTAGAGATGGAGTAGAGAATGGCGGGGGTGTCATTCAGGTCGGAGCCGCATGCAGCCTTACCCGTCTTGTTGACTGGTGCGTGGATCAGTCCCTCTCGGGAGTCGAATTTACGGCTGGAATTCCCGGGACGATTGGGGGCGCAGTGATCATGAACGCCGGGGCCTGGGGGCGTGAACTGGCTGAGGTTCTTGTTTCCGTCACCTGTATCAACTCATCAGGTCAAGTCTGTACCCTACCGCGAGCAGAGCTCGAATTTGGCTATCGAACCTGGCATGATCATTATCGTACAGAAAAGGATCGGGTGGTGGTGGGGGTGGAATTACAATGTGTGGTGGCGGATCAGGATCAGATACGAAACCTATGTCAGTCCTATCGTGCAAAGCGCCGGATGAAGCAACCTAAGGGAGAGCCCAATGCCGGATCTTTTTTTAAAAATCCGGAAGGAGACGCCGCAGGCCGCCTTATAGAGGCCAGTGGCCTGAAGGGACTCAGGGTCGGCGGCGCCATGGTGTCACCCGTTCATGCTAATTTTCTGGTGAATAGCGGTGGGGCTACGGCCGCCGATGTCCTGGAGTTGATGGAAAAAGTGCGGCTCAAGGTCCAGGAGGACAGTGGAATCGTGCTTGAACCGGAAGTTCATTTTCTCTGAATATTTGTTGACGTATGGTGAAGGGCTTTAAAAAAAAGTGTTGAACTCTCTGAAAAACATAGGCTCTCTCTTTCGCTTACCTAAGAAGGGCAACAGAAGTGTTCGTAGTGGAATTGCGGGCCGTGGGAATCAACCTGTATTTACCTCAAGGTCTGCTGCTCAACATCAGAAACGTGGCGGAATCATCAGCAGGATACGATCGCTGTTTAAGAGATCGGCCAGAAGTAAGGGCTTGAAGCGGGTACCTGTTGTGGCACAAAGGAGGACTCCGAGGGGATTGATACCGGTATGTCTTCTGGCTTTTGTTGTATTGTTAAGTTTTGTGCTTTATTCACCGTTGATGAGTGCTGTGTCAGGCATGAACATTTTCAAGATACAGGAAATTAGCATTAGCGGTTGTCGGCAGACCTCTCCGGCCATGATTCGAGAACTTACCGGCATCAGGTATCAGGCCAGTCTGGTCAGGCTTAATCCGGAACATATCGCGGCCATTCTCAGATCGCATCCATGGATAGCGGCGGTAGAGGTTACGCGTGACTGGCCCGATGTGGTGGTAGTTTATATTAAGGAATATGTACCTGAAGCCTTGATAACTCAGGATGTCCCTGGCGGCAGGCAGTTTTTTTATATGGATAAGAACGGGGTTGTTTTTGCGCCGGTTGATCCTGGACAGGATATGGACCTTCCGGTTATAACCGGCCTGGAAACAAAGGGAAATATCGGTCAGAGAAGGCCTAATGGTGTGGGAGCCAAGGATGGTGGGGGCGGCGATGGCGGTCGGTCGGAGAGGATCAGTGAGGCATTAGCCTTGCTCAAACTTGTCAGACAGAATAATCCTAATCTTCCGCTCCAGAATCTCTCTGAGATTCATGTTGACCGTGATGCGGGGATGACCATCTATCTGGCTGATTACCCCTTTCCCATTTATTTTGGTGTAGGTGCTATCAGAACGAAATACAGTCGTTTAAAAAGGGTGCTGGAGGTTTTGTATAAAGAAACAGAGCAGGGAATGACCATTGCAGATGTTGCGTATATCCGTATGGATTATTTGGAGAATAAGGTGCTGGTGGCACACAGCGGATCGGGTTGAAAACTGATGAGTGAAATAAATGAAATGAATGATATAGAACCAGTGGTTGAAGAGGAGCAGGCTTGTGAAAAACGGGCGCCAGGTGAGGTCGTGGCTGGGCTCGATATTGGAACCACGAAGATATGCTGCGTCGTGGGAGAGGTCTTCGATGATGGGGTGGATATCATAGGTGTGGGTACTGCGCCCTCGGTGGGATTGAAAAAAGGGATTGTGGTCAATATCGAGTCCACCGTCAAATCTATTCGGCAGGCCGTGGAACAGGCGGAAGAGGCGGCCGGATGCGAACTGCATACTGTTTATGTGGGGATTGCCGGAAATCACATTAAAGGGTTCAACAGTCCCGGAATCCTGGCCATTAACGGCAGGGAGATCAAAGAGGCTGATGTCGAAGATGTGATTGTGGCGGCCAAGACCGTGAAGATCTCAGAAAATCAGCAGATTATCCATGTCCTGCCTCAGGAGTATATGGTGGATGATCATACTGGGATTCAGAACCCCTTGGGAATGACCGGGGTTCGTCTCGTTACCAATGTACACATTGTTACCGCTGACATGGCCGCCGTGCATAATCTCTATACCTGTTGTCGGAAGGCAGGTCTGGAGGTGTTGGATATGGTGCTGGAATCCATCGCCTCAGCCTATGCCGTACTCAGTGCCGATGAGATGGAGCTGGGGGTGGCCCTTGTTGACATCGGGGGTGGCACCACGGATCTTGCGGTTTTCTGCGACGGGACTATCAGGCACACCTGTGAGATAGGGCTTGGTGGACATAACCTGACCAACGACCTGTCGGTGGGATTGCGGACACCACTCCAGGAGGCTGAGCGCTTAAAGGAGGATTATGGCAGTGCTATCGCCTCATTGATCAAACCGAATCACGTGGTTGATGTGCCGACCGTAGGCGATAGGGAACCACGTAAGGTGACCCAGAAGGTTCTGGTGGATATTTTGCAGGCCCGTATTGTGGAAATCCTGGAGATGGTTAACCAGGAACTTATTCACTCCGGGAAAAAAAATAAGATCCACGGCGGGGTAGTAATTACTGGTGGAACAGCTTTGCTTGCCAATCTGGTGGACCTTGCCGAACAGATATTTGATCTGCCGGTACGAATCGGGTATCCGGTGAAGATTGGAGGGCGTGTAGAAGAGGTTCATACCCCGCGCTGCACAACTGCTGTCGGTCTGGTCATGTATGGCCGTAAGCATCGGGTGCAGAGAATAAGCGGTGACTCTTCAATGTTCGGGCGCATGAAGATGTTGATGAAAAAAATCATGTGATTCTGATTATTTTTGTTTAAGCGAGTGTCAGCAGGTGCTATATTCTATCTGGTGATATTGTTATTAACAGGCCCGCAAGCAGGGGGCTTTGGCAAATCGTACTCAGGGGTGAGATTATGCCGTTTAGAATGGCGGAAACAGAAGGGGTTGCAGTGGTAAAGGTTATTGGTGTCGGCGGTGGCGGTGGGAATGCCATCAACACCATGGTCAACAATAAGCTGCAGGGTGTTGAGTTTATTGTAGCCAATACGGATAAGCAGGCCCTGAACCAGTCGCTTGCGGATATCTGTCTGCAGATCGGGCCCAGTATCACCAAAGGGTTGGGTGCAGGCACTGATCCGGATATCGGTGCCCAGGCTGCTCATGAATCACTCGAGGAACTTAAGAAGGTTCTGAAGGGTAGCGACATGGTTTTTGTCGCAGCCGGGCTTGGTGGTGGTACCGGAACAGGTGCTGCCCCCGTTGTAGCCAAAGTGAGTAAGGAAATGGGTGCACTCACTGTAGCAGTGGTGACCAAACCGTTTCATTTTGAAGGTAAGTCCCGCATGCGCAATGCCGAAGCAGGTTGGGAAGAACTGCGGAAATATGCGGATACGATCATTACCGTTCCCAATGATCGGCTTCTCTCTCTGATGCAGAAAAATACCAGGCTTGCCGATATGCTCGTCATGGCCGATCTTGTTCTGTTGCAGGCGGTTAAGGGGATCACCGACCTGATCAATGTGCCGGGAATGATTAATGCTGATTTTGCAGATCTGCGCACGGTCATGCGAGAAGTGGGGCCTGCCATCATGGGATCCGGCGCAGCCGTTGGTGAAAACAGGGCAACCGAGGCGGCCAAACGGGCTATTGACAATCAGCTCCTTGAAGATGTGGGGATAGATGGCGCCCGCGGCTTAATTATTAATATTTCGGCAACACAAGAGAGTTTAACTCTGGCTGAATATATGGAGGTATCGGCTCTCATTCAAAGTAAGGTGGATGAGGATGCCAAGGTTGTTCTGGGTGTACTTTACGATGAAACCCTTGGTGATGAATTGCGTGTTACTGTTATCGCGACGGGAATAGGTAATGTGGTCAAGAAAAATGAGCCGATCACTCTGATGGATGAACCACGTAAGACAGTGAAAATTGCAGCCACGCAGGAGACCCCTGTTGCACCGGCTCCAGCCAACCCGCGGCCAACCTTTGTCACTCCTCTGCTGCAATCTAATTTTGAAGGTTTTGATAACCTTGGTGTTTCCTCGTCCCGTAAAGAGGTGGGACGCAGTCAAAAGGAATCGCGGCCCTGGAATGAGGATTATCTGGAGACTCCAACGTATCTTCGGAAAAAGGCAAATTGAGGAGACCGGTGACAGGACGATTACAGGATACAGGTGACAGGAGAGAGGTAACAGGTTGCAGGGAATTCGATAGTTACCCTGCAACCGGCAGTCTGTACCTTATTCCCTGATATGGATCGTCGCTCACTACTTGATCTGGAAAGAGGGAGCTATTTAAAGAAATGGACAGGGCAGTTGCCAATTGCCCTGATTTATCCCAATTCCTATTCTGTTGGCATGTCCAGCCTTGGATTTCAACTGGTCTATGCCCTGCTGGGGGAAATGGAAGGGATTGTCTGTGAACGTTTTTTCTTTTCCGGAACAGATGACCCTCTGCGATCGTTGGAGTCCGGGCGTACCCTTGATAACTTCCCCCTGGTTTTTTTCTCCATCAGTTTTGAACATGATTATCTAAACCTTGTTCGGCTTCTTCTTGCCGGATCTCTCCCTCCTTTTGCTGAAAATCGGGAAGATAAAGTTTGTGCTTCACAACCACTGGTCGTTTGTGGAGGTGTCGCCACCTTTATGAATCCCGAACCTCTGGCTCCCTTTGTTGACCTCTTCGTCCTTGGCGAGGCAGAGCCAGTCCTGGCTTCTCTGGTCTCTTTCCTCGCTGTTCATATGAAAGATGAGAGACGTGCTGACCTGTTAAAAGAGATCAGCCTTGCCTTTCCTGGCTGCTATGCTCCTGCCCTCTATACCCCGCGATATACTCAGAAGGGTTTATTTGCCGGACATACTCCAGCACCTGGCTTGCCGCAGCGTATTCAAAAAGTGACGACCCGAACCTGTGACCAAGCAGCACACTCTCAGCTTCTGACCCCGAATGCGGAGTTTTCTGATCTTTATCTCACCGAGCTTGGACGGGGCTGTTCAAGGGGGTGTCGATTCTGTGCTGCAGGTTTCATCTATCGGCCGCCTCGACTGTGGGATGTCGATGCCGTACTGAGTGGTCTGGCTGAGCGTCCCGATTCGGTAAATCGTATTGGACTGTTGGGGATGGAGATGGCTGATCATGATTCCTTGACTATTCTCTCCTGCTACCTTCTTGAAAGTGGTTGTTCACTTGCATTTTCGTCTCTTCGGGCTGACAGAATATCGGGGCCATTGTTGAGTCTTCTTGAAAAAAGCCAGCTCAAGAGTGTGGCCATTGCGCCCGATGGGGCTTCAGAGCGTTTACGCCGGGTGATCAATAAGGGATTAACCACTGACGACCTGCTGGCGGCGGCGGAATCTCTGGCCCGTGCTGGTCTTTATAAATTGAAGATGTATCTGATGATTGGCCTGCCCACGGAGACTCAGGACGATCTCGAAGAGATGCTGGCGCTTATTCGCAGAATCAAGGAGCGAATCCAGCCCATAGGGCGGGAGCGGGGGCGGCTTTGTGAAATTACCCTGTCTGTTAACAGTTTCACCCCCAAACCATGTACTCCGTTTCAGTTTCATCCCTTTGGGGTGAGTGAGCGTCTGCCGCCAGGAGAAACACGTGATGGGGCAGACGCTGTCCGGTCTTTGAAAGAAAAGATCAAATTTTTACAAAGTGGACTAAAAAAAGAGGCCAATGTTCGTATGACTTCTGATAAACCGGAAAATGTCCTCTTTCAGGCGGTACTGGCGCGAGGGGATCGTAGATTGGCCCCGGTTTTGTTTGATATGGCAGCAGAGGGGCTCTCATGGAAACAGGCAATGCGCAAGAACCATCTGCAGGCTGAACAGTTTGCCATACGTGGATATGGGTGTGATGAACCTTTACCCTGGAGTATCGTTGATCACGGGATTAAACAGCAATATCTATGGGATGAATACATGAAGGCCTTTGCGGAAAAATCCACAATGGCCTGTGATACCGGAGTTTGCAGGCGTTGTGGGGTGTGTGATGATTGATGGCGGCCTGCATGTGACTCTCTCCAGAGTATTGCAGGTTTGTTTTTACTGCCTGACTGAATCATTGGATGTTTTATGGTGGAAACATCATGGTTGATCAAGAAAGTTCATCTGGGAAGATGATCTCACTGGCAGTGAAAAAAAAACTGCGGCGGGAGGATGTACAGGCTGGTTTACGTCCCTTCCAACTAGTTAAGTATTTTTCTTTCACCAGTCTTGGGGTTATTCTTGTCTTTACCCTGATCCTCTCCTGGGTTATCTCTAATCATGCCCGAAAGATTATGCTGGAGCAGAGTGAGGAGTATTCACTCCTGCTGGCGGAAAATCTGAATCAACAGGTTTTTCGTAGCTTTGTCCTGCCGACTGTAGTTCGTTTCGGTAAAATTGCCCTCAGTCATCCGGATCAGTTTGAGATGTTGGATCGTATCGTTAAAAATGCCACTCAGGGGCTTAAAACTGAATCGGTTACCATCTATGATTCCAGTATCAATATTATTTCGTATTCGACCCGTCCTGAGCTCGTAGGCAAGAAGGATGTGGGAGGAGTTGAATATCAGAAGGCCTTGAAAAATAACCCCATTTCTCAGATTGTTTTCAGTGGCTCCCTCTGGAATCTGATCCCTGGGGCGCCATCAGTTCAATGTCAGCTCAAGACCTATATCCCCTTTCGTCAGGTCAGTAACAGCACGACTGCCAGTCCACAGATCATGGGGGTTATAGAGATTACCCAGGATCTTTCCAAGGAATATGGTGCCATAATCGAATTGCAGGGACGGATTATCCTGGTTTCCAGCATTATTATGGCGGTATTGTTTATTGTTCTTCGTACCATTGTCAGTCGTGGTGACCGGCTCATGGAAATTCGGGCCACGGAACGGCTTCGTCTGGAAGAAAAATTGAACCAGTCAGAACGGCTTGCTCATCTGGGAACGATGGTGGCCACCGTGTCCCATGAGATCAAAAGTCCCTTGGGTATTATCAGAAGTACGGCTGAACTTCTGGAAAAGAGAATTAAAAAGGTGGCTCCGGGGAATGAGCAATTGGCCAGCATTATTGTAGATGAGACCACACGGCTGAATAATATCGTCATGGAATTCCTTGATTTTGCAAGACCTCAGGAACCTAAGCTGTCGAGGGTTGATGTCAATACTGTTGTCCGCAAGGCCTTGCAGTTTATTGAGCCCAGTGCGCGAGAAAAAAATATCGAGTTACGGGCAGAGCTTGAACCTCTTCTGGCTCCAATTGCTCTGGATCAGGAGATGTTCTATCGGGCTTTGCTGAATATCGTGGTGAATGGCCTGCAGGCCATGGATGATCACGGAGTGTTGCAGGTCTCGACCACTAGAGGAACAGTTGTCGGTTCGGTGATGGCCCAGGATGGCCAAATGATACAGGAACCAGGGGCGGCGCAGGAGCGACCTACGGGAGTCGTGAAAATTATTGTTCGTGATAACGGTAAGGGAATGTCTGCTGAAAAGGCAGAGCAGATCTTCAAGCCCTTTTTTAGTGATAAAAATCGAGGAACAGGTCTTGGTCTTGCCATAAGCAGGAATATTATCGAGCATCATCATGGAAACATTGGGGTTGAGAGCAAAGAGGGAGAGGGAACAACCTTTACCATTATTTTGCCCGGAGTTTGATTGTTGATGCTCGTGTCAATGAATCTTGAATATTATTTTTTTCTACATTTCCTCGGCTCTGTCTGCCCCGGAAATGTGCAGAAACCGCTTTTATAATTGGGTGTTTTTATTAAATAGATATGAAAAATGGAGAAACAGTATGAGTGAAAAAGCTGGTGAGAAAATTGTCATTATTGGAGGGGTAGCAGCAGGCCCCAAGGCTGCGTGTCGGGTTAAGCGTTTGATGCAGAACGCACAGGTGACTATTATTGATGAGGACAGTCTTATATCCTATGGCGGATGCGGCATTCCTTATTATGTTTCCGGTGACGTGTCTGATGAATCAGAGCTGCGCTCGACCAGTTTTCATATGGTGCGGAACGAGACCTTTTTCCTGGATGCCAAAGGGGTGGCTGCCCTGACCCGTACTCGTGCCCTGGCCATTGACCGCAAGGACAAGGTCGTTCATGTGGAACATGTGGAGACAGGGGAGAAATACGACATTCCCTATGATAAACTGATGCTGGCCACTGGCAGCCGTCCTTTTGTGTTGCCGATTCCTGGTGTGGAACTTGATGGCGTTTTCACCATCAGCAATCTGCATAAGGCCATTGAGATCAAGAAGAGAATTGCCGGCGGCAAGGTGTCGCGTGCCGTAGTCATAGGTGGCGGCGCCATTGGCGTCGAGATGGCAGAAGCCTTGACTGATTTGTGGGGGGTGGAGACGACGTTGTTTGAGTTCATGCCGCAACTCCTGCCCCGTATCGTTGATTTTCCCATGGCGGCCATGCTGGCCAGCCACCTGCGTGAAAAAGGGGTGGCGATTCATCTGGGCGAGGGGGCTGCCGAGATTGTGGGAGAGGAGGGCAAAGTGACAGCTGTCCGCACTTCTGCCCGCACCATAGAGGCCGATCTGGTGATCATGGCCGCAGGTGTGCGTCCCCGATCAGAACTGGCGCGTGATACCGGACTGCAGATCTCGCCCATGGGTGCGATTGTAGTCAATGAGCGGATGCAGACTTCGGATCCCTTTATCTATGCTGCCGGAGATTGCATTGAGGTCCGTCATCTGGTCTCCGGGAAGAAATTTTACGCACCTCTTGGTTCCCTTGCCAATAAGGAAGGAAGGGTGGTTGGCGATAACATGGCAGGCATTCCCTCTGTCTTCAAGGGGGCGGTGGGCAGTTTTATCATGAAGGCCTTTGATGTCTGTATCGGCGCCACCGGCTTGAGTCTTGATGTGGCCCTGGCTGAGGGTTATGATGCGGATGTGGCCCTGACTGCTCCTTCCGACCGAGCTCATTTCTTTCCCACTGTCGATAACGTGGTTTTCCAGATGGTCTTTGATCGGAGGACACGGCGGGTCCTGGGTCTCCAGGGATTCGGGCCAATGGGCGATGGTATCTCGGCGCGTATTGATGCGGCTGCAGCTCTTGTCGGTACGGGAGCCACCATTGACGATTTCGGGACCCTGGAAATGGCCTATGCGCCGCCTTTCTCTGCGGCAATTGATTCCATCAATGCCGCGGCTTATGTGGCTGATAATATCTGTGATGGCCGTCTGCGGAAGATTCCCGTGATTTCTTTTCTGCAGTGGATGGAGGACTTCAGCACGCATCCGGACTGGATTGCTCTTGATATCAGGCACCTGAAAGAAACTGGGCCCTTTGTGGAGAAATTTGGGTCAGAACGATGGTTGGCAATCCCCTATAATGAAGTGCGGGCCAGATACCGTGAGCTGCCCGCTGATAAGACCATGATTATCCTCTGTGATGCTGGAACCCGTTCCTTTGAGATCCAGAGCTTTCTAGACAGTGTTGGTCTGCGAAATAGTCAGGTCTTGAGTGGTGGTTTTAATGTAGTGCGGAAGATTGGGGCTGACTGGTATCCTGAATAAGGTTTTTTTCTGATTTATGATGTGTGAAATCCGGTGGAAGGGGCGAGAAAGGATGATTTCTCATCCCTTCTCGCCTTTATTAAGGCCGCCGAGAACTTCTTTCCTAAACCGGAGACAGGCAAGAGGATAGTTTTATTCTGCTTTTATGGACAAGTGTTGTCCTCTTGTGATATATACATTTTTCTACATGTTTGTTGACGAGAAGTTTAATTTCACGATGAAATGGTTTGTCGGGCAGTATCGTTTCAGTTTTTGTGTAACTGTAAGATATCCATTATTAACCAATAATATTTGGCAGGATGTGATATGGCTGATTTGAACCCCCAGCATATGATTGAAGAGATACAGGATAATATAAAAACCGGCGATGCCATGAAAACGCAGCTGGTTCTTTCCCATCTGGGAAATGTCGATAAAAAAACCCAGAATCGTTTGCTCTATGAACTGACTCGCGGTGAAGTGTCGTTCTGTATCCCTCAGCTTCTTTATCTCCTTACTGATTATCCCGAGCTGGCGGCTGAGCTGCCAATTGTCAAAGAGACGCTGATTTCACAACTCCTGGCCTATCCGGAGTTGTTGAGTGACTTTTTGATAAATCCCAAAATCAAAGGTAAACAGTATCTGATTCAGATTGCGGGCGAGATTCGCTCCGATGACACAACAGATGCCCTAATGCAGCTGGTAGCTGGCTCCCAGGATGAGGCGGAGATCAAGCTTATTCTTGAGACCCTTGGTCTTATAGGTGATCCTGAGGCCATTAACCTTCTCACTGATTATCTCTATGCCGCCAATCGAGAGCTGATTATTGCCGCAGTTCAGGCCCTCGGTCAGGTTGGAACGCCGACGGCCATGCACAGGCTGGCCGAGCGGATGGGGACGGATAATGAACTTGATTTCATGATTCTCTCCATCTTTGCCGATGTCCAGGATCAGGTGTCGCTGGAGAAGTTGAATGAAACCCTGCGCTCCCATTATGCCCACATGCGGACCTATGCGAAACAGGAGATTGTACGTATCGGGGCGAAGGCTGTTCCCAATCTTATAGAGAATCTTTTACATGAAGATCCGGACTTTCAGATTCACACCTTGAATGTCTTGGGTGATATCGGAGATGAATCGGCAATCATGCCGATCAGAAAATTACTGGGACGTGACCCCAAGAGTGCCAATGTGCGTTTTGCGGCCTATGAGACGCTGGCCCTCCTGCCTTTGCGCAAGGGAGCCTACACTTTGACCGCAGGGTTGACGGACAAGGAGGATCATGTCTGTATTGCAGCTGCCAGGGCGATAGATCGTAACTACTCTGAGATCCTGGTGGCTGGTATTAAAAATCTGTTGATGGAAAAAGATGATGATGCTCATCATATTACCAAAATTATCGTCAATGGCCAGGTTGACAAAATTTTCATGAGTCTTGCCGATGAGCCGTATTTTCAGGAAATGGCCATGATCTATCTGCCTCATGCCCACAAAGATATCCGTCAACATTATCATGATTTGTTGAAGAACGCCGGTATGGATGATTTTGCCAGGAAACTGGTTGGTACTGAAGAGGTATCGGTTAAACTGAAAGTGGTGGCCGTGGATGACTCCCGGATGATTCTTAATATCTATAAGGCTACCCTTCATGAACTTGGGTATGACCCCGTGTTGTTTGAATTTCCGGCATCAGCCCTTGAATGGTTGGCGAAAGAGAAACCAGCCATGGTCTTGACGGATCTGAATATGCCGGAAATAACAGGCGTAGGTTTGACGAAACGGATACGGGGAAAATATTCTGCTACAGAGCTGCCGGTGATTATGGTTACCACCCAGAATGAGCCTCAGGATAACAAGGCCGCCTTGGCCGCCGGGGTGAACAAGATTATTCAGAAGCCGTTTAATGCGGCATCATTAAAAGCGGCCATGGCCGAGTTTGTCTGAGCGTTGAAAGCTGGTCCAGCAGTTCAGGAAGTTTGTGAAAGTATCTGCCCACATCTTCTGGTCTGTGGGCATCTGAACCGGCAACAAGTGGAATTCTTCTGTTTATGGCCATCTGGATAATAGCTGGGTCTGGAAAAGGTGTTCCGCGGATAGCAAATCCTGAGGTGTTTATCTCAAGGGCCATATTCTGTTCTTTGACGGTGTCCAGCAGTTCTTCGATCTGTTGCCAGTGGTTTTGTGTGAGTTGAAGTCCGGGCTGAAAACGGAGGGCTGCGTCCAAGTGACAGAGTACAGTGCCGGGAAGGACACGTACTGCTTCCATAAGGGTGTCGAAGTAGTTATTCAGAACACTCTCACAGCCCGTTTCGGCAATGGCCAGGATATTTTCTTCTTTTCTGCTGACCAGGTTCAAGTTAAAAGATTGACCAGGAACAGGCATAAAGTGGTAAGAAATTCCTACTTGATCCCAGGATCGTCTTCGCAGACGATCTTGAAGTTCTTGTTGCTGCGCGGCATTATACCCAACCTCAACTCCCAGGCCGATGTTTAGCTGGTCGCCATACTTCTCCTGTAGTTTCTCGCCCTCTTCAAAGTAGTCATCAAAATCCTTGTCAGTTAGCCAGGTTGTCTCAAAGTAGTTCACACCTGTTGCTTCCATATGTTCAAGAAAGACAATATGGTCAAGACCTTTTTCGATTGCTGATAGCACATACTCCTCCATGGTGCCGGTGGCATGATGGCAGTATCGAGTGTGCATGTGACCATCGAAATGGAGGTTGATTAAGGAGTTTTTTGACATTAATACGATGGAAGGAGTGTTCAGGCCGTTGTAACAAAGAACATGGTCAAGGGAATGGTCAGAACGGCATAAGCGGCCGTAAAGAAATTTGTATACAAAATCATAGTATTTCTTAACGGCCCCTAAGCATTTCCCTTGGGAAAAAAATGAACAATTCCATCAATTTCTGAGGTGTCACAGACATGACCAATATCCAGTTCCAGATCAAGAAATTCACCGATACCACCAATGTTCAGGGATAAGGCAGGACCATCCGGTAGATGGTAGATCAGGGTTTGAACCTTCGCATAATTGATGGGTCGGGTGAAAATCTTCATTGAATATACCTATAATAAATTAAGGTGATGGAATTATTTAACGTTAGTGAAACGAATCATCTCTTTAAATTTGACTATAAGGATTTTTACAATAAACCGCAAGGGGTATAGGTGAGGGTGCCTTGGCCATGCATGTCCTGTGGAAGAGAAAGTTGAAGAGTTGTTGGCAGATGTATCGGGTGCATGGGATTAACTGGTATGAAATAGGTTTGACAGTGAAAGGGTATATGTTTACTATACTAGGTTCTGTAGAGGAACTTTCTCCGCTCTTACATTGTGCGGCAATTACTATTTGATATAAGGTGATAATATGACAGACCAAAATATGTCTGCCAAAGAGAATATTCTCTTTGGTAAAGCAACAAATCCATCCAATATCCTTCCCCGAAAATTGACTCTGGACAGCAAAATCAAGTTTCGTTGTCACCCCGGCGTGAAATGCTTTACTGCTTGTTGCGGTGGAATCAAGATCATTCTGACTCCCTATGATATACTGCAGCTGACAAAACGGCTGAATATGCCTGCTCATGAGTTTCTGCATCAGTATGCAACCCCTGTCTATCTTGAACAGACCGATATGCCTGGTGTGGCCATTAAGCTGCGAGAAGATGACCAGAAATGTCCTTTTGTGACCCCGGAGGGATGCACCGTCTATAGCGATCGTCCTTCTGCCTGTCGTTATTATCCTGTGGGAATGGCTGATTTTCACGAGGGTGGTGATAATAAGAGCAAGGATGGTGATCAGAACGATGAAGAGAAATTTTTCTTTATCGTCAAAGAAGAACACTGCAAGGGTTTTGAAGAAGATAAAGAGTGGACTGTTCGGGAATGGCGTGCCGATCAGGGCGTTGATGTGCGGGACGAGATGAACAAAGAGTGGCTGCGTCTGGTCATGCGCCGGAAATCATTCGGCCATCAGGCCACCCTCTCGGAGCAGGCCAAACGCATGTTCTTCATGGCCTCAACCGATCTTGACCATTTCCGTACCTTTGTCTTTGAAAGTTCATTTCTTGACACTTTTATTGTTGATGATGAGACAGTTGCCAAGATTAAGGAAGATGATGTGGAGCTTATGCTTTTCTCTTTCAAGTATCTGGCTGCAACCTTATTTGGTGCTCAAGGCTTGAAGATACGAGAGGACAAGATCCAGGCCAAGGTAGGGGAGATTAAACAGCGGCAGGATGAATCCGTTCTTGAATCGGTTCAGGACTATGAGAGGATCAAGCAGGAACGGGAGATGGCAGCAAAGAGCTGAAAGCTGAATCTTGATTAAAATAAAAAAAGGGGTTTCGGAAAGTACTTTCCGAAACCCCTTTTTTATTGTGTCATAGAATTGTGCCTGCTCTTTTGAGGGAGCAGGCACAATGGAACAAGAATAGATTATTTCTCTGGTTCAAGGGACGCGGCCCGTGCCACCAGGAATTTCCAGGACTTGGTCACATCCTTCTGGGACAATGCCATAAGCTCTTCAGCATGGGCAGGATTCATCATCTTCAGCATACGATAGCGGTTTTCAGCCATGGCGTATTCCTCAAAGGAGATGGTAGGTTCCTTGGAGTCAATGCTCAAGGGATTCTTGCCGGCAGCCTCTAACTCAGGGTTGAAGCGGTACAATGGCCAGTGACCGCATTCAACCGCCTTTTTCTGTTGATCAAGGCCTTTGGTCATATTGATACCATGGTTGATGCAGTGGGCGTAGGCAATTATCAGTGATGGACCATCATAGGCCTCGGCTTCGGCAATGGCCTTGGCAACCTGAACAGGATTGGCGCCCATGCTCACCTTGGCAATATAAACATTGCCATAGGTAGAGAAGATCATGCCGATATCCTTCTTCGGCATCTTCTTGCCGCTGGCCGCAAACTGAGCGGTGGCGGCACGTGGGGTGGACTTTGACATCTGACCGCCGGTGTTGGAGTAGACCTCGGTGTCGAGAATCATGACGTTAACATTCTCTCCCGAGGCAAGGACGTGATCAAGACCGCCGTAGCCGATGTCATAGGCCCAGCCATCACCGCCAAAGATCCATACGGATTTTTTCACCAGGTAGTCAGCCACTCCCAAGAGGCGTTTGGCAATGACATCCTTGCTGTCGGTCAGTTTGTTCTTCAACTGGGCCACGCGCTCCCGTTGCACCTCAATGGCGGACTGGGACTTCTGGTCGGCGTTTACAATCTCATCGGCCATTTTCTTGGTGATAAGTTTGGCGGTAACGGCTTGATGTATAAGCTCAGCGGCTTGAGCGCCAAGCTTGTTCACGGAGGCGCGCATGCCAAGACCAAACTCGGCATTATCCTCAAAAAGGGAGTTGGCCCAGGCAGGTCCCCGTCCGTCTGCACGTTTAGAGTAAGGGGTGGTGGGCAGGTTTCCGCCATAGATGGAGGAACAGCCGGTGGCATTGGCAACCAGCATCCGATCGCCAAACATCTGGGTTACCAGTTTGATGTACGGGGTTTCACCGCAACCGGCACAGGCGCCAGAGAACTCAAAGAGCGGACGACAGAGCTGACTGCCCTTGATGGTGGATGGATCAATCTCGGCAGCATTGACCTCGGGCAGAGAGAGGAAAAATTCCACATTCATAGCCTCTGTCTTGCGGATTGCATCAGTGTTGGGGACCATCTGGAGGGCCTTGGTTTTGGCTGGGCAGACAGAAACGCATTGAGTGCAGGAACAACAGTCTTCGGTGAAGACCTGGACCACACATTTTTGGCCCTCGAAGTGTTTCCCTACGGCCGCGGCAGACTTGAAATCCTTAGGTGCTTTTTTCAGGTCGGTAACGATCTTCATCCGGATGGCGGCATGGGGGCAGACCAATGAGCAACGTCCGCACTGAATGCAGTTTTCAGGGATCCATTCAGGGACATGAACGCCGATGTTGCGTTTTTCGTACTGGGTGGTTGCGGTGGGCCAGGTACCATCGTCCGGCATCTGGGAGACCTTGACCTCGTCACCCCGGCCTTCAATCATGATAGCGGTTACTTCTTTGACAAAGTCAGGTGCGTGCTCGGGAACCGTTGGCGGCACCTCATGGCCACTGGTGGATTTACCCAGCTTCACCTCCACGATGTTTTTCATGGCGGCATCGACTGCGCCGTAGTTCATCTCCACGACCTTGTCGCCTTTTTTGCCGTAGGTCTTCTTGATGGCGTTCTTGATGGCGGTGACGGCCTCCTGCTCGGGGATGATGCCGGAGATCAGGAAAAAGGCGGTCTGCATGATCATGTTGATGCGGGCGCCCAGGCCCAGGGTCTGACCGAGGGAGATGGCGTCAATGATGTAGAATTTGGCCTTTTTCTGGATCAGGGCCTTCTGTACATTGTTCGGCAGTTTTCCCCAGATCTCTTTGGCGTTGAAATGGGTGGTCAGGAGGAAGGTGCCGCCGTCTTCGAGATTGCGGAGCATGTCATATTGGTCAAGAAAGTTTTCGTTGTGGCAGGCGATGAAGTTGGCCTTGTTAATGAGATAGGGTGCCACAATCGGATTCTTGCCAAAACGGAGATGGGAGGTGGTGATCGATCCTGATTTCTTGGAATCGTAGACAAAATATCCTTGAGCTGAGTTGTCGGTCTCGGTGCCGATGATCTTGATACTGTTTTTGTTGGCGCCGACGGTTCCATCGGAACCAAGGCCGTAGAACAGGGCGCGGACGACATCCTTGCCCTCAATGCTGAAGCTCTTGTCATAGCTCAGACTTGAGCCGGTCACGTCATCGTTGGGACCAACGCAAAAGTGGTTTTTGGGGGCCATGGAGGCCATATTCTCAAAGACTGCCTTGACCATGGCCGGGGTAAATTCTGCGGAACCAAGCCCATAGCGGCCGGAAAGGATCAAGGGCTGGTAGGCGGCGATATTGTTCTCTGTGGCCTCACCAACTGCGGTACGGACGTCAAGATAGAGTGGTTCGCCGGCGGATCCTGGTTCCTTGGTGCGGTCAAGGACCGTGATGCGCTCAACCGTTGGGGGCAATGCATTGACCATGGCCTTGCAGTCAAAAGGACGATACAAGCGGACAATGACCATGCCCACTCTCCTGTCTTGGGCCATCAGGTAATCGATGGTGGCGGACACGGTCTCGCAGCCGGAGGCCATCATCACAATGACATCTTCGGCATCAGGATCTCCATAATAATCAAAGAGGTGATACTGGCGGCCGGTGATGGTAGCGAACTTGTCCATAGTGTCCTGAACAATACCGGGCAGGGCATTGTAATATTTATTGACTGTCTCGCGGCCGGTAAAATAGACATCAGGGTTCTGGGCGGTGCCGCGGATGGTTGGACGGTCAGGGCTGAGGGCGCGCTGACGGTGGGCAACGATCAGATCTTCATCGATCATGGCACTCATGTCTTCACGGGTCAGTTCTTCAATCTTCTGGATCTCATGTGAGGTGCGGAAGCCGTCAAAGAAATGGACAAAAGGAATCCGGGAGGCAAGCGCAGTCTGGGTAACAATCAGGGCCATATCCATACACTCCTGGACATTCTGGGAGGCAAGTATTCCCCAGCCGGTCTGGCGGACGGCGTTGATGTCGCTATGGTCGCCGAAAATGGAGAGCCCCTGGCAGGCGATGGAACGGGCGGTCACATGAAAGACGGTGGGAGTGAGCTCGCCTGCAATCTTGTACATGTTGGGGATCATCAATAACAGCCCCTGGGATGCTGTAAAAGTGGTACAGAGGGCTCCTGTGGCCAGAGAGCCATGCAGGGAGCCGGCAACCCCCGCCTCAGACTGCATCTGGGTGACAACCGGAACTGAGTTCCAGATATTCTCCTGCATGCCGGATGATTTCGTATCTGCCTCAGCCGCCATGGGGGTGGATGGGGTGATAGGGTAGATGGTGATGACTTCGCTGGTGGCATAGGCAACATGAGTACAGGCCTGATTACCGTCGATGGTGACCATTTTTCGTGACATGAAACGAATCTCCTTTATGACTTTGATTAGGTAATGTTTTCTGTTTATTTTTAAACGTTGTAATTATTTTTTTGGCAGATCGCTCAGGTCATCAAGACTCTGACTCACGATATTATATCCGCTCATGGAAACGATCTCGCTGGCAAGGGCATCGATACCCTGTTCGGGGAGGATACGCACCGCGACTCGTTTAAAGCCGGAGGGAGCATCGTCAAATGAGGTGAGAATGGAGAGGACGCGGGCGTTGTGCTGGCGCAGGACGTCAATCAGCTTTGAGACAGAGCCGCCGGCGTCAGACATGTCAATGACAAATTGATAGGCACCGTCCTGGATTCCAGTGGCGTGGATGAATCCTCGGAGAACATCAGATTCAGAGAGCAGGCCTACCAACTGCTCGTTGTCGTCAACGACCAGCAGCCCTGAGATTTTCTCGCGCAGCATGACCAAAGCCGCCTTTTCCAGGGTGTCATCTTTTTTCAGGCAGATGGGGCTGCCGGTCATGACATCTTTTACCTTCATCTCAGAGAGCAGGTAGTACATCTCGTGGATATCCATGTCGGCCTTACTGGATGGTGATGCATCTTTCAGGTCGCGGTCGGTGATGATGCCGGCGAGTTTGCCATGGGACAGGACTGGCAACCGTCTGATATTATTCTCTTTCATGGTCCTGGTGGCTCGCATGACCGAGGTGTTGGCGTCCACCGTAAGAATCGTGGTTGCCATCCAGTCTTTTATTAACATAAATGCCTCCTTTGAGTCGCGTAAATGGTTGCGCAAATCATAGAAAATGGAATAATGGATGTCATAATGGATGAGCGTGTCTGACGGCAAGGGGGATGGAAACATGCGTCAAGACTGAAAAATATAGGATGTTTTTTTCTTGGAAGTTTATCTTTGGAATATGTAGGTATATTACCAATGGTAAAACTTCTTACACTCTTTAAATCGTCAAGCCATCCTGCTTAACGAAAATTCTACTTTTTTAAAGTACCCTATAATATCTGAAATTAAACTTAATAAAAACAATTTGCGACTATAAGGTATTTTAAATATTGATGCAAGATATGAATGAAATTGATATGTGCGGCTCATGAATGTTCTCTCTGCTGGTAATCTAGATAAATTGCTCATGTTTCTGGCCGATAAGGAGCAGTTTGTTTTGCTCGATACGGTCAAACCCGACGCTGAGAATGGGACCTCACTCCTTTTTTTGAATCCGGTCAGCCGTCTGCAATGTCGCAGTGGTGATGACTTTCGCTTGTTTCTGGCCCGGATTGAGTCAACACTGGCCGCTGGTTACTATGTGGCTGGCTGGTTCAGTTATGAATTTGGCTATCTTTTAGAAGAAAATTTACAGGGACTGCTCTGCCGGCCAGGTGATGCCTCGCTCATTTTGGCTGATCTTGGGGTCTTTGCTGAACCCTTCTTTTTTGATCATCGTTCTGGGAATACTGATTTTCCAGGCCTGGTACCTGAAACTCGGGGTGAGTTGACCAGTGCAAGCGGTATTGACCCATCCCTGGCCTGTAATTGTCAGGTGGAAGATATTCATCCCAGTCAGAGCCGTGATACCTATCTTCAGGCCATTGAGGCCATTCAGAAATATATCAAAGCTGGTGATACTTATCAGGTCAATTATACCCTGAAACTGCTCTTTGATTTTAGCGGATCACCTGAGGCTTTTTATAAAATACTCAGGCGAAATCAATCGGTGGCCTACGGAGCTTATCTCCGCCTTGGAGAGCTGCAGCAGCTTTCTTTTTCCCCTGAGCTCTTTTTTAAAAAAGATGCGGAACGCATTGTGGTACGACCGATGAAAGGCACCATGAAAAGAGGGCGCTTCCCTGATGAGGATCTGGAACAGGCACGTCATTTAAGCAGTGACGAAAAAAATCGCAGTGAAAATGTAATGATTGTTGATCTCCTGCGCAATGATTTGGGACGATTGATGCATGATCTCGGAGATGGCCCGGTACAGACTCTTTCGCTCTTTGATGTGGAACGTTATGAGACGCTGCTCCAGATGACCTCCACTGTTATTGCGGCAGGTGGTCGTGATCGCCTTGCCTCCCTTACCCTTCTTCAGCTCTTTCAGGCCCTTTTCCCCTGTGGTTCTGTGACTGGCGCCCCCAAAATCCGCACTATGGAAATTATAAATGAACTGGAACCCGAGCGGCGCGGGGTGTATACCGGGGCCATCGGCTATATGGCCCCCTCAGGGGAAGCGCTCTTTAATGTGCCGATTCGTACCGTCTCACTGTGCGGTACCCAAGGTGAGATGGGTATTGGTTCCGGGATTGTTGCTGATTCGGATCCTGAACAGGAGTGGCAGGAGTGTTTGCTTAAGGGCAAGTTTCTGACCAGCTCTTCCCCTGACTTTCAGCTCATCGAAACCCTGCTATGGGAACCGGTGGCTGGGTATTGGCTCCTCGCCGACCATTTGGATCGCCTTTGCGCTTCTGCTGACTTTTTCCTTTTTTACTGTGATCTCTCCCTGATTGAACAGCAATTGCAGCAAGCAAGCTGTCTGTTTGCCGGAGTTCCCATGCGTGTTCGTCTGACCCTGGCCAAGGATGGAGTGGTGGCGATAACGTCCCGGCCCTGTTCCCTGCCTGTTGCCCGTAGCTTGCCGCACCATCCGGATTTGCGGTGTACTGACCTGCCGCGGATTGCTCTCTCCCCTGTGCGCACAGATTCATCCGTCTCCTGGTATTTTCATAAGACCACCAGGCGGGATGTCTATGACCGTGAGTTGCACCGGGCCAGAGATCAGGGACTGCTGGATTACTGCTTTTTAAATGAGCGGGATGAACTGACTGAGGGGTGTATTTCGAATATTATTCTCTATCGGGAGGGTGTTTTTGTGACCCCGTCCTTGCAATGTGGATTACTGGTAGGTATTATGAGAAAACATCTGCTGGCGGATACACAAATCCCTCTACGGGAAGAGGTGTTAACGCTTGATGATCTCCGGCAGGCAGATGCTGTATTTCTCTGCAACTCAGTGCGGGGGGTGGTGCAGGTGACAGAAGATAGGTGATAGACTGTCTGATCTGATTCCCATGCGCCGTATGGTAACTTGATATTGAAGCCAGGCTTGGACGTGATATGATAAAAATGTTAAAAAAAACGGCGTCATGATAACTTTTTAAGAGTTCTGCAATAAAGACTACTCCAGTTTTTCAAGCATTGTCACGGGGGATTGTAAGAATGGTTTTTTTTGTCCTTGGGCAATAAACCTCAAAAAAAAAAGGAGTGCAACGTATGTCGAAATCATGGTTCATGAACTCGCTTCAAGGTGTCATGGCATTAATGCTTTTAGGTGGTGTAGCGGGAACATCTCTGGCTGAAGAAGTTAAAATTGGTGCCGGAGCTGCGCCAACCGAAAATATCTTCAAAAAAATCCAAGGCCCCATGGAACAAGCAACTGGTGTCAAGCTCGTTGTTATCTCCGGTGGACCGGTGCAGGCCTTGAAAGATGTGGATGCGGGTACCGTTGATGCGGCATCTGGCGGAGTTACTTTCCCTGACTGGATGAAAATGATGACAAAAGATGGCTATGCCATCCCCGATCCCACCGTTTACAAGAGTCAGGTCATCGGCAAAGATGTCATTAAAGTTCTTACCAATAAAGACGTAACCGTCTCCACGCTTTCCAAAGACCAGCTTGCCTTAATTTTCACCGGCAAGGCAAAAAACTGGTCTGAGGTCGGCGGCCCGAACCTGCCCGTGGTCGTCATCGTGGGAACCAAAATCCCCGGCACCCAGACCGTTTTCCAGAAACAGGCTCTGATGGGTCAAGCCTATAGTAAAGATGCTGTGGAAGGAACAACCGCTGATGACTTGAAGAGCAGAGTGGCATCCACCTCAGGCGCTGTATCCCTGGGGGCCATGTCGCAGATTGATGATACCATTAACGCACCTGCCATTCCTGAATTTGGCCGCCCCATCACCTTAATCACCAAAGGCGCGCCTTCCGCTGGAGTACAAAAAGTACTCGACTATATCAATGGGCCAGGAAAGCAGCTCATCGCTCCATAGTTGATTCGTAACTATCTTTCATAATTTAGTAGGTCAGGCTTTAGCCCGAAAACAGGGCTTGCCTAGTAAGTCCTGCGTCGGGTTGAAGCCTGATCTGCTTGTATTATGTATTAGTATCTTATTTTCATGCCCGCATGAAAATAAGATACTAATACAAGGTGTTACGATAGCAATGGATTGGGTCTGGAAAAATTAAGACTGGTGACACAGGAGAGAAGGATGAACTGGAAAAATTGGTCGATTGGAATAAAGATTAGTGTGGCCTTGGGTGTTGTCTTGCTGCTTATGATAGGAACTAGTGGCGTCGGGTTGCTCAAGGTGTCACAGTTGAATTCTCATATGGGCGAGGCCTTGTCTGTCAATGCGTTGGATACTGAACTCGCCAACCGTGAGATTGATCATCTCCGTTTTCTGGGCAAGATTACGGCATTCTTTCAGGATGCCTCTATGACAACCCTGGATCTGCAAACAGATGATCATAGATGTAACTTAGGAAAATGGCTCTATGGTGAAGGTCGCAAGGAGGCGGAACAAAAGTATCCTGAGCTGGTCCCGCAGCTGAAAGAGCTTGAGGCCCCCCATGCCTTGCTGCATGACTCTGTGGCCGAGATGCAGCAGATCCTGGCTAAGGCGGAAAGCAAGGATATGGCCGTTTACGGCATGCAGGATATCTTTGAACAAAAAACACAAAAGGCCTTGGTAGAGGTCTCCGCGATTCTACAGAAAATAGGTGAAGAGCTGGGAAAGAAAACGACGATTTTGAATGAACTGGCTAAACAAGGCGCCCGTAGCGCCATTCAGATTATCCTGGCTTTGACGGCCTTGGCGCTGGTTGTTGGTGTTGTTTTCGGCTTTAATATGGTCAGGATGATCAGTGGCAGTCTGAAAAAGATGGTGCTCTTTGCTGAAAATCTGGCCAAGGGGGATCTGACGCGACAGCTTGAGATCAGTCAGAAAGATGAGATTGGTGTCCTGGCCAAAACCCTGAATTCCACGGTTGAGCAATGGCGGCAGATTGTTGATGGCCTAGCTGATGAAGTAGCGGTACTTGCTTCGTCCTCTCAGGAACTTACCTCTACCTCCCGTAGTCTGTCAGCTGGGGCCAGCAACTCTGCCGAGTTGTCTTCTTCTGTGGCTGCCGCAACCGAAGAGATGAGTGCCAATATGAACTCGGTGGCTGCGGCCAGTGAGGAAGCGGCAACCAATGTCAATATCGTAGCCACTGCGGCTGAGGAGATCAGCTCGACCATTCATCAGATTGCCGCCAAAACAGAGCAGGCCAAAGAGATTACCAGTGGCGCAGTGATTTTGGCGCAAAGCTCCACTGAAAAGGTGGATGCTTTAGGAAGGGCTGCACGTGAGATCAGCAAGGTTACAGGGGCCATTACCGAGATCTCGGATCAGACTAATCTGCTGGCCTTGAATGCCACCATTGAGGCGGCCAGGGCTGGTGAGGCCGGCAAGGGTTTTGCGGTGGTGGCCAATGAGATCAAGGAACTGGCCAAGCAGACAGCGGCGGCAACCGGAGAGATTAAAAGCAGGATTGAATCTATTCAGGGGTCCACCAACGAGACGGTCGGTGAAATCGAGCAGATTACCAAGGTCATCAGTCAGATGAACGGGATTGTGGCAGATATTGCCCAGTCCGTTGAAGAACAGACGGCCACTACCTCCGAAATTGCTGAAAGTGTCCTGCAGGCGGCCCAAGGGATCAGTGAGGTTAATGAAAATGTGGCCCAGAGCTCCGCGGTGGCTGGTGAGATCGCTGGCGATATTGCCGAGGTCAGTAATGTCTCCAGTGCTCTCTCCAGGAGTGGTCAGGACGTGGAGAGAAACGCCCAGGATCTGGTTCATGTGGCAGAGGCCCTAAAAGCCCTGGTAGCCCACTTTAAAACGGTTCATGGAACGGGTGGTGGGATGGCCAAGGCGGTCACATCAATGTCAAGGTCGGTGCCCTCCTCTGCGTTGTCTTCCACTTCTGTCAATATCCCGGATCTTATGCCCTGGAGTAGCAATCTGAGTGTGAATATTAAGCTGATTGATGACCAGCATAAGAAGTTGGTGGGGATTATCAATGAACTGCATAAGGCTATGAAACTGAAAAAGAGCAATAATGCGATGGGAGCGATCCTTGACCGGCTTGCTGACTATACGGTCACCCATTTTGCTACCGAAGAAAAGCTGTTTGCCAAGTATGGCTATCCTGAAGAGAAGGCCCATGTTGAACTTCATCGGAAACTGGTGGCCCAGGTTGTGGATATTCAGCAAAAATTCAAGTCCGGAGATGCCATGATTTCTATGGAACTCATGTCTTTTCTTAAAGACTGGCTGGTCAAACATATCCAGGGTACAGATAAAAAATATAGTACTTTTTTGCGTGGGCATGGAGTGAAATAAGCGAAAAAGCGGGAAGTAAAGGAAAAAATGCCTTTTACGCTCCATTTTCAACAAGGAGCGTAAAAGGCATTTTGCTGTGCAATGTAAAGATATTTTATAAAAGTATATTTACCTCTCATAGAGGTATAGAAATGTAGTGGAAAGCTGGTTTGTTTTTTTATCCTTGATTGAATCTCCCCCTGCTCTTCCTTCGTAAGGAAATCAGTTGTTTATCTTTTGTTATTGGACAAGCCTTTTGTCATCCTCTTGGCTTATCTCCACCGGGGTAATAATCAGCTGATGGGCATCGCCAAGGCTACGTGCCATGGTCATAAAGGTGGAAGGGAGGGGTAACTCTCGTTCTTGTATCAGCAGGCCAATTTCGGCGGCATGATTGAGGAGTTTTGCGCTGTCTTTATCTTCCATGTTGTCACAGAGGGTCTGTATCCGCAGGGCATCGGTGAGGGGTGCGCGCAGGGCTGGAAGCTCCCGGGCCAGGCTGAGTAACTCCTGTTCAATATCTGCCCGGTTTTTCCTGCGGAATTCCTGGAATATCTCTTCGCTGTTCAGGGTGCCGAACAGCTCATTGGTGATAGCGCCGGTGAGCATGGAAACCGAGAGCGAGTCTTGGCAAGGGAGTTTGCTCGTCAGTAGGGAACGCAGCTCCTTAAACAGGACCATCTGCACCACGCAAATTCCTTCCCGTAAGACAGGAAGCAAGCGTGA
Organism: Desulfocapsa sp.; assembly: GCA_013792135.1. Classification (GTDB taxonomy): domain Bacteria; phylum Desulfobacterota; class Desulfobulbia; order Desulfobulbales; family Desulfocapsaceae; genus UBA2270. Next base: position 328 of record VMSP01000094.1, on the reverse strand, counting down.
CCCAGGATTTTTTGATTTTTTTGTATCCATTTGTCTGCTCTAGGAGTCTGTCGGATTATCCGAATTTGAAAAAGATAACATATTGATATTGCTACATGTAATACGAATTGCAAGTTGCGCAGCATTTCTAGTATTTCTTTACATATCAGCAAGTTACGAAAACTGAATCACCATAATCCGACAGACACCTAGTACAGCGTATATTTTAAAGTTTCGGATATAGCCGTTTCAGTTTAATTCGCGCATCATTCGTGGTGAACTGCCAATCGACCTTGGTTTGACGATTATTCCGATCAGTATTCCATGCCATTACTTCAGATCGCATTTT
>VMSP01000026.1 GCA_013792135.1 Desulfocapsa sp. | reverse complement strand
GGTTTTGTTGATATGGTCGAAGATCAGGCCGAGGCCGTAGGCGGCATTGGCGTTCATGCCGGTGGTCATTTTGTTGTCTGCGGCGAATACCGGGGAGACTTCGGCCATAAACTCCAGCATGGCGACAGCCTCCTCCAGGAGGTCACGGGCGTCCTGTTGTGGGTTCGCGGCCATGGTTACGCCTCCGAGTCGTCAGAGCCAATACCGAAATAGTATTGGCGGCGGTCGGCCAGCTCTTTTGCCGCCCTGTCCGCACTGCTGGTTTTGAGATCAATCATGATGGTAGGCCAGCCGGGGAGCAGGGAGAGGCCGCGGATGGCGGGGATGCGCCTGCCGTCCACCGTGACGGTAGTGGCCGAGCAGCCGGTGACGGCCCGGTAGAGCTGGCCGCAGAAATAGGATTTGGTAAAAGGCGTTCCGCCCCCGATCTCACAATACTGCCGGTATACATCGTAGAGCTTATCCTTCAGCACCACCACGTTCTGGCCGCCGTCCTGGCAGAAGTAATGGTAAAAGCCGGACACCGACGAATAATAAGAGAAGTCGGCACGGGTCTGCTCCAGCTGGTTCTCAAACTTGCCGACCATGGGCAGTACCTGCTTCAAGACCGCCGGTACCACCAAGGCGACCAGCTGGCTGACCATGGCCTCCATGGGGAGACCAGCAAATTGTGCCCCAGGCATAGTGTACGATCCGGTTTTCCGGATAGAAGGGAGGATTTCAGAGGTCACCCACTCCATAAAGGGTTCAGCTTGTGGTTTGTCGCTGCGCAAAACGAGACGGTAGAGACCGGATTCATCGACGGCGTTCATCTCACGGTTTTGACCACCTGACCTAACTTGAAGTAAGGTCAGGTGGTTTTCTGGAATACCGTATAAAGCCTTTGTTACATTTTCAAGGCCGAGAATATCGCAGATGTCACGGGCAACAAACCATGTCACTCCGTGTTCGTCCAAAATCATCCGCACCGGTTGATCCTCAAAGAACATGTTGTGGTGGATTGGCTGCACTTGCTGATTCGTTTCGTTGTTCATGATGCTGTACTCCTTGTGGGGGGTTGATGTTACCGCCCATGCGCTTCCAAACGCAAAATGGACGGACCGTGCGGGTTGGAAGACCGGACACAAGGCACCCGGCGAGCCCGAGGGCTCCCCGCACGGCCCGCCCAAAAAGGTTTGCCGTGCATCGGACGCAAAAAAACCGCCAATAAAACTGGTATGTGGCGGCGCGTCCGCCTTGTGCTTATTCCGGGCTTCCAATCCCGACAGCCGTTTTTTTCGGCTGCATGGGTAGAATAGCCCCAAAGGCGGACACTTGTCAAATAAAATATTCACCACTGCGAGCTCATCCGCACCAGGATCGTCCCGCAGCCATAGCCGATCAGCAGCACGCTCAATACAAAATTGCTGAAGCCGACACCGATACAGAGAAACAGCACGCCGATCAACAGGCACAGCAGCGGCAGGACATGATACAATTTGTTTGGGATCCAGATGGCCATGACGTTCCTCCCTTAAAAAAGCTTCAACTGTTTATCCTCGCCGGGCTCCTGGCCGAGGATGTTATAGGCATGCCGTTCGCTGACCCCGTATTTGCGGGCCAGATCGACAACCGAGATCCCGCCGTCGTCGTACTCGCCGCGCATCTGCTTGTCGCGGTGTTTCACCAGCCAGCGGCGATGGCCGTAGAGGCGGGCGGGCGTGCCGTCGAACAGCTCGGAGATTTGCAGCGCCAGCCGCACCCCGACCGCTTCGGCCAGCATCTGCAGATCTCCGGACAGCTCGTCCACCTCCGGCAGGGCCTCATCCGGCAGTTTGTCAACGGTATAGGCACTCATCATTCCACCCCGGCGCTATCCTGCCGCTTTTTCAGATCGGTGATCAACACATGCAGATCGCCAGGAATGGTCAACCACTCGAACCGCTCCACCCCGAACTGCCGCTTGCAGCGGGCATGCAGCTTGTCCATGCCGTATCCCAGGGAGTTCCACATAGCCAACACCTTGCGCTGCTGCTTAGCGGTGGGACCCGGCTTGATGTCGATATAATGACCGTCCCGCCGTTTCATCCTGGGTGCTCCGGCCGGGGCCTTCTTCGGCTTCCAGCCTTTGCTCTTGAAATTCTCCAGGAGCTGCTCAGCCTGGAGAATGGTGAGCCCCTTGGCGCTCTGAACGCCCTTAAAATTGAGGACCAGGATATCGCGGTAGACATCGTCGGTCAGTTGCAGATCTTTCTTGGCGATGTGGATCTTGGCCAGCTGGGCGTTGGTTGGCGGCATCATGACACCTTTCGTAATTCGTAATTCGTAATTCGTAATTCATCATCTCCCCAACCCAGCCCACCCCCGTAAAGCTGCGCGGTGCAGGCTGGACACAGGCTCTCTTCAAGCGATACCAAGACCCCACAGCCGGCACAAGGCCAGGGCCTTTCAATAGACTCTTCCTTTTTTGCAACATCATTTGAGGGCATCAGTCCATCTCCTTAATAATCGTTGGGATACTGGCCAAACCAGCAGTTTCGGCGTCCG
>VMSP01000014.1 GCA_013792135.1 Desulfocapsa sp. | reverse complement strand
GATGCGGGAAAACTGCACGTCCGGTTTGATGAGGGGAAGCTGAAGGACGATTATGCTGGTTGACACGTAGTAGCCGCGAGCGGCGAGGCGTCAAGCAAAAGTCCCATGCGTTGATTGGTAAATCAGCTTCCTACTCTACCCCTGTTTGTCTGCAGCGATAGTATCGGCTGTGTCACCATTGCACCCGGGAAACCTGTCAAAATCGGAGTGCTTCAGGCGTTGAGCGGTGAGGTTGCCCCTTTGGGTCGAGCCCAAATGCGAGGTCTGGAACTTGCCTTTGAAAAAAGAGGCGGCCACATCCTCGGTCATTCTGTTCTTCTGTTTTCAGCCAGAAGGGAATCATCTTCTCCAGCAGGCCAGAAAAAATATTGCATTAAATAAGACAGTCCTGATGAGTGGCGGTGCTTTGATTGGAAACAGTTTCATTGAGGCGGTGGGGAACGATGCCAAGGGAATGTATTTTATTGGTCCGGTTCGTCATGCCGGCCCTGGAGTTGACCAGATGGATGCTGTCTATGAAAAAAATATGGGGAGAAGGCATCCGTCAGTTATTATCTGAACGGTTATGATGCCGCGAATCTGCTTTTTCATGCCATCGAGCAAACAGCAATTCGTGAATAAAATGGAACTCTCCATATTGGATGGCAAAAATTGCGCGACACCCTCCATGGCATCAAGACCTTCAAAGGTGTTACCGGTACTCTGCCTTGTGACCAATTCGGTGATTGCGGTCAACCCGCCTTTAAAGTTCTGCAGCTGCTTGATCCGTCTCAGGGTGCAGTGGGGCTTGAATCCAACATTATCTATAACTATCTTCCTGATACGTCTAAAAGAGCAAACTAAACAATGAGGTTGCTACCCTCCATAACCAGAGCCTGGCCTAGGGCAGGGATAACGAAAAAAATCTCTCTGTCTTTTTTCTTGCTGATCTTTCTTATTGCCATAATGCTTGGGGCAAGTTGTCTTGCGCTTTTTTATGTCCGTCAGATGGAAGAGAAAATCCTGACCAGTATGAATATCGAACGATTGGTGCTGGAAATAGACAGTGGCATGGAATTGGCTCGGCGGCTGAATGGGGACTTTTTTCTGCACGCGCAGCATGTCGGCATTGCCGCGGCTCACAAACAGTACGCCCAACCCTCGGTGCGAGAGGCTGCGCGTGTCATTGCCTTAAGTAATGAGCTGCGAGATCTTCTTTATCGTTCACAGTCTTCCCAGAACCAGCAGGCACCACAAGTTGATCTGAATCTCGATGGCCAAACGATTTACTGAAACATCCATTCCTGCGGTAGAACTGGTTACGAAACGGGATATTCCGGTGAATGGTCTGGTCGATCAGATGACAAGTAGTATCAGTATCTTTGGAGCTTCTCTTGCATCGCATACTGATCTTCTCGCTCTTCATCTTAAAGCAAAAGGATTTTTTCAGGAATATCTGATCAATCATCAACGACCGATTATCCAATCTGCCTTCAATGTTGCGTCATCATTGCATCTTGCCATTATCAATGATCAGGCTATTCTGCCTGAGGAAAAAACAGCGCTCCTGGTCATGCTCAATCAATGTCGATCAATTGCTGAAGAGATTGTGGCGATTGATCAGGAAATCAAGGGTGCCTTTAATGACTTTACCATTCAGTCGGCAACGACGCGCATGACCTCGCAATCTCTGTTGCAATTTGCCCAGAAAGAGACCTGCAGAAATCACGAGAAAATACATTTTGCCCATAAAGCGGTTCTTATTGGTATGTCGGGCGTGTCAGTTTTTTGTGTGGTGGTTTTGATGTTGCTGGCCAGAAAAGTTGACCATGATATTACCTTGAACATTCTCAGGATGAAGGATCGTGCCCAAGAGTTAACCAAAGGGAATTTGGATGTACGATGTGAAGAGGCAGGAGATGACGAATTGGGGCAACTGGCGCGGGCCTTTAATTCCATGGCGGCACATATTGAAGACCTTGTCTCCACGTTGGAAGAAAAGGTGGTACAACGGGCCGCGCAGCTTGGCGAAAGTGAACAGTGATTCCGTCATTTGGCTGCCAACTTGCCATTGATCCCAGTGCAGGGCTATGATTGTGATCGGAATATTATTTTTTGGAATCGCGCCAGTGAGAGCGTCTATGGATATACCGCTGCCGAGGCCATGGGCCGGGAGATTGAGGATCTGATTATTCCTCAATCCGAGCGTGCAAAATTTGTCCAAACAACAAGCGACTGGCTTGACCTGGATATCGCCCCCTCTTCGTCGGAAGTAATCCGGTGTCATGAAAACGGAAGTTTGGTCGATGTTTATTCTTCTCACGTCATGCTCACCAATACCAAAAGTGAGAAGGAAATGTACGGTATTGATATTGATCTGGCAGAAATCAAACAGGTTCAGAAAGAAAAGGCCACAATAGAAGAACGGTTGCAGCGTGCTCAAAAAATGAAAGCCATAGGTCTGATGGCAGGCGGGGTTGCCCATGACTTGAATAATATACTCTCCGGCATCGTTGGCTATCTCGATCTGATTCTCATGCAATGGCTCACCGATAATAAGCTGAAAGCCTTGGTTGAACCCATCAAGGAATCAGGAAAACGAGCTGCCGCCATTGTTGCCGATCTGTTGACCGTGGCCCGTGGAGTGGCCAGTGTCAGGGAAGCAAAGGAGATCAATGTATTAATAGAGGAATATATCAGGTCGCCGGAAGGGAAAAAGTTGAAATCTCTCTATTCTGATATTCGCTTTGAATCGCATATTGAGACCAGGAAGAGTGCTATATTCTGTTCTCCGACACATATTAAAAAGTGTTTGATGAACCTGATGATAAATGCCGCCGAGGCCATAAGTGGATCAGGACGTATTACGATCTCAACATGCGAGCAGGCTTTTGATGTAGCAATGGCAGAGAATAAGGGTCTTGCACCAGGTAGTTATGTAGTGCTCACTGTCAGAGATAGCGGAACGGGTATATCGGCCGATGATCTGGCTCGGATTTTTGAACCATTTTATATTAAAAGGTCATGGGGAGAAGCGGTACTGGCTTGGGGTTGTCGGTTGTCTGGAATACTATCCAGGATCACAAGGGCAGCATTACTGTCAGCAGCAGCGAGAAAGGTGCATCCTTTGAGCTGATATTCCCTCTTGTCAATAATGATAACACAGTAACCAGCAATGATAAGAAGGAACAGTTGGAGGTTATACCAGGAAATGGAGGGCATGTCCTGGTGGTGGATGACGAGCCTCAATTAGTTGATATTGCAAAGCAATCTCTGGAATTGTTCGGGTGTTCAGTGGCAACGGTAAAGTCTGGTGAAGAGGCAATCGCCTATTTGCAAAATAACAAGGCGGATCTGGTACTCCTTGATATGCTGATGGATCCAGGGATGAATGGCCGCGAGACATATGGGCAGATTGTCAAGATTTATCCCAGGCAAAGGGCGATCGTCGTCAGCGGTTACTCGTAAAGCGACGAGGTGAAAAGGGCTCTTCTTATAGGAGTTAAAGGTTTGCTTAAAAAACCTTATACCATACAACAATTGAACGAGGTGGTTCTGTCGGCAATGGTATGAATAATAAATAAACTGTCGGGACTTGTTCCTTGTGCGGTGGAGTATTTTTGTTGTTCTCTTTGCTTGAAACTTGTATATTATCTCATTTTTGTGAAAATTTTTTATGATATTCAGAAATTATTGATACTTGTATGGTGGTTCCGGGTATGGTCTTAAAAGGGAATGAATTTGTTCGTGCCTGCTCACTTCGGATGGCTGTGAACGAAGGGGTTGATCCATTAAAAATTATGATCCGAATTATGACTTGTGAGGAGTTAAAATGAAAGTACTGATTAGTGACAATCTATCTCCAGCTGGAGCACAGATTTTGCGTGATGCCGGTCTGGAAGTTGATATCAATACCGGCCTTGCTCCGGAAGAGTTGAAGAAGATTATCGGCAATTATGATGGTCTGGTTATCCGCAGCGCCACCAAGGTGACGGCAGAGATCATCGCTGCGGCTGACAAGCTGCGGGTGGTGGGGCGTGCCGGAATCGGTCTTGATAATGTTGATATTCCGGCTGCCAGCCAGAAAGGGATTGTGGTCATGAATGCGCCGGATGGCAATGCCACCACGGCGGCTGAGCATGCCATTGCCCTGATGATGTCCCTGTCACGAAATATTCCCCAGGCCACCGCCTCCATGAAGGCAGGGAAGTGGGAGAAGAAGAGTTTCATGGGTCGTGAGGTGACCGGTAAGACCTTGGGTATTTTTGGTATCGGTCGGATCGGCGCCATTGTCGCCAACAGGGCTCAGGGGCTGCGGATGAAGGTTGTTGCCTATGATCCCCATATGCCCAAAGAACTGGTGGATAAGCTGGGTGTTGAACTGGTGACTCTGGAAGAGCTGGCAAAACGTTCTGATTATATCACCGTGCATGTGCCGCTGACCAAGGAGACGGACAAGGTTCTTTCCACCGAATTCTTCAAGAATATGAAGAAAGACGCGATGTTCATTGATTGCGCGCGTGGTGGGGTCTGCGACGAAGAGGCTCTGTATAAGGCCTTGGTTGATGGCGAGATTGCGGGCGCAGCGCTTGACGTCTTTGCTGTGGAACCAACGAACATGGAAAATTGCCCAATGCTGGGCTTGAATAATTTTATTTGTACCCCCCATCTTGGCGCCTCCACCAGTGAGGCTCAGGAGAATGTGGCCCTGACTATTGCCGAGCAAGTGGCTGATTATCTGAAAACCGGGGTTATTGCCAATGCCGTGAATGTACCATCAGTCAGCGGCGATGTACTGGCTCAGGTTGGCCCTTATATCAACTTAGGTGAGATGTTGGGTTCCCTCCATATGCAGATTGCTAAAGGTAGCGTGCAGGATGTGAGCATTGAATACAGTGGCGAGCTCGCAGACATGAACACCAGTCCCATCACCGTTGCCTTTTTGAAAGGTCTGTTTACTCCCATCCTTCAGGATGCTGTCAACTATGTAAACGCCCCGGTAATTGCGAAGGATCGGGGAATCAGGGTGGTTGAATCCAGAACAGAACAGTCCGATGACTTTACCAGTACCCTGACTATCAAGGTCAAGTCCAGCGAGGGCGAAAATGTCCTGGTGGGGACCGTCTTTGGTAAAAAAGAGCCTCGGCTGGTCCGCTTGAACGCCTTTCGTCTGGAGGCGCTTCCAGCAGGACCCATGCTTCTGGTTTATAATAAAGACGTTCCCGGTGTTATTGGTGATCTTGGTAGCACCTTGGGAAAAGCCGGCGTCAATATCTCCAGAATGACAGTTGGCCGGGAGGAGTCCAGTGAACAGAATGTCATTTTCCTCAATACCAATATTCCGATTTCCAAGGAATTATTGGCTGAGGTGCAGGCCCTTGACTACATTGACGGGGCTATTGCCCTGGAGATGGTGAGTTATAAATAACATGGCCTTTGCCGGGTTCAATTTTTTGAAGGAGTTGGGTTTGCGCTATGGATGAACAAAAAGAGCAAGGTTGTCCTTGTGGAGAGGGAAAGGTTCCTGATCGAAACGGCAAATGCGTCATGCCCAATGTGACCTTTCCTGCATTTATCATGTCGTTAAATACCTCGGTTATCTATCATCTGGGGGAAATTGCTGATCCGGTAACAGGAAAGAAAAAGATTGATTATGATCTAGCCCGGCATGGAATTGACACCTTGATGCTTTTGCAGGAAAAGACAAAAGGTAATCTGACTCCTGATGAAGAGGGGATGCTGAAAGGTATTCTCTATGATGTTAAGATGCGTTTTGTGAAGTCAGTTAAAAAATAAGTGATTGGGTCTCGGGTTCCAGTTGTCTTGTTGAGGTAAATGATTGGTGTTAGAAAATTCCGCGACTTCCCTTGTGCTGCGGGCGCCGGCCAAGGTTAATCTGTCCCTGCGGATTCTGGGGAGACGCTCTGATGGTTATCACGATCTTGATACCGTGATGCAGAAGTTGGATCTTTGTGATGTTGTAACGCTGAGGCTGACTGATGAGTCGGGGATTATTTTACGATGCCTTGACTCGGATTTACCGGAAGATCGCTCCAATATCGTCTGGAGGGCGGCAGAGGCCTTTCTTGCGGCATGTGAATGGCAAAAAGGGGGGGTAGATATTACCCTGGAGAAGAACATCCCTGTTGCTGCCGGGCTTGGAGGTGGAAGCAGTGATGCCGGTACTGTGCTCGTCGGACTCAACAGATTGTTGGGTGCAGGGTTTTCAATCGAAGAACTGACTGCGATTGCCGGACCACTGGGGGCAGATGTTCCTTTTTTTGTGACAGATTATGGTGCTGTCCGGGCTGAAGGGATAGGGGATCGGATGATTGTTGTGCAATCCTTGAAGGATTGTACTGTTGTTCTTGCGAATCCGGGCTTTTCCGTGTCCACGCGTTGGGTTTATGAAAAATATGCGTTGACAATGATAGATAAAGATTCTAAATTGTGTGATTGTCAAAAAAATCTGAATCATGTCTTGCCCTATGCCGGAAACAATGATCTGGAACGGGTAACTATTTCTTTTTATCCAGAAATAGAGGTTCTTAAACAAAAACTTCTTAATGCGGGCGCATCTTTTGTTTTGATGTCTGGTAGCGGACCAACTGTTTTTGGGGTTTTTCCAGATGAGAATGGCGGCGTGTCAGCTCTTGTCCGGCAGGCTGTTCAAGTGTTACAACAACAAAATAATGTAAAAGTTTTTGTGACTCAACCTGTGTGATGGGGTGTCGCCAAGCGGTAAGGCACCGGGTTTTGATCCCGGCATTCGTAGGTTCGAATCCTGCCACCCCAGCCAGAACAGAGGGTTGGATAATACTTTTACCTTACATCTAAAAAATCTAACAAAACTATTATGCCAAAAGCCCCTAAGATATTTTCCGGAAATGCCCATCCACAGTTGGCTCGTGAGATCGCCGAGTTTCTTGGACTTCCGTTGTCAGAGGCGGATGTAAGAAAATTCAGTGATGGTGAAATATTTGTTGAGATAAAAGAGAATGTTCGTGGTGACGATGTCTATGTCGTCCAGCCAACCTGCACCCCGGTTAATGATCATCTGATGGAACTAGTGATCATGGTTGATGCTCTTCGTCGGGCATCGGCACGAAGGATAACGGCAGTGGTTCCCTATTATGGCTATGCGCGGCAGGATAGAAAGGTTGCTCCCAGGGTTCCGATTTCAGCCAAAGTTGTCGCTGAAATGTTTATGGCGGTAGGGGTACGTCGTGTATTATGCATGGACCTGCATGCCGGCCAGATTCAGGGTTTTTTCAATATCCCAGTTGATCATCTCTATGCTGCCCCGGTGTTGTTGAAATATATTAAAGAACAATTCGAAAATGTAATTATGGTATCACCTGATGCCGGTGGAGTTGAACGGACTCGTGCCTTTGCTAAACGTCTTGATGCAGGTCTTGCTATTATTGATAAACGGCGGGATCGACCCAATGAATGTCAGGCCATGAATGTGATTGGTGACGTAAAAGGGAAGGTTGCGATTCTTCTCGATGACATGGTCGATACTGCAGGTACCTTGTGTAATGGGGCGGCAACGCTTCTTGAACATGGCGCCAAGGAAGTGCATGCCTGTTGCTCACATCCAGTTTTGTCGGGACCTGCCATTGAACGTTTGAATAACTCATGTATTAAATCTCTGGTGGTCACTAACTCTATTCCTCTGCATGGAGATGCCTTGAAGTGTGACATTATTAAGGTGTTGTCAGTATCTCAGCTTCTTGCTGAGGCTATTGATCGTATTCATAATGAGGATTCGGTCAGTTCGCTTTTTGTATAATTGTATAACTTTGGTTTAACAGTCTGCGTAATTGTTTTTTTAGATAAATAAGTTCTTTAATTGTCTGTTTTGTGCAGGTGATGCAGGAACGTGATGGAGGAAAAAATGCTTCAACAGGAAATGTCCGCTTCAGTAAGAACAGATTTTGGGAAGGGGGCCATGCGGCGCTTGAGGATGGCTGGCAGTACTCCGGCAGTTATTTATGGAACAGGACGTGAACCTGTTGCGCTTCAGCTTGAGACTCTGCCACTTGTTAAACAGTTATTGAAAATTCGTCGCCGCAATGCTGTGATTACGCTCAATATCGAGGGGGATTCTTCCAGGCATGTTCTGATTAAAGAATTGCAGACGGATCCTGTACGAGACACCTTGATTCATGCAGATTTTTATGAGATTCCCTTGGATAAGCCTCGGCAGTTCACCGTGGATCTGGTTGTGACCGGTGCTGCTAAAGGTGTTGATGTCGGTGGGGTTTTGGAAGTTGTTTCCAAAAAAGTGGTTATAGAGGGAAATCCTCTTGATATCCCTGATACAATGGCGGTCGATGTCACTGACCTGGCTATTGGTGATGATTATCTGGTCAGCAACTTGGAAATTCCTGCTAATCTTAAGATGATTACAGCAGGTAATGCTGTTTGTGTAACAATTATGGCTCCGTCTGCAGCTTGATCTGATACAATATATTTGTGTTTTTTTTAAATCCGGAGAGAGCTGTAGCTCTCTCCGGATTTTTTTATTTATGAGCAGTTGCGAAAGAACTGATTGTTTCTGGTTGTTTGATTGCAGCGGCCATCGATTCTTAGGTGTGGTCTTTTCTATGGCTCGATGCCCCGAAGGAAGTGCTGCATCTAAAAGGCAATTGACCCCAAGTGTCGATTTCGCCATTCAAGGGAAGATGTCATTTTTCTTACAATGAATAGATGTGAAAGTATGAGTGAAAACATTTTTTTAGTGGTCGGTTTGGGGAATCCTAGCAGGGAATATGCTGCAACCCGCCATAATGCTGGATTTATGGTTATTGATGAGCTTGCCAGAAGGTTTGGGGGGGCTGTTGATCAAGAGAAATGGCAGGCGCATTTTACACAGCTTGTTTTATGGGGGAGAAGGATATGTTTGCTGAAGCCAGACACTTTTATGAACTTGAGTGGCAAGTCTGTCGCTAAGTATGTTGATTTTTATAAAGTACGGCCAGAGCAGATTCTTGTTGTGCATGATGATCTGGATATGGCCCCTGGTCGGATGAAATTGGTTGCCGGCGGAGGGACTGGTGGTCATAACGGTATCCGTTCATTGGTCCAATATCTAGGGACAAAGGATTTTCTGCGATTAAAGCTGGGTATTGGCAGGCCTGGGAAATTGAATATTTACGCCGATATTCCGGTGGAGAAATATGTGTTGGCTCCCTTTCCTCCAGACGAAAAAATACTTCTGGAACAGAGGATCGATGTTATTGAAAAAGGTCTGGAGTATCTTGTTTGTGATGGAGTTGCCAAGGCAATGAATCTGTTAAATACTATAAAGCTGTGAGTTTTACGGCTCGCTTCAGAGAAAGGATCTTTTTTGAGGAGCGTAATCTTTAAAAATATGTTACTAATAAAACATGTTTTTATTGTTGCCGTAGCTGAAGTCATTGATTCGTCGGTTGGTAAAAATTAGTTTTTTATATAGAACATGGGGAGTCCTTAAGGTCATTTAATAGCTTTCATTTATTAGGGATGATAGAAAAAGCCTTGTAAGTGAAAAAGGATCTTCTTGTTTAAACTATTCATCTTGACCAGGAGGATATGGTGTTTATTGCAGGCGATATGGCCGTTTATCCGGCTCATGGTGTAGGGGTGATTGAGTCCATAGAGACTCAGACTGTTGCTGGGATGGATCATTCATTTTATGTGATGAAGATCATTGAGAATGATATGAAGATCATGATTCCCACAGGAAACAGCGATAATGTGGGGCTTCGTGCCATTATCGGCAAGAATGAGGTAGAAAAGGTCATGGTGATTCTGCGGGAAAGAGATATCTCGATTAGTGCGCAGACCTGGAATCGACGCTACCGTGACTACATGGAAAAGATTAAAACGGGATCCATCTTTGAGGTGGCGATTGTGCTCCGGGATCTGTTTCTTCTCAGTGTAGACAAGGAACTTTCCTATGGAGAGAGAAAGATGATGGATACTGCAAAAAATCTTCTGGTAAAAGAAATTTCTCTGGCCCGGGATATGGATGAGGCCAAAACAGCAGATCAGATTGAAAAGATGTTCTCCTGATATTTATGTGACGTTTTGTACTTATGCTGTCTTTCATTCATATGAATTCTGTTTTGTAGTAAAATATTTACATGGCTGTCAGTCATGAGTCATTTTAGTTCTGAATTTTCTTCTGATAGTTCTCTTTCAGGGTCTCAATTTATCTTTCATGTCAAGTCCGAGCAGGCGGGATGTCGTCTGGATCACTTTCTGGTACGTGCTGTCCCTGAGACCTCCCGCTCGGTTTTAACTGAATCTGTTCGTCTCGGATTGATTAAGGTCGATAATCTTCAAAGGAAAAGCAGTTATTGCTTAAAGGCTGGAGAGTGTATTGCCGGATCTCTTTTTGTAACTCCGGTAATGGATCTGTTGCCTGAAGAAATACCCTTTGATGTCCTCTTTGAGGATTCATATCTTCTGATCCTTTCTAAGCCTCCTGGTCTGGTTGTGCATCCAGGCAGCGGGAATTTTTCCGGTACTCTGGTGAATGGCCTGCTCTATCATTGCAAAGCTATCGCCGGGGTTGGTGGTGATGTGGTCAGGCCCGGCATTGTGCATCGTCTTGATAAAGACACATCCGGGCTTATGGTGGTGGCCAAAGAGGAGGTGACACATCGAAAGCTTGTTGATGCCTTTAAAGCCAGGATCATTGAAAAGCAATATCTGGCCTTGGTGCATGGTATTTTGAAGAAAAAAGCAGGGAGGATTGTGGCGTCCATTGGCCGGCATCCTGTGCATCGTCAGAAGATGGCAATCAGAGAGGATGGAAGGTACGCGGCAACAAACTGGCAGGTGCTTCAGGAATTTTCTTCTGGACTCAGTCTTGTTCGGCTTCAGATCGAGACCGGACGTACTCATCAGATTCGGGTACATATGGCATCCATGGGGCATCCGGTAGCGGGTGATATGGTTTACAGCAGCGGCCATGGAAAGAGAAAATTCCCCAGACAATTGCTTCACTCCTCCCACTTGCGTTTTGTCCATCCTGTGACTGGGGAAAAGCTTTTTTTTTCTGCTCCTTTGTGGCCTGATTTTTCGTTGATTGTTGATCAGCTTGCAGATGAAACAAAACAGGACATGCAGGAGCGGTTGTGATTATCGGAGTTACGGGAGGCATGGGCTCTGGCAAAAGCTTTGTTGCAGGTCTTCTGGGAAGACTGCTGGGAGTGGATGTCCTGAATGCGGATATTCTGTGCCGTGATCTCTTGCAAATGCAAAGGCCGGGATGGCAGGGGATCCAGGAGAGATGGGGCTCGCGTTTTTTGGATTTGACCGGGAATATTGATAGGACTGTTCTGCGGAAGGTTTTGTTTGCAGAACCTGAGGTGCGTCGAGGTGTAGAGCAGATCCTGCACCCGCTTGTTCGTCAGGAGATAATCAGTCGAGCCACAGAAGAGAGAGTGAGTCTGGAAGGAATGGTGGCTGAGGTTCCTTTGCTTTTTGAGGTTGGCTGGCAGAACGATTTTGATTGGATTGTTGTAGTTTATTCTGAGTATGAATGCCGTGTCCAACGTATTGTCAGGCGTGACAGGGTAAGTCTGGAGGAGGGAAGAAGCGCCATCAGCGCACAAATCTCTCTTGAGGAAAAAGCATTACAGGCTGATTCTGTGATTGAAAATTCTGGTCCTCTTGCCCTGACTATCCTTCAGGTTTATCATCTGGCCCATCTATTGAGCTCTTGAGTCGTTTTTTTTACTCATAGTGGCTTTAGTTGATGAAAAAGGTTGACATGGTTTTTTGAAGTACGTATATATTCAAAATCATCAGAGAGAAAATCCTACCTTTGACCGATCTGCTAAAAATACTGTGTAGTATACATACTTACAGATCACCTTGAGTGATTGATTGTACTGTAAGCAAGGAAATAGAATATCTTCAAAATAATTATTTCAGTATAAATCTTATCTCTGCCCCACCCCTTAGAACATAAATACTAAGAAATAAAAAATATTTCATATCTGATCATCTTCTTAAAAAAGTGTCTGGATATAATCTATTGTACTGATAGGTATCTTTTATGATCGCTCAGTTTGCTTTTTAGTTATTTCCTGTAAGTGAGCGTTCTTTTAGGGTGTGATTTGTCCAAGACCTAAAAACGAACTCATTTTAACGTTTCTGCATTCAAGTTTTGTTTTAACGAGTTCTATTTCTTTGTGATCTGAGGTGTATTTCGGATGCCAATGATTGTTCTTGTGCTACTGCCTGTATCATTAGGCGTGTTGTGTTCAATTGTCAGTCCCTTGGGTAGTTTTTGCTCTGTTTTACTGAATTGTTAACAGATATTGTTATTTTGTAATTTTGTCCTGCCAATAGCCCTGCCAATAGCCATCATAGGAGAAAAAGTTTAATGAATCTGGCGGAATTAAAGCTGAAGAAAATTGATGAGTTGGTAAAACTTGGTCGAAATTTAAAGATTGAGGGCGTGAGTTCCTTGCGCAAGCAGGAGCTGATCTTTGCTATTTTACAGGCCCAGGCAGATGAAGATGGAAAGCTTCGTGGTGGCGGTGTGCTTGAGATCTTACCTGATGGTTTTGGCTTTCTCAGAGCACCTGATTATAATTATCTGCCAGGCCCGGATGATATTTATGTCTCTCCATCACAGATTCGACGTTTGAATCTGCGTACGGGTGATACTATTGAGGGTTTGGTTCGTGCGCCCAAGGAAGGGGAACGCTATTTTGCCCTGTTGAAGGTTGAGAGTGTCAATTTTGATCCACCTGAGGCAGCAAAGACAAAGACTCTTTTTGCCAACCTGACACCACTGCATCCTGATGAGAAATTAAATCTTGAATGGCAGCCTGATAATTATTCCATGCGCCTTATCGATATGATGGCCCCTATTGGTAAAGGGCAGCGCGGGCTTATTGTCGCACCTCCACGGACCGGAAAAACCGTTTTGATGCAGAAGATTGCCAATTCGATTGTGAAAAATCATCCTGATGTTTATCTGATTGTCCTGCTCATTGACGAGCGACCGGAAGAAGTCACAGAGATGGCCAGATCAGTCCTCGCGGCTGAGGTTGTCAGTTCAACCTTTGATGAACCGCCTCAGCGTCATATCCAGGTTGCTGAAATGGTCCTTGAGAAGGCAATTCGTTTGGTGGAACATAAGAAAGATGTGGTTATTTTACTTGATAGTATCACCAGGCTGGCCCGTGCCTATAATACTGTGACCCCCTCCAGTGGTAAGATTCTTTCTGGTGGAGTGGAAGCTAATGCCCTGCAGAAACCGAAACGATTTTTTGGGGCCGCCAGAAATATTGAGGAGGGCGGCAGTCTGACTATTATAGCATCTGCCCTTGTTGAAACCGGAAGCCGAATGGATGAAGTGATTTTTGAAGAATTTAAAGGAACAGGGAACATGGAACTGGTTCTTGACAGGAAGATGGCTGAAAAGAGGATTTTTCCAGCTATTGATGTCAAACGCTCCGGTACCCGTAAGGAAGATCTGTTGATGGATGCGGATACACTTAATCGTGTCTGGATTCTGCGCAAACTGTTGGGTTCTATGAATCCTGCTGATGGAGTAGAGTTCCTTCTTGGCAAAATGAAACATCATAAGACCAATAAAGAGTTTTTTGAATCCATGAATAGCTAATTTTTATTTCCTGGATCAAGGTAAAAATTCAGATTGTATGTTATGGTGCCTTGACATACAATCTGAAGAAATATGTATATCTTTTCTAGGAGTCTGTCGGATTATTCGAATTCAAAAAAGATAACATATTGATATTACTACATATAGCACAAATTGCAAGTTGCGTAACATTTCTAGTATTTCTTTAAATATCAGCAAGTTACGAAAAACAAATCACCATAATCCGACAGACTCCTAGGTGATTTTTTGTAACCACTGTTTTTTTGAGATAAGAGTTGATAGCTCAATGATTATACTTGAGGTGTGTAGGTTTTTTTTGTTGTAATTTCTGACTTATTTATTATATTATTTTCTCTGTTTGTAATATGGTGATGGTCTGTTTTAAGTGGAAAGTGTAGATGTGAATGGAGCGCTTGAGAGCGTTATAAATATAACCTGAACAGTCATCGAGTCTGTTTCGGAGGAAGAGGAATTATGAAGAAAGATATCCATCCAGAATATCATACAATAAAAGCAGTTTGCGCCTGTGGAAGTGAAGTAGAGATTGGTTCGGTGTTGACTGAAATGAAGGTTGAAATTTGTTCCGCTTGTCATCCTTTCTTTACTGGTAAACAGAAAGTTCTTGATACTGCAGGACGTATTGATAAATTTAATAAGCGTTATGCAAAACATTTCGAAAGCAAAAAGTCTTGATTCCAGCGTATTTTATCTGTAATCTTTAGCTATCTCAGGTCCACAGCAATGGGTAACATTGCTGTGGACTTTTTGTTTTTTCACGTAGTAATTCTCCTCCCTCTTGAATTCCATGTTTGATAAGTTTGACGAGTTGCAAGAAAAGGTTGCGCATCTTGAAGGTAGACTTTCTGATCCCTCGCTCATGAATGATCAGAAGGCCTATCAAAAAGTGGCCAGAGAACATGCGCAATTGGTTAAGCTGTATACTCTTTATTCCCAGTATCGACAGGCTGAGCTGGATATTGAGAGTAATCGGCAGCTTCTTCAGGGTGACGAAGACGAGGAAATTCAAGAGCTGGCAAAGGCAGAGATTGTGGAGCTGAAAGAAAAAGAAGACGTTCTGCAAAACGAGATCCGTCTGCTGCTTCTGCCAAAAGATCCTAATGATGAACGTAATACTTTTCTGGAGATTCGTGCCGGGACAGGTGGTGATGAAGCAGCGCTTTTTGTTGGTGATCTCTATCGGATGTATTCTCGATTTGCGGAATCTCAAGGGTGGAAAATTGAGGTGATGGCCTCCAGTCACCTGGGAACAGGTGGTTTTAAAGAGATTATTGCCTTGATCAGCGGCGAACAGGTCTATTCCAGGATGAAGTATGAGAGCGGTACGCATCGGGTGCAACGGGTTCCTGAGACAGAGACCCAGGGACGTATTCATACCTCGGCAGTGACTGTCGCCATCTTGCCTGAGGCCGATGAGGTTGAGGTGGATATCAAGATGAATGAGTTGAAGTTTGATGTCTTTCGTTCTTCCGGACCTGGTGGGCAGAGCGTCAATACAACTGATTCTGCGGTACGGGTGACTCATTTGCCAACGGGGCTTGTGGTTATTTGTCAGGATGAGAAATCTCAGCATAAAAACAAGGCAAAGGCCTTGACTGTATTGCGGGCCAGGTTGTTTGACCGGGTGCAACAGGAGCATCATGACAAGATCTCACAGGATCGCAAAAGTCAGGTTGGAAGTGGTGATCGCAGTGAACGCATTCGGACCTATAATTTCCCCCAGGGTCGACTTACCGATCATCGCATTAACCTGACCTTGTATCGTCTTGATTCGATTATGGATGGGAAGCTGGACGAGGTTATTGACCCATTGATCAGTCATGATCAGGCGGAAAAATTAAAAGAAATTGAGTAGCCCGTTCTCCAAAGATAATGTTGACTTGGAAATGGAGGTATTGGTCAGGGTTAGTCGGAGAAAAACTGGAAAATGGCTGATTACTCCTTGATTGTTTTTTTGTGCGATTGTCGAGAGATGCCTTTTAGTGATTAATTTTATTTCTTTTTCCCCATTTTTTTTCCATGCGTGTTGTTGATCTTCTTCATTATGGTGCAACTCAGCTTGAATCGGCAGGTGTTGAACAAGCTTCCCTTGAGGTTGAGCTGCTCTTGGGCTTCTGTCTTGAAAAAAACAGAACAGGGCTGTTTCTAGCCGCAACCGATGAGGTGGATGAACGTCATGAACAGCAATTTTTATCTCTTCTCGCTCGTCGGTCAAAATATGAGCCTTCGGCCTATATCTTAGGTGAAAAGGAGTTCTGGTCCCTCCCCTTTCTGGTGACTCCTGATGTACTAATCCCCAGGCCAGAGACCGAATTCCTTCTTGAAACAGTTCTTGCTCTAAACAAAAATGAACAATGGCAACCAGACCTGGTGCTTGATCTTTGTTGTGGCAGTGGTGTGATTGCTATTATTCTTGCCCTCGAAACGGGCAGATCGGTGACAGCGGTTGATATTTCTGCTCCAGCATTACAGGTTGCACGCCGGAATGCGATAAGGCATCAGGTTGCTGATCGACTCGCCTTAGTACAAGCGGATCTGTTCAGCGCATTTTCCCCACGTCATATTTTTGGATTGGTGGTTTCCAATCCTCCCTATGTGAGTAGACAGGAGTTGCGAGATAGATTGCAACCGGAGGTGATGCATTTTGAGCCTCATTTGGCACTTGATGGTGGCGTAGATGGCTTGGATATTATTCAACGTATACGCATGACCTTGCCTCGGGTATTGAAGCCCGGTGGTGATTTCTTTATGGAGATTGGTGCTGATCAGGGACTTGCCGTCATGCAGCTTTTTAGTGGTGATGATACTGGTGAAAAAATATTTGAACGTGTTGAGGTGCTGCAGGATTATAGTGGTCGGGACAGGGTCCTGCATGCCAGGATGGCGACTTAAAATATCGTTCAATATAATGGTAACATGCAAATATGCCGTGATTGGCATAAGGAATCGTGGCGAAATTGTCAGAAATTAAACGGCTCTTTCGTAATGGTTATAAAATGGAGATAGGTAGATGGAAAAACTCATTATTGAAGGCGGCAGGCCTCTGTATGGTCAGGTGCGGATCAGTGGTGCCAAAAATGCAGCCCTGCCCCTGATTGCCGCAACCCTCTTGGCAGAGGGGATTCATACACTGAACAATGTTCCCGACCTGCGTGATACCCGGACGATTCTTCGTTTGCTTGAGTCCCTGGGTATCACTTGGGAAAGACAGGGGGCGACTCTAAGAATTGATTCTACCAATCTTACCTATTCCGAGGCCTCCTATGACTTGGTAAAAACTATGCGTGCCTCGGTTCTGGTCTTAGGTCCGCTTTTGGCCCGTCTTGGCAAGGCTAAGGTCTCTTTACCCGGAGGCTGCGCCATTGGGGCCAGGCCTATTGACTTTCATATCAAAGGATTTGAGCAGTTAGGAGTGACCTGCCGTCTGGAGCAGGGCTATGTCGATGCGGAAATTGATGGCCGTATGCAGGGGAATAACATCTATTTTGACGTTCCATCGGTTACCGGTACTGAAAATCTGGTCATGGCTGCCGCGCTTGCGCAAGGAACAACGATTATTAAGAATGCAGCGAAGGAGCCGGAAATCGGCAATCTTGTTGATATGTTGACGGCCATGGGCGCAGAGATTGAAGGGCGTTGTACAGACAGGCTGACCATTCATGGCGTCAAGAAATTGTATGCAGCTGAAAGTGAGATTATTCCGGATCGGATCGAGGCCGGAACCTATCTGATTGCGGTTGCTGCCACTGGAGGAGAGGTTACAGTGACTGATTGTAATCCTGCGCATCTTCCCTCCTTGCTGGACAAGTTACGGGCTGCCGGGATGGAGATTAAAGAGCTGGAAAATACGATTACCTTGGATGCCACAGGAAGACGAAAAATAAAGAATGTTGATATTAAAACAATGCCTTATCCTGGCTATCCCACAGATTTACAGGCCCAGTTTATGGCCTTGATGGCCTTGAGTGAAGGGGTCTCCATGGTTCATGAGACGATCTTTGAAAACAGATTTATGCATGTGGCGGAGTTACACCGGATGGGGGCGGATATTACCATAGATGGTCATGTGGCCGTGGTTAAGGGCGTTGGTAGATCTGGATTTTATGGTGCTCCGGTTATGGCCACTGATCTGCGGGCAAGCTCGTCACTGGTCATTGCGGGCTTGGCAGCAGAGGGCAGAACTGAAATCTCCCGAATTTATCATCTGGAACGAGGTTATGAACAGATGGTGGAAAAATTGACTGCCTTGGGAGCGACGGTCTGGAAAGAGCAGGAATAAGTTAAAAACGAAAAATATCTCAGGAATTTAAATAAAAAAGCCGCTCATATGAGCGGCTTTTTTATTTAAACTAAAAAATTA
Source organism: Desulfocapsa sp. (assembly GCA_013792135.1). Lineage (GTDB taxonomy): Bacteria > Desulfobacterota > Desulfobulbia > Desulfobulbales > Desulfocapsaceae > UBA2270. Next base: position 26,453 of record VMSP01000014.1, on the reverse strand, counting down.
ATTTTGCATCAATGATGTTCTTTCTGGGTAAAGGTCTTACCGAATACCCGTTCACCCATAAGAAAACCAAAGGCGACAACACCAATACCACCAGCAATGACTCCAAATTCAAAGATTGAGGGAACATAGTTGAAAAAAGGAGGAAGTCCATCCCATCCAAGATTTTGAGGGACGATCTGTCCGGCAACAACGAGATCATAACGGGCTACAAACTGTCCGACCAAGACGAGAAATCCGGCAAATGCCATCATGTTGACATTCTCAAGCCGCGACAGGATTATGAGTATGATGGGGATGAGAAGACCAACACAGACCTCTATAACCCAAAAATTGATAGAGAGAGGGCCGCTGATCAGTGCATCTGCCGCAGTTCTTCCAAGTTCAGGCCCACCCACATAAAAACTGACCAAGCGCCAGAATGTGGCAACGGCATAGAGAATAAGCACCAGGGTCATAGCCTTACCAGCACTTTTCACTCCAAGATGAACGGCATGACTCATTTTTTCGCCTCGAATCTTGTAAGCGAGAACATTGAAAAGGATTGTTGCGGCAGCGCCGGAGAGAAAAGCGGCAGTGAGAAAGTAGATGGGTAATTGTGCCCCATACCAGTAAGGACGGGCTGGAAGTGTGGCAAATACACCACCAAGGCAACTGTTAGCCAGGACCTCGGCAATTGCTCCAAATACGCCTAAAATTAAAGCAATACGGGCAAGTCCGGTAACAATTCCGGCAAATTCAATGATCATGCAACCCACGGCCATACCGTAGAGTGTTCCCATCCACCAGATGTTGGAGGTGGGGTTGGGGGAAATGATATTGTAAATCAGCATTCTGTGAGGGCTGGCAATCTCCACTCCAATGGTGGCAAACGCGCCCATGATACATATAATGGACATCCATACCATACGGTTGCTGATAATCCCCATTCTGGTACCGCCAAAGACATGACTCATGGCGGCATAGATACATAGACCGGTAGAGGTGATGGCCCAGAAGGCGTATGTGGAGATCAGCATGCCCCATGGCATTTCACGGGTATTGTTATAGATGATATGATGACCGAAAATAAAAGAGAGTACTCCGCAACTGAGACCGACTACGGTCACAATCAGAAAAAAGATCGTCGCCCTGTTCATACCAGGTGTTGCCAGACGTGGTTCTGCTGTCTCGGCAAATATGGCTGATATTGATTTGTTTGTCATTTTCTACTCCTGCAGATTTATTTTCTTCGACGAGAGGTATCAGGATTATGTGCCATCAAACCCCATAAAGTCTATATTTTGGTCTTAATGACCAGCCTGAGTATCCTTGTGATTTTTTTCGTGGGAGTCTTCATTGCCCGTCATTCGGTTATAGCCTTTGACCCCGATATGACAGGTGTTGCAGCGGGTGTCCGAGGCAAAAGCGGTGGAACCATCATGACATTTGCCACAATATTTACCATCATAGAGGGACTGCATGGTAAAATTGTCTGCCTTTTCTGCGGCACCCTTCTGCATGACAAACGTGTCATTATGGCATGCATCACATTCCAGACCAAAGTCCTCAGTGTGAGCCTTATGATAAAAAAGCACTGCCTGGACCGGTTTGGTCCAGACAATGGGGTCTTCCGGTACCAGTTGATTTACGTCTGTGTGGCAGGAAGCACATTGTGTGCTTGAGGCAAAAGCTGTATTTCCATCATGGCAGGAACCACAGAACTTACCCTCAGCCATTGCAGCCATGGTCATTTTACCAGTGGCCAGAACCGCTCCAGTTTCCATGGTAAAGAGCTCGTCATGGCAAGCATCACAAGTGAGACCAGAATCCATGGTGTGTACCTTATGGCTGAACGTTACCTTAGTTGGTTTATCCCAGGCAATAGGGGCCTCGGGGCCATAGCTGTCTTCATCATAAGCTTCTGCGGCAATTGAATTGGTGGCAAGGAAAAAAGATCCTGCCAGCAGGATGGCCACAACTGATTTTATTCTGTTTTGTATCATTTATCTTCTCCTACAAGTCGGCGAGTATTACAGTGATGATCTTGCTGACTGCCCCACGATGTTATGGAGTGTCGGTAAGTTTTTTCGGGGACTCTTTTTCCCTTCGGTATTCCCTGTATCGTTTTGTCTTATGCATTCATGTAAAAAACATTGGGCAATGCCCCGGTGTCGGGACGTAAAACCCAGATCTTGGTGTCAGGCGTGTGGAGTAAATGATAGATCTCGGTGGACTTGTCTTTCAGGTCGCCAAAGATTCGTACCTTGGCAGGACAGGCTGCTGTACAGGCGGTTTCCTTTTTACCTTCGGCCAGCCGGGTATCAATGCAGAAATTACACTTGTCGATGGCATATTTTTCATGATTGAAATAGCGGGCATTATAGGGACAGGCTGCCATGCATGTCTTGCAACCAATGCATTTTTTGTAATCCATAACCACTATGCCGGTCTCAGGGTCTTTATATGTCGCTTTGGTCGGGCAAACCCGGACGCATGGCGGCCGATTGCAGTGGTTGCAGAGCACTGGCCTGAATTCTCGCTTTTCTGAGCCGTTTTCAGTGGTAAGTCGTTCTTGAATTGCAGTTCTGTAGGCGCCATGGCCGTCAGGCACATGGTTCGTCTGTTTACAGGCCTCTACGCATCTCTCACAGTCAATACAACGATTCTGACGCATGACCATGCCGTAATGTATGGGATATGGATACTGGTCATCTGTCGGGATATCCATCTCCGGATCGGTATTCTGATCGCTGGCATGAGATACTGACGTCAATGATAGTACAGAGCCTCCCAGGAAAACACCTGTTACGGTAAGTCCCATTTGCAGAAATTTGCGTCGTTCCAGTAAAGGCAAGTTTTCAATGCCTTCATTTTTTTCCTTTTCCAAGTCCTCGATATTCATTCTGAGCCTCCTATACTTGATACACCGAAAAAGTGTTTCGAAACGAGTCGAAGAGACAGAAAGAAAATATCTGTTTCTTCACCATATAAAGGGTGTTGCAGGCATTGCTGGTCCAGGCTGCAATCTGTTGTAATTCAATGGTTATGTATCTGTATTCCTAGTGTGTTCACGTGTACAATGATTTTGCCGATTCTGAAGAATATTGATTAGTGAAACTGGATATTGTGCGATAGTCTGCTACACTTCTTTCCAAACATGAAACAACTTGCCACACATCTGAAACACTATATAAAACTTTTTTATTATAACATCAATCAAAAATGAATGAAAATTCATCTTAGATTGATGTTAATAACGCTTTGATATTAAATAAATTTATTTTTATATTTTTTGATGAAGATATTGTCTTATGTTCGATACTATAATGAAATGTATATAAAAATATGGAGTTTTGGTAAGGGCGTGTATTACATGAGAGAGTATCGATTCACCCCGTATGATGTGAAAATAAAAATTCTGTTTGAATGATAGACGTATCGATATGAAAAGATCATCTCTTTATGATTCTTGACAGGTTTGCTTTGTCTGGAGTATCTTTCCCGTTATTAAAGTGTTCTGGCTACAAGATGCCAAGTTTTGTTAAAATATGACGTTAAGAGAATGACCCTTTGTGGTGGAGAGAAATATGGGTGCGTTGAAAAAAATTATTCCAGCAGTGCTGGTGAGTATTTTGGTTTTGAATTGGAATCATCTGAGCTTTGCCGGGCAAGGTAGTGATCATGCAAAAGTGCAGGATAACAGGAAACAACTGATTGAAACCAACAGTTGTCCCGGATGTGATCTTTCTGGTGTGAACCTTGACAGGGAAAATTTGACAGGGGCTAATCTGGAAGGTGCTAACCTCTCTAACGTAAGATTGCATCTTGCTACTTTGGCTAATGCCAATTTACGAAATACAGATTTGAGAGATGCTGAATTTGGTGGTTCTGATTTGGCAAACGCAGATCTTCGTGGAGCAGATCTGAGAGGTACGACCTTTGTCGGAGCCTATCTTGTTGGCACTCAATTTGATAACGAAGCCGTCATGGATCAACCGTCAGAAGGAGTTGTCTCCGATAATGTACCCGCTCAGGATAGTAGTGAAGCACATTCTGTTCCCGCCTCAGATGAGCAGGTAAAATCATCAGTTGTGGAAGAAAGAGAAGGTCTGGTTAATTCGTCTGTACAAAATCAGCCATCTGAGATTGCAAAAAATGTGGTAAGCCCTCCAGTTGAAGAACCAGGTTTCTTTGATAAGACCCTGGAGAGTGTAAAAGGGATGTTTGTATTTGGTGAACGTGATGATAATAAAACAGGTGCAGAAAGTGTGTCTGAAACCGGAAAGTCTGCTCCGGTGATGGAGGAGGCAACACCTGCTGTAGAGACTGTGGCGGACAAAAATATTGTCGTAGACATCCCTCCTGTCAAAGAGGAAGAATCATCTGTGGCTGGAGATGCTGAGGCGGTCGCTTCACCCGAAAAACCAGGATTTTTTGATAAGACCTTGGAGAGTGTGAAAAACTTGTTTGGGCAGAGTGAAAGTGTCGTTAATAAAACAGTGGCAGAACAACATGTAGATGAAGCGGGAAAGCCTGACGAGTCTATTCCTGAATCTGCAGTTGTAGAACAGGTAACTGTGCCTCCGGTGGAATCACAATCTTCAGCAGTTCCAGTTGTTGTGGAAGGAAATCAAACGGCGGACAACGACCAAGCGGCAGGCCTTGTAAAAAATAATGATATCATTCAGGAGGGTAGATCGGAGTCAGTGGTTGAAGCAGAGAAAAACATACAACGTCTGCTTGATACTAAAGGTTGTTATGGCTGCAGGCTCACAGGGGTAGATCTGACTGATAAAAATTTAGATGGTGTTGATCTTGAAGGTGCTGACCTGAGTGGAAGCATATTGGAAGGGGCTGATCTTGAGAATGCGAATTTGAAAGGGGCTATACTGGTAGGGGTAAATCTCAGAAACGCGAATCTCGAGGGAGCTGATCTTTATAAAGCAAATCTTTCAGGGGCTGATTTAACCGGTGCCAAGTTAGATGGAACTCTGCTTGATGATGCTCAATTAACTGATACTCTTGGATATGAACAGAAAGAGGGGCAGTGAGTTCTGAAATAACATAATGACTGGTCGGTAGGTGAAAAGGAAGCTGATATTTAGTATCAGCTCATGAACTCAGGGATTTGTTTTGGATATCATGTAAGGAAATCATTTTGGTCGGTGAGCAAGTCGAGTACCTTGTAAATCCGTTCATAGGGTGGGGTCTGTTCATCGCGAAGAATTGATATGATACTCTCTATCCGGCTTTGTAATACGGCGGTTCTGATCTCCAGATTTTGAATGGTTACCGCCGCTGCACTTTCTGTAGTATCCATTGCCTGACTGAGATCCAGGGCGTTACGCATGATTGACTGAACATTGGCAATCTTTTCGAGGCGTAGAAAAAGTTCATCAAAATTAATCGGTTTTTCCAGGTAGTCGGCAGCGCCTTTCTTCATTGCCTCAACCGCAGTATCAACTGACGAGTGAGCAGTGATCAGGATAACCTCAATATTGGGGCTGATACTTTTGGCAATTTCAAGAACCTCAATACCACCGATTGTACCAGGCATCATCAGGTCGGTCAGGACCACATCAATATGCTGTTGGGGAATAATCTTTCTCGCCTGATAACCATCTTCAGCGATCAACACCTCATACCCTTCTTTTTCAAGGCGTTTTTCCAGCATTCTTCTGATAACAGGATCATCGTCAACAACGAGTATGGTCATATTTCTCATGCAAGAAGCCTCATTTATTTTTTCTGATAAAAGATTGATCGTAAATGTCTCTTGGGTATAAAACGAGGACAGATACCAGTGAGTGATTCTGTGGAGCCAATGATGAGATAGCCGTCATCAGCTAAACTGTCAGCTATTTTGTTGAAAAGTTTCTGGCGGTCGGGGAGGGTGAAATAGATAGCAACATTACGACAGAAAATGATGTCAAATTTCCCGAGACCGGAAAAAGGTAACATGAGATTAAGTTTTCTAAATTGGACCATGGCTCGGATCTCATCCTTAATTGTCCAGGAATCACCAAACATGGTAAAATAACGTTGCAGTTTATCACCAGGAAGTCCCCGTTCCATCTCAAATTTGTTATATTTTCCACGGCTGGCTTGAGCAACTGCTCCATCTGAAATATCAGTACCGAGAAGTTTGATAGTGTATTTGGAAATATTAGGGATAAGCTCGTTGATGATGATAGCGATCGAATAGAGTTCCTGTCCTGTCGATGAGGCGGCACTCCATATCTTGAGATTGGTTTTCAGGGCCGGAGAGCCAGGGGTACGGGCATCGATCAGTTCGGGCAGCAGCTTGTGCTGCAGGAGCTCAAAGGGGCCTTTGTCACGGAAGAAGAGGGTTTCATTGGTGGAGATGGCATCAATGATTTTACGTTCAATGATCTTGCTGGGTTCAGTCTTGGCTTTCTGGTAGAGTTCTTTGTAAGTATTGCAGCCATGTTCAGTGGCGATAGAACCCAAGCGTGTCTCAAAGAGGTAAGATTTGCTCTGCTCAAGATATATTCCCGAGATGTCATGAATATATTGAGCAACAAGCTTCAGTTCGTCTGGTGATATTTTTAACATGCTGTCAAAAGTGCGATCACAGTAAAGAGGAATAAGACATTTTTCTGAAGGATACTATTTGACACTTTTGGTAATTTCATTGGCAATTTTATTTAAAGGGGCAATTACGTCAGCCAGGCCCTGCTGAATGGGAGCCTTTGGCATTCCATAAACCACACAGGTGGCCTCGTCTTGGGCAATGATAAAAGCCCCTTTTTGTTTCAGGAGTTGCAATCCCTTTGTGCCATCTGAACCCATTCCGGTCATAATAACGGCAGTTGTGCGACCAACATAGTAATCACCTACTGAACGAAAAAGATAGTCGGCTGATGGTCTGCAGGAATTTTCAGGAGGATCATTGGTGATCTTGATGATTCGATTTTTTCCATCAGCGCTGGCCACAAGTTTCATTTGCTTCCCACCTGGTGCAATGTAGACAGTGTTGGGTTGAATCAGCTCAGCATCTTCTGCTTCTTTTACGGTGAGGGCGCATTTGGCATCGAGGCTTGCGGCCAGAGATTTGGTGAAAATCGGTGGCATATGCTGGACTATGACCACCGGGACACCAAGATCACCAGGAAGCAGCGGCAACATTTGGTTAAGGGCGTTTGGCCCTCCGGTTGAGATGCCGATGGTTACAATCTCTGACTTTCCTCTTCGTATGGAAGTTCTAGGTGTAGTGCTCGCACCAGTGGTTGCTTGAGGACGCAAGGGAGAGTCCGTGTTTTTTCCAAAAAGAGTTCTGGGTCGAGTAAGTACTCCCTTTGTGCCAAGTAATGAGCGTGCATTGCCTGAATTGCTGAATGCCTCGAGCATTGGCAGAAGGGCACTTTTTATTTGATCCTTTCCTTCTTGCAGGTTGGCGCTGCTTTGTGGTTTGAGAATAAAGTCAAAGGCACCAAGCTCCAAGGCCTTCATGGTCATGTGGCTTCCGTCGGCAGTGAGCGTTGAGAGCATGATCGCGCCGACATCTGTATGGTTCTTTTGTAATTCGGCCAGGACCTCAAGTCCATTCATCTCCGGCATTTCAATATCGAGGGTGAGCAGGTCAGGTTTTAAGGTCGCAATCTTAGACATGGCAATCTTGCCATTATGGGCAATGCCTACAACCTCTACTCCTGGAATCTCAGCCAGGATATCACTGACAGCCTTCCGGTAAACAATGGTGTCGTCTACAACTAAAACGCGTAGTTTTCTGGCAAGCATTATCAGTGACCTTGTTCCTCGATGCGTAAGACTTTATTGACATCAAGAATTCCAATAAGCTTGTCATCAGTCTTATAGACTCCAGAAAAAAATTCTCCCTGTATTCCCCCCATATTGGCAGGGGCACGTTCAATTTTTGCTGTGTCTGCTGAAATAACATCGCTAAACCGGGTGACAAGAAGCCCTACATGTTCACCTGGTGAACTTACAATAATGTTTCTCGAACTGAGAGTGGTATCCGTGGACCCGAGGCCGAGTTTCTTGCCAAGATCGATGATGGTCACAATTTGTCCCCGCAAATTCAGGATTCCAGTGACGTAGGAAGGTGCTTGGGGAACTTTTGTCATATCCATCAGTTTGTTGATCTCCTGGATTTTCAGGATATCCATTCCGCATAAGGCGTCGCCGACAAAAAATGTAGCCAGTTCGACAAGTGATTTATTGGTAGTACCTTTTGATTCGTTCATATAATCCCTCTTAACAAAGCAGTATGAATTGATAAAGAGCAAGTGCTGATCATTTCGGTGAGGCTGAGGCCGTTCAGTAATGAGTTGTATTCTTCAGGTCTATTTTTACGGTCTGTTATTATTTGATTCTTGCCATTTAAAAAATCATGATGTGATTGTGAACAACGGCTCAGAAGGGAAAAAAGGACTATTGAGTTGTTTCATAACCGCGTTCATTTCCTGATGATCAGAAAAGACGTTTGATGTAATCATGGACACAGGTCATTAACTTTTCTTTATCCAGTTTAATATGATATTCATCAATACCAACGGCCCTGCCTTTGGCTATATCCTCGTCTGCAGCCAGTGTGGTCAGGGCAATAATAGGAATTTTGTTATACTTGGAATCTTTCCTGATGGTTTCTGTTAATTCAAAGCCATTCATGTTTGGCATCTCAATGTCGGTTACCACCATGGAGATTTCGTCAGCGTGTTTTTGTAGCAGGTCCCAGGCAATGGCCCCGTCTGCTCCTTCAATGACCTTGTATCCTGACTCAGTCATGTAGCTTTTGACCTGATTACGGAAGAAGTTTGAGTCTTCAGCGATAAGGATTGTGGGTATAACACCGCTGGTTTTATCAACTTCAAAAACTAGTTTGTCGGCAAACCATTCTGGATAGAGAGCTTGGACGATCTCAAAGACATCAACAAGCATGGTGGTGTGGGCATCAATGATTATGGAGCCCATGATTCCAGGTTGTTTAAGGGTTACGCCATCAATCTCAGAGGTTATTTCGATGGCATCAATGGGACCAATGGCCAAGAGGCCAATGGGCTTTGAACAGATGTTAAAGACGATAACCAGTAGGTCGTCGTGATCGGCCAAGGGATGGACTGATGCAATATCATTAACAGTAATCAGGGCAAGGCTTCCGCTTCGGTACTGCATGACCCGTCTGCCACCCATGTCTTCGATCTCTGATCGTTTGATCTTTTCAATGCGTTCCACTTGATTCAAGGGAACGCCAAACTGCTCATGTTCTGAGTTACGGAAGATAAGTAAGGCCTGTTTATCTTTTTGAGCCCGCATGAGTTCTGCGGCAGCCAAAGCAACCTCATTTGCCCTATCTGTGCCGTCAATGGATGTAAGGCGCGCCATTCTTGCCAGATTGCTTACATCAAGAATCAAGGCAATGCGGCCATCACCCATAATTGTGGCACCGGCGTACCCTTTGCACTGCTGTAGATGTCTGCCCAGAGGTTTTATGACAATCTCCTCTGAATCCTGCAGTCGGTCAACAATAAGACCATATTTCATGGAACCGGTAGAGACGACTACGATATTCAGGGCGCTTGAGGCAGCGAAACGGCGATCTGTAACAGAGCGTTCATCTGTTGCGGATTTATTTTTTTCTCCCTTGTCATCTCTGTTAGTGTGGAAAACGGGAGATGTCTTGCCTCGGCGGTCGGCAATACTCCCACGTCTGTCTTCTTTACGCCCTGCTTCTTCTTGGTCCCAGTAGGTGCGTTCTGTTTCTATGACGTCAGCCAGCCTGATTAGGGGTAAAAGATTGCCGCGTAAGCGGACAACCTCTGCAGTACCGACTCGTTCCACCCGTTTTTTTACCTGATTTGCGGGGATACGCAGGAGCTCTTCCAGATTGACCTGGGGGATGGCATACCGTTCGCCGCTGGTGGTGATGATTTGACAGGGAATAATGGCAAGGGTCAAGGGAAGTTTAATGGAAATGATGGTTCCGTTTCCGACCTCAGAAACGATTTCCACCTGACCACCAAGTTTGTCGAGGTTGGTTTTTACTACGTCCATACCAACACCACGTCCAGAGACGTCGGTAACCTTTTTGGCCATGGAAAAACCTGGCAGGAAAATGAGATTGACCTTTTCTTTATCTGACATGATCAGAGCCTGCTCGGCTGTGATCAGACCCTTGCTGATCGCGCTTGCAGCAAGCGCCTCACCATCAAGACCTTTACCGTCATCACGGATCTGGATTACAACCTGCCCTGCTTCATGGTAAGCTTTCAGGATGATGATCCCTTTCTCAGTCTTGCCCATCAGTTTTCTGTCTGCGGGCATTTCAATACCATGATCAACTGAGTTACGTATCAGATGGGTCAGTGGATCATTAATGGATTCAATAATGGTCTTGTCCAGTTCAACATCATTGCCAACGATGGTCAACTCAATGGTCTTGTTAAGCTGTTTGGAGAGGTCGCGTACCACCCGTGGAAACTTGCTGAACACATTGCCAATGGGCTGCATCCTGGTCAACATGATGGCTTCTTGCAGTTCAGAGGTGATCAGGTCGATCCGTTGCCCCACTGCCTCGGCATTGCGCAGGTCGTTTGAACCAATGGTTTGCAGGAGTTGATTTCTACTGAGTACAAGTTCTCCGGCCAAGGTCATGAGTGAATCAAGCAGGCTGACATGGACCCTGAGGCTGGTATCGGCCTTAACCTTAGGAGTAGTAGCGGTTGATGTAAGCTGTGACGCAGCTGCTGGCGGAGTTAATTTTGGCGCTGGGCTGACAGGGGGAGCTATTGGCTCCGGGACCGGTGTCACAGGTTCTGGCACTGGCTCTGGAGCGACAGCTTCGCTGACAACAGGTGCTGGTACTACTGGTTCTGGTACTACTTCAACAGTGGGTTTTAGTGCCGGCTTTGGTTTTGGTGCGGCAGCCTGGACCGCATTGCCCTCTGCGATGGCATTCAAAGGGATGAGATGTTCTGTAATGTCTTCGTCATTGCTGGACTGAATATTGTTGATCATCGCCTCCAGCTTATCAGAACCTTGGAGAAGGACATTGACAATTTCTGGATTCGGTACGAGTTTTCTGCTGCGTATCATCCCCAGGATATTTTCCATGGCGTGAGACAACTCCTGGATCACTGTAAGTCCCATAAAACCAGCTCCACCTTTGATGGAGTGAGCGGCCCTGAAGACTTTGTTTACCAAGTTTTCATCTATATCGGCCCCTGCTTTTTCAATTGCCAGAAGATCAGTTTCAATGTCAGCAAGATGCTCAAGGGATTCTTCGATAAAACCCTGAAGTATTTCATCATCTTCAATTTGCATTTATTTGGCTCCTTCTGGGAGAAATTGAAAAATAAAAACGATTATCACCAAGTACACAGATGTTAAAAAAATGGAATGGGTTCTGCCCTTTAGGATGAAGGTATCTCCATACTCAAAATATAATTTTATCGCATCTGTACCTTTATGTATAGTGCATTTAAAAAGAAACAAGAAGAGTAAAAAACACTGCAGGTTGTATCGACCTTAGATTCACAAATCGTAGAAAATGATATTGGGGAAATAGCCTTGAGTTGCCTTTTGATATTACTGCTCAGATTAGTGACAGATTATCGCGGTCCTTTCTCTATGGAAATTACAGAAATATCGTAAAAAAGGTTGTGTCCTGCCAGGGGATGATTGTAATCAACGATAATGGTATCATTATTAATCTCAACGATTGTAGCTGGGATTTGATGATCCTGACCATCTTTTGCTACTTTCAGTGAGAGAACCATCCCAATCTGAGGGGTCATTGTGTTACCGAGGGTGGTTCTGTCGAGTGTCTGTAGCAGGTCTTTACGCCGTGGGCCATATCCCTCATCAGGTTCAATCTTTACCCGTTTTTGTTCGCCTGGAGACATATCTAAAAGGGCTTGCTCAAGGGTGGGGGGGATGTCATGGCTGCCAATGGTAATGACTAATGGCTCAGACTCATTAGAGTCATGGAAAGTTGTTCCATCTGCAAGTTTCCCGGTACAGCTGATTGTGACTATGTCGTTTTGTTGTACGTGTTTCATAAGAGGCTTGTTCCTGTAAAAGAAAAAAGAGAATTGATACGTGATGTTTGGTTATAAAAAATATATCGAATATTGCAACTATTGCACATATGTTATCCCATTGTCCATTATTTGGCAATACGAGTTGCGCACATTGATGAGAGTAGACCAGTTGAGGGTAATAGTGAATGTTTTTTTGGTGAAAAAAAAGCTGTAAGCTTGACAAAGAACGGCGATCGGCATAAAGTCATTTTTTTTCGTAGTATTTTAAATGGATGCACTGATTTTTTAGAGTAGAGTAAAAAACAATAGGGAGGATTGTCCAGGGACTCATAGGGGTTCAGGATACTCGGAATATGATGAATAATTTCCAATTGTGTTTTGAGAAATCTGAAAGTGGTCTGCTGCCGGCAATTGCTCAGGATTATGAGAGTGGCGAAGTGCTGATGCTTGCCTATATTAATAGTAAGTCATGGGAAAAAACTCTGGAGACTGGAAAGGCCCATTACTGGAGTCGTTCACGCAATAAATTGTGGCTCAAAGGTGAATCGTCGGGCCATGTTCAGCTTATTCGTGAGATTCTGGTTGATTGTGATGCCGATACTGTAGTGTTCAAGGTAGAACAACTTGGAGGTGCTGCCTGTCATACAGGGCATCGTTCATGTTTTTACCGTCGAGTTGAAGGTGGGGAGGTTTCTGTTATTGGAACCAGAGTGTTTGATCCGGACATGGTGTATGGTAAAAAATAACCTGTTATAATTAATAGAGTGATTATTCAGAGAGATAGACTGTGGGTGTTGAAGAGGATAGGGCAGTCTTTGATTTTTTTTTTAGCCTTCCTGACAAGCTGCAGTCTCAATAATCTGAACAGTACAAAAAAAGAATGAGTGGAGAGATGTGATGGAGACGATACAACAACTTAAATTGGGACTTCCTAAGGGAAGCCTGGAGAAGGCAACCATAGAGTTGTTTGAAAAAGCAGGATGGTTGATCAAACCAAGGTCTCGTAACTATTTTCCTGAAATTGATGACCATGAACTGGTTTGTTCCATCTGCAGGCCCCAGGAAATGTCCAGATATGTTGAAAGTGGGATGCTTGATGCCGGGATTACAGGCAAGGACTGGACTATGGAGAATAAATCAGAGGCGGTGATCGTCTGTGATCTGGTTTATTCAAAGGTGAGCAGGAGGCCGACACGCTGGGTGATAGCGGTGGCCGGTGATTCTGAAATCCATACCCTTGAAGATCTTGAAGGAAAGAAGATTGCTACGGAATTGGTGAATGTGACCAGGGAGTTTTTTGAGCAGAGGAAGATCAACGTCGATATTGAGTTTTCCTGGGGAGCCACCGAGGCCAAAGTGGTTTCCGGGCTTGCGGATGCGATTGTTGAGGTGACTGAGACCGAGAGTACGATCAGGGCCCACGGTCTGCGCATTATCCATGAACTAATGGAGTCAAATACCCAGTTTATTGCCAATAAAGAGGCTTGGGCCGATCCGTGGAAGCGGGAAAAGATGGAAAATGTTGCCATGCTCCTGCAGGGCTCGCTGAATGCTGATCGGATTGTTGGCCTGAAGATGAATGTCTCTCATGCTCTTCTCGATCAGATCATCAAGCTGCTTCCCAGCCTTAATGCACCAACGGTGGCGGGTCTCTATCAGCAGGACTGGTATTCAGTGGAGACCGTTGTTTCAGAGGATGCGGTTCGGGATCTTATTCCAAAACTGAAGAAGAATGGCGCAGAGGGTATTATCGAATATGCCCTGAACAAGGTTATTTGATTTTTTTTCAGTGGAAATTAAGGCCTGGGCTATTTGTGGCTGGCATTGTCTTCTAGTTCTTGTATAATCCAGTGAAGGGACACATCATATGAACTTTGTTGATATTCAATTTCTTTTAAGCGTCCATAGCCTGTCCCAGTTGCCAGTACCATCACTGCCGGAGATTGCCTTTGCCGGGCGCTCTAATGTGGGGAAATCGAGTTTGATGAATACCCTGGTGGGCAGGAAAAGCCTGGTCAAGGTAAGTGGCCGTCCAGGAAAGACTCAGGGACTCAATTTTTTTGAAGTGGCAGATAAGGTTTACCTTGTGGATTTGCCCGGATATGGCTATGCCAAGGTCGCCAAGGGGATGCAGGATAACTGGCAGGCCCTTATCACTTCTTATTTGGAGAGCCGGAAGACGCTTTGTTGTGTTGTGGTCATTATGGACCTGCGGCATGAAGCCAAGGAGTACGATACCCAGCTTATTGGCTGGCTACGGGGGAAAAATATTCCTTTTCTGCCGGTTTATACCAAGATGGATAAATTGTCAGGGAATGAGAGGATCAAGAATGCCAGGATTCTTGATGCCGGCCATGCTATTGACCCTGGGCAGCGGATTCTGTTCTCGGCGGTGACAGGACAAGGAAAGGATGAGCTTGAAAGGACTCTTGCTTCTTTTTCTAAAGTAGATTAACTTTTTGTTTGTTTGGGTAGAAATACGTAAATTTTCTTCGTTTGGTGGGAGTTTTTTTATTGACCATCAGATGATAAAGATTCACATCGGTGTTGGGAGATAAAAACACTATGTCAATTCGTTCTGAATGGTCGTGTTGGGAGATCATGAAGTGTGATGTGAGCAACAAGTGTCCAGCGAGGCAACAGCCTGATAAAATGTGCTGGGAAATTACTCAGGAGATGGATGCCCGTTCTTTTGATATCTGCCAAGACTGTCTGGTCTATGTGAGTCGGCAGGAGGATAACGGATTTACTAGGGAAGACATCCTCAGGATCATGACCCAGAAGGGCATTAATGTCATGGAACGTCGAAATGGATGCAGATGTCCCCAGCGTCAGTTAAATAATAAAATTGTATCTCTTAGTGCGAAGGGGAATTCTCTGGCGGATTCAACTTCGAAGTGCAACTCCCAGTGATGATGCACTATAGCGCATCGTCTTACCAAAAAACACCTCAAATTGGGTTTTGAATCCCAAGATTTTACGAGGCCGATGATTGAGGCTATCAACTGCCGATTGCACCTGAACTTCGGTAACTTTTTCAAAGCTTGAACCTTTGGGGAAATACTGCCGTAACAAGCCGTTTGTATTTTCGTTCAATCCCCGTTCCCAGGAATGATACGGATGTGCAAAGTAGACCGCCATTTTGAGGTTTTTCGTAATGCTTTCATGAACGGCGAACTCCTTACCATTGTCGAACGTCATCGTATGGCGCTTCCCCTTGTGGGGGCCAAGCAAGCCAATTATTGTTACCGTTACTCCCTCGGTATGCTTGCGGGGAAGCATGCTGGCAAGGGTATATATCGTGATACCCTCTTTGTCAGGGTGACCAAGGCGCCTTTTTGACCCTTGCCGATCACAGTATCACCTTCCCAGTCCCCAATTCGTTCTTTTTTTTCAACAATGTCTGGACGTTCATCTATACTGATTTTATTTTTGAGCATGCCCCTGCGCTCCTGGCCGCTCCCATATCGTTTTCGACATGACTTCTGGCAACGCAAATGCCGCCACAAATCACCATGGGCGTGTTTGTCATCATAAATATGCTGGTAGATGGTTTCGTGGCTAATCCGTAAAGTGTTTTCCAAAGCCATGCGTCCTGAAATTTGTGCCGGGCTAAAATCTTGGAGAATCAGCTTGTCAACTGCCAGCCAGTCCTCATGTGTGAACTTTTTGGCACTTACACATCTCCGGCGACGCTCTGTGGCCTTTTCTTGCGCCTGCCGAGGCCTCCAGCCCCGTTGCCCTATGTTCCTCTTAAGCTCTCGACAGATCGTCGATTTATGTATGCTTAGGTTTGTCGCGATTTTCGAATGATTAAAACCTGCTTTCTTTAACCCTGAAATCTTAAAAACCTATAAAAGTTGCACTTCGAAGTTGAATCCGCGTCTTCGTTAAACATCAGATAAAAAATATAAATAGTTGTCGGAGGTAAAGCATCTTGTCACTTCGTTCTGAATGGCCATGCTGGGAAATTATGAAGTGTGATGAGGGTAAAAAGTGTCCTGCAAAGGAACCGTCTGCTAAATTATGTTGGGAGATTGTTCAGGAAAGGAACACATATTCTTTTAATATCTGTAAAGATTGTCTCGTTTATGTGAGTCGGCAGAAAGATTGTAAGTTTAGTAAGGAAGAAATTCGCAGTATCATGGTTCAGAAAGGAATTGATGTCCTAGATCGAAATTAATATACTTGTCCGCAATTTAAGGACATTGAAGAGATATAGAACGACATTTACGTCTCGATAGAGATGAAAAAGGGGATAAATAAAGTTCACCAGCCTGATTTAGCCCCTTTTTTTTGTACAATATAGTGGAAGCCATTTATTGCTCAGATTTGAGCACCGCTAAAAAGGCCTTTTGGGGAATCTCAACATTGCCCACGGTCTTCATTCTTTTTTTGCCCGCCTTTTGTTTCTCCAGGAGTTTTCTTTTTCTGGAGATATCACCGCCATAACATTTTGCAATGACATCTTTTCTCAGGGCCGATATGGTGGTTCGGGCGACAATTGATCCACCGATAGCGGCCTGAATGGCGATTTTGAACATCTGTCTGGGAATCTCACGCTGGAGCTGTTCACAGGCATGCAGGCCTCTGGCCCTGGAATTTACTCGATGAACCAGCTGGGAGAGGGCGTCCACCAGTTCACCATTGACAAGGATGTCCAGTTTGACCAAGTCACTCTTGCGATAATCATAGAGGGAGTAATCAAATGAGCCATATCCCTGGGTGGCTGATTTTAATTTATCATAGAAATCATAGATTACTTCTGCTAGCGGCAGTTCACAGGTGAGCTCGATTCTACCAGGCATTGGGTAATGGTAGTGGGTATTATCGCCACGTCGTTCCATGCATAGCGCCATCACCACCCCCATATATCTCTCAGGCATGAGGATGGTGGCCTTGATGTAGGGTTCTTCTACCCGGCTAACCTTGGATGGATCCGGGAAATGGGCCGGGTTGTCAACTTCCACCATACTGTCATCATTGAGATAGAAGTTGTATTTAACGGAAGGGACGGTCAGGATGAGAGAAATGTCAAATTCACGTTCCAGTCGCTCTTGAACGACTTCCAGATGCAGAAGTCCAAGAAAACCACAGCGAAAGCCAAAACCAAGGGCTACTGATGAGTCTTTTTGATAGGTCAGGGCTGCATCATTGAGCTGTAGTTTTTCAATGGCGGTGGCCAGATTCTCGTAGTCATCGGTGGAAATAGGGTAGATGGAAGAGAAGACTACCTGCTGGACCATTTTGAAACCGGCCAGGGCCTGGGCGCAAGGTCGGTCTTTATGGGTGATGGTATCGCCTGGCCGGGTGTCACTGATGGTTTTTATACCGGCCAGGATATAACCAATTTGCCCGGCGGAGAGTTGTTTTTGTGGCTCCTTGCTGACTCCTCTGAACAGACCTACCTCCTCGACCTTGTATGTGGCGTTGTTGGACATGAACTTTATCATCTCTCCTGCCTTGATAGTACCATTAATAAGGCGGCAGGAAATGATGGTGCCCCTGAAAGCATCATAATGGGCGTCAAAAATGAGGGCCTGAAGTTCGCTGACAGGGTCTCCTTTTGGGGGGGGAAGGAATTTGACGATGGCCTCAAGAATATCATCGACACCCTTTCCTGTTTTTGCTGAGCAAAGCTGGATGTGATCTCGGTCCAGTCCCAGGTCGTCCTCGATCTGCTCTGCCACTTTCTCCGGCTCTGCAGATTGGAGATCGATCTTGTTGATAACCGGGATGATCTCCAGATTGTTTTCCATTGCAAGGTACAAATTAGCCAGGGTCTGGGCCTGAACTCCCTGGGCGGCATCAACGAGAAGCAGGGCACCTTCACATGAACTGAGAGCCCGTGAGACCTCGTAGCTGAAGTCAACATGGCCAGGTGTATCCACCAGGTTCAGTTCATATGTTTTCCCGTCTTTAGCGGTGTATGGCAGACAAATGGTCTGGCTTTTTATGGTGATGCCACGTTCACGTTCGATGTCCATGTTGTCAAGCATCTGATCTTTGAATTCACGAACAGAGACCTGATTGCATAGCTGGATCATGCGGTCGGCAAGGGTAGATTTACCATGATCAATATGGGCGATAATGGAGAAATTTCGTATGTGTTTCATTGCTTTCGGGGGAATTTTATGAAATGCTGAAGAAGGAAATGGCTCAATATGCTTGAAAAATTAGCTTTTAAAGAAACCTTAAGAAATCGTTTTTTCGTTCAGGAAGAGGTCAATTCGTTAACGTGAATGAAAATCCTGATTTTTCAAGACTCTCTTGTAGCATAAAAGGATCAAGAAGAAAATAGAATTCTCCTTTATTTCCTATGGATAAGTGGCTTGAAAGAAGAGTAGTATGGTCTGTGTGGTATTTTGCATGAGAGATATAATGATTGCACTTTGATGGAACTGGGGTAATAATAAAAAGTTTCTATAATTGATATTGTCTTGGCAAACAGAGCCCTATATGACCTCAAAAAAAAATATAATTGACACCTCAGATTCATCCGATCTGCTGGATGTGTCTGAATCTGACCGGGAGGAAACCGATCAGTATGAGCATCCCCTTGTCTCCCTTTCCAACGAGGAGCATTTGCCTGCTCTGAGTAATCCTGCTTTACATCGTTATCTGCAGGAAATCAGTCAGTATGAGCTCTTGACGCGGGAAGAAGCGGATGAGCTGGCGGTTAGATTCAGGGAAAATGGCGACCAAGATGCCGCTTACAGGCTGGTTTCTTCTAATTTACGTCTGGTCGTCAAGGTGGCCATGGATTTCCAGAAATATTGGATGCAGAACTTTATGGATCTCATTCAGGAGGGAAATGTGGGGTTGGTACAGGCCACCAAGAAGTTTGATCCTTATCGCGGTGTTAAGTTTTCCTATTATGCCGCTTATTGGATTCGGGCTTATATCCTGAAGTTTATTATGGATAATTGGCGTTTGGTCAAGATCGGCACCACTCAGGCCCAGCGGAAGCTTTTTTTTAGTCTGAACAAAGAAAAGAAACTTCTTGAATCTCAAGGATTTCAGGCTGAAACAAAATTGCTGGCACAGCGTCTGAATGTCAAGGAAAGTGAAGTTATTGAGATGAGTCAACGCATGGGAGGCAGCGATGTCTCTCTTGAAAGCCCGGTCCGGGCGGACTCGGAAGATGAGCAGAAAAGCTTTTTGCCCAGTGAGGGGCCAGGGGTTGAGGAAATGGTGGCCAGCGGTCAGATGAAGGCCAAGCTTGCCGAAATGATTCTGACCTTAAAAGAAAATCTCAATGCCAAAGAGACGATGATTCTGGAAGAGCGACTACTCACCGATGAGCCCCTTACTCTCCAGAATATTGCTGATAAGTTTGATATCTCCCGGGAAAGGGTCAGGCAGATTGAGGTGAATCTGCTGAAAAAAATGAAGAAGTTTTTTGAGATAGAAATGCCGGATATCAAGGATTTCTTTGATGGAGAAACCATAGTGATTAAAGGAAGTTCTGACAAATAACTACTTATTTTTGATAGCGGTTCTTCCTTTTTCTAAAATATAAAGTTTGATTAGGATCAAAATCTGAATAATGAAAGTACCTTTGCTCGACCTTAAACAACAATTGAACTATCTTCGGGAAGACATCCTGAAGGCGGTCACCAGGGTTATTGATTCAACGACATATATTCAGGGGCCAGAAGTTTCTTTTCTGGAGCATGAAATTGCCGCTTATTGTGGTGTGGAAAACGGGGTGGGGGTTTCAAGTGGCACCGATGCCCTGTTAGTTTCCTTGATGGCCTTGGGGATAGGACCTGGCGATCAGGTTCTGACTACACCTTATTCTTTTTTTGCCACTATGGGAGTTGTCCTTCGGTTGGGGGCCATTCCTGTTTTTGTAGACATTGATCCTGTCTCCTTTAATATTGATCCCGTGGCAATGGAAGAGGTTCTTTCTCGTGACCATGACAGAAAAATAAAGGCCATCCTGCCAGTCCATCTCTACGGACAATGTGCGGATATGGAGGCGATCATGAAGTCGGCACATCAATATGAATTGCCCGTTATTGAAGATGCGGCTCAAGCCATTGGTGCTGAATATCCGATGAATAGAGATACGGGTGATGGGATGAAGGTTCAATGGAAGAAGGCTGGATCCATGGGGCTTGCCGGATGTTTTTCTTTCTTTCCCAGTAAAAATCTTGGGGGTATTGGCGATGGCGGAATGGTTGTGACCCATGATGGTGCTTTTGCCGATAAGATTCGAATCTTACTTAATCATGGGGCTTCGCCGAAATATTATCATGGACAGGTGGGGGGCAATTTTCGTCTTGATCCCATACAGGCAGCAGTGCTGCGAATCAAGATGACCTATCTGGGTCAATGGCATCGGGCCAGGCGAGAAAATGCTGATCGTTACAATAGAATGTTTACTGAAACCGATCTTGTTCAGAACAATTTCCTGGCTTTGCCACAGGCTGTTTATCTTAAGAAACAACTTGAAGGTAACATGAGTGGAGCTGGAGAAAATTTTCATATCTATAATCAGTATGTCCTGCGGGTCAACCGGCGTGATGCCTTGCTTGACTGGCTTCGTTCCCAGGATATCGGCTGTGAAGTTTATTATCCGGTGGCTCTGCATCAGCAGAAATGTTTAGGTGCAAGTTTTCCGGTGCAGTCGTTTCATCAGGCGGAGAAAGCTGCCTCTGAGACCATTGCTCTACCAATTTACCCGGAATTGACTGCGGAGATGCAGGAGTATGTGGTGGACAAAATAGTCGAATTTTATCGGCAGTAAACGTATTGATTTCGTGAGATTCCCCTTTTCTAATGTGCTCTGGAATAAGAAATGTCTTTGCCATGGAGGTTCTTGGATGGTGAAGGATTCTTGGCAGAATTTTCTGATGGCTTTCGTATCTCAACAAGTGGCTGGTCAGCAGGTAGGCATCTTTTCCTGTAAGATTATCGTCACTTTTTCCTTTCTTTTATTTCTCCCTTCTTTCGTCTTTGCTACTCCTGCAGCGATTACTCCTGAACGTGATGTCGTTATCAGTGATACCAGTAAAGAACCTGGCTGGAAACTTCTCTGGGATGAGGCTCGAGAACTGACGCGACAGGAGAAATATATTGAGGCAGCCCGGACTTATTCTCATCTTCTTTCCCTGAAAAAGAATATTGAGGAGGCCTCATGGGAATATTGTCTGGTTCTGATCGCTCTCTCTGATTGGGATCACGCCTCAGTCCTTGTGGCAGATCTTCTGGAAGCAGATCCGCAGCGCACAGAGTATCTGATAAGCGCTGGTCTGGTGGCTCTGAACAAGAAAGAGTATACCAGGGCCTCCACCTATTATGGCCTTGTGTACAAGAAAAAAGCCACTCTGGAGGAGACTCAGGTAATAGAGGCACTGACGGGTCTGGTCATTGCATTGCACGGACAGGGAAAGACTGAGGTGGCTTATCCGTACATGGAACAACTCATTCAGTACCGGCCTGAAGATAGTCTACTGCTTCATCAACTGGCGATCCATGCAGTCAAGTCAGGTCGGCGGGAAAAGGCCTTGGTCTATTATGCAAACCTTATTTCTCAGGCTATGGTGGAGGATCAGGTGCTGCTGGAGGCGGCTGAAGTCTTTGAAAAATCTGGTGAGAAAGCCAGAGCTCTATCCTGCTGGGAAAAATATTTACAGCGGTATCCAAATTACCGACCGTTTCAGGAAAAGATTGCTGGTTATTTTATTGCCCGGGGTGAGAAGGAGACGGCATTGCCCCATCTCCTGATATTATTAGATCAGGACGAACAACGTGATGAACGTCTTCTGCAGATTGGTGCTATTTATCTCTTTGATCTAGGGAAACCTGATAAAGCGCTCTCTTTTTACGAGGAGTACTTTCAACGTCATCCTGGAAATCAGATGATTGGGCAGGAAATTATAAAGATGCATGCCCTGCTTGCCCGTAATCTATTGTCCAGAGTAGAACATGACGGAGCCTTGCCATTGTGGAAGGAACTTGTACAGATTACTTCCAACCCTCTGGCCATTTATTCATCCCTGGCCAAGCTCCTTGAAAAACATGGTAACAGCAAAGAACTGCGTGAGGTGCTTGCCATTATTCACCAGCATGAACCGGGGAACAAGGAAGTTATTCTGCGACTTGCTGAACTGTTTCTTGAACAGAAGGAAACGGGCCAGGTTGACCATTTCCTGGGGCTATTGCCTCAGGACGTGATGATCTCAGATGGTGGCTCGATGCCGCTGGAGTCAGGAATGGTGGAAACTGTGGATGAGGAACCAAGATTCCTGTTGACCAGTGCGCGACTTGCTGATCTGCGTGGACTCTCCGAGCAGGCATTAGTCTGGTATAACCGCTATCTGGAGACGAGACTAAGCGATCGGGATATTCGGCTACGTTGTATGGATTTGGCGGCACAGCTTGGTTTGATCAGTCAGTATCAGGAGCATTATCATATGCTGCGCCGGGATGCAAAGTCAGATCCGGAGCGGTTAAACATAGATATGCGGTACGCCAGGGTCTTGTTGGAAACAGGACTGGCAGCAGAGGCCAAAAAAATCTATCAAGAATTGATTGAGGTAGGGCAGGGGAAAACTGGACGCATTGCCGAGATACGTCTTGCCCTGGCTGATGCTTTGTACAGGGAAGGAAATATTTTTGAGGCCGAACAGGGTTTGAGGCAGATGTTGGTGGATGGTGTGGCAATTGGATCTGTCCTTCGTAAATTGGTTGAATTCTCTCTGGAGAGTAATGAACCTGATCTGGCCTGGACGTGGGTTACGTTATTGTCTGAGCAAACAGGGTATCCTGTCATTCCTGCAACCTGCGAGGAAAACGAACATGATTTTGTCTTACTCCGAGCAAGGGTGCTGGCCGCTAGTGGAAAATTGGGTAAGGCAGTCGCGAGTATCCTGGAATATCGGAAACTTCTTGTCCAGCATTGCCCTCGAAATTCCGAAATGAAGTATCAGGTAGATCTTTTACTTTCTTATTTTTACTTGCAGGATAAACAATATGGAAAGGGCCAAGAACTGGTAGCGAAACTTTTCAAGGAGCATCCGCTGGATCTGGAGCCTTTGATTATTGGACAGCAACTTGACGCTGGGTTGTCAGAAAAGGCGAAAGGGGATAGGGTTGATGCTGTCCTCAGTAAAAATTATGGCAACAGATTCCAGAGTCTGATGCAGGCCGCACAGTTAGAAAAAACATATGGAGACATTGAAGCGGCCAATAAACATGTGTTGATGGCCTTAAAAGAGGTGCCTGACTCAATTGCGGCCAGGATCGTCCATGCTGATATCCTTGAGAAACAGGGAGGCCTGGATGCATCTTTTTCTGTCTTGCAGGGCCTTGTTGTTGAATATCCTTCGGAGCTTAGTTTCACTCGGAAATTACTGGAGCTTGAGTTTAAGCAAGCATCTTTTCGGACAATTATAGAAAAACTGGCTCCTGCTCAACAGCTAGGACTAGTGAAAGGGATTATGACCTTTCCTGACAGCAGTCATTTGTTAGTATGGCAGAAGTTAATCCTTGCCAGGTCCCTGTGGGCTGATCGGCAATGGGTGGCAGCGGTAGCAGTGTATGATGCTGTTTTGCAGCCCTCTGTGGAGAGGCTTTTTACTGAGAGGATAGAAAAACAACAGATCCAACTTGACTTACCCCCTCCTAAGCAAAGTTTCTTGAATGTAATTACCTTTACTCATCCGGCGGAACCTGATCGCCTGACTGTAGTGATGGATCCTGCATTTGTCATGACTCAGTGTGGACAGCCTGCTGGTAGAATCGGAGCTGATCTCTATGCCGATTTTCGTTGGCAACAATTAGTTGCCAAGGAGCTCTCTGCCAGGCGGGCGTTGGCGCAGGGCGCATATTATCAGGCCATGAAAGAGTATCAGGAGGTGGTTGAAAAGAACCCTTCTCCTGAGTCTCTCTTTGATCTTGCCGGGATCTACAGCCGTCTTGGGTTTTTGGGGAAGGAGGCCTTGCTTTATGAAGAGATTGAACGAGAAAATCCTGATTATCCTGAGCTAGCCGAGTCTGTGCAGCGTAACAGTCTGAAGAGGGAACCCCGGGGGATGATTGACTCCGGATATTCTTCTCTCAGCGGTCGCGATGGATATTTTGATATGCAACAGACACGAGGTGGGGCCAGTGTCTGGATGCTGCCGACTCTTCGTCAGGAGATGGATATCAGCTGGAGCACCATTCACGCCATTTCCGAGGATACTGATCAGGCCCTCTGGCGGAACAGATTTCTGGCAGCATATTCTTTTTATCCTCATTATAATGTTGACTTTATTACTCGAGTTGGTGTGGATAAATCTGTTGATGAGTATAATCAACCCAATTTTGATATTATTCCACTCTTCCATCTGGAGATGCGTGGCCGCATAGGGGATGATCTGCATGCTTTTGTCCGTCTGGATCAGGATGTGGTGGATGATACTGTCCAAGCCCTTGAACAGGGGATCAGCAGGCGGGATGTGGAAGGTGGTGTCAGGATGGATATCTTGCCGCGCCTCTTTTGTGGTGGGGAATATTTATTCAGAGAGTATAGTGATGCTAATCATCAGAGTCGTTATCATGTCTGGGCGACTTATATCATTCATAGTGAACCGACCCTGCTGCAGATTACCTACGGTCAGGAATTTCAGCATAATGCCGAGGTGAATAAGGGCCGGGATTTTTCCTATGAAAATGGGTTTATGCCTGGTGATCATCCCTACTGGAGTCCTAAGGAATATTGGCAGAATTTAGTTTCTGCCCATTTTGAGCATCAACTGGCTGCAGATGTGCTTGGTCGCAGTGCTCCCAGTTACTATACCCTCGATTATTCCTTTGGTTATGATAATGGCGGGTATGACAGTCATACCTTTGGCGGTGATATTTTTCTTGAAATGAGCCGTCATTTCTTATTAAGTAGCAGTTTCGAAATAATTCAGGGAGGTCCGGTGATCCGCAAAGATGTTGCTTTGTCGCTGGTCTATCGCTGGTAATTCTATTTGTATTCCTGCTGATTGTGTGGTGTTTGCTCCATAATTTGCAGTTTTTTTTATGTTCACAGGAGGAAATAATGGTTGAACGAGTACCGATGTCGACTCAGGGGTATCAGAAGCTTCGTAATGAACTCCAGCGTCTTGAGAAAATTGAGCGTAATGATGTGGTCAAGGCGATTGAAGTTGCCCGTGCTCATGGTGACCTGAAGGAGAATGCTGAATATCATGCTGCCAAGGAGCGACAGGGGCATATAGAAGGGCGAATTATGGAACTTAAGGATAAACTGGGGCGTGCCGAGGTGATTAATTGTATGGATGTGCCTACCCAACGGGCGGTCTTTGGAACGGTGGTGACCTTGCTGGATCTTGAAACGGATGCTCAGGTTAGCTATCAGCTTTTGGGCACGGAAGAGGCTGATGTTAAGAAGGGTTCTATCTCTGTGTTTTCGCCCTTGGGTAGAAGTATTCTTGGAAAAGAGGTAGGAGATGAGGTGACTGCGAAGACGCCTGGCGGAACTCGTGAGTTTGAGGTAGTCGAAATTACATCTTCTTCATTTGCCTAATTTTTGCTGCTGATCTTGAATCTGGAATAGTTTTTTAACTCATTTTGTGCAGTCCATGATGTAGTTTGTTGGACTGTGGAATTACATTGTTTGTTCTCTATGTTGAGCCCGAATAAATTTTTTGTGATTTTCATTTATTATGGGACTATTTTTATGCCATCTATGATAGATGTGGTGATTTTCTGGAGAAACATGAAGCGGATTGATCTTTCACAAGGGAAAAATAAGAGAATAGTTTCGATGCAAACAATGGCTTTGGGGTTTTTTAATGAATATTTGAGGGACATCTGATATCCATTTTTATGGTCTTATTTGTTCTGATCAAGCCGGTTGGAAGGATTATGTTCAGTCCATAAGTCTCTGCAATACGGTTTTCTTTTTTGTCATTTTTTCATCCTTACGCAGTCTCTTGTATTTCCTGTCGCTTCATCAGTAGCATTTCCCTCTTTCTTCCTGGCTGGCAGTCGCTGGATGGGGTTATTTCTAATTGCTAGAGAGTTGTTGGGTGATGTAAGAGCTCAACTTTCCGGCTTATGCTGTGAAACGTAAAGTTATCACACAAATATATGAAATAATAAAATATTTATATTAAAAAGTCCTTCGCTTCATGATATATTGGTTTTGCGATAAACATCAATAATATCAAGGAGAAAGGACTAAAATGGATATTACAAAACAACATCAGGAGCAACAAGAGGCAAAACGACAGCAGGGTAAAATCTCTTCGTTCATTGGAAACTTTCAGGTCGGCACCCTTCTCAATAAAAACGGTATACGGAAATTTGAGAGGGATCTCGCCCCTGACACTTTTTTCCGCTATTTTCATGTTGCCTTTTGAGGGGGACAATTTCTACAGAGGAATAGTCACCAATGCCGACTTACCATTTAAGAAGAATGCGGCCTATGATTTGCTGAAGAACCCT